>JBGQIO010000095.1:0-12370 GCA_041498515.1 Anaerolineae bacterium
CTTCCTGCTCGGTATCCTTCGTCCTCGCAGACCGGAGGTGCAGGCGGTTTCCCTGCAAAGGTGTTCTTCGCGCAGCATGCCAGGCTCTAAGTCGAAGATCCCGCGAAGTCGAAGATCCCGCGCTGCGGGGCGGGGCGTGGGACGAAGGTGTGATGCGAAGCACGCAGAGCGGTATCACTTCCACGCGAAGCGGAATCACTATCAGTATCACCATCAGTAGTTAATGATCTTCTTGCCGCAAGGATGGCTATTGATCTTTGCGAAGCACCATCGAAGATGGTGGGTGCTTCGCCAACCACGGATTATTCTTTTCATTAAAAGAAATGTCCACTTCCACAGCGTTCAATGTTCGCCGGGCCGAGATTACTGACTACGATGCCGTAAATCAGATTTTCACGGGTCCGAAGGTCATCTGGGGGACTTTACAGCTGCCTTTTCCCTCCGCCGAATCCTGGAAAAAACGTCTGTCAGAATCACCCGAGGGAACCTTTAATCTGTTGGCTTGCGCTGGCGATGAAGTCGTGGGTCAGCTGGGCCTATTCACTTTCCCCAACTGGCCGCGTCGCCGCCATGTGGGGCAGATCGGCATGGCCGTGCGTGACGATTGGCAGGGGAAAGGTGCAGGGACGGCGCTTATGCAAGCGGTGCTTGATCTTGCCGACAATTGGTTGAACCTCAAACGACTCGAATTGGAAGTGTATACGGATAATGAGCCGGCCATACGGCTCTATAAGAAATTTGGCTTCGTTATGGAAGGCACCTTTCTTCAGTTTGCCTACCGGAACGGGGAATTCGTGGATGTGTACACCATGGCGCGCCTCAAGACGACCCTCGATAATCCCCGGTACGGGCAGCCATGCTGGTCGCCCATTGGATCGTTATCCGTTCGCTTTTACGTTAGAATCCGTTCATGGTCGAACCAGGTGACACCCTTTCACGCCGTGACTTTCTCAAGTTGAGCGGATTGGGATTCCTGGGAGTCCTCCTCCCGAACAGCCCTATCAATTCCCTATTATCAGAACCAGGGTCTGCTTTTTATCAAGATGCTCTTGACGCGCAGCAAGGCCGTGTCACCGCCCGGTTGATCTGGTTATACGATAAGCCGTCCTTTAACGCGTTCCCCGTAAAATTGTACTGGCGGGATTCTGTCTTACCCATTACTGATATAACGATCAGTGACGATGTTACCGCTTACAACCGCGTGTGGTATCAGATCGGTGATGAGGGCTTTGCCTATTCTGGTACTCTGCAGCCGGTACGCACTCTTCTAAATGTACCGACGCTCGACATTCCTCTCGCAGGCCTGCTGGGTGAGGTCAGCGTCCCTTATACCGACGCGCTTATGCAGGCTGATAAGAATGCGCAAGTCGCTTACCGTATGTATTACGATACCGTTCATTGGATCATGTCTGCCTCGACGGATCCAACGGATGGAAAAGTCTGGTATCAAGTGCTGGATGACAAATGGAACAAACTATACTACGCACCCGCCGAACATCTGCGCCTGATACCGGATGATGAGTTGGTTCCGCTCTCTCCTGACGTACCCAACTCTCAGAAAATGGTCCAGGTGCAGTTGAATGCCCAGCTCGTTTTTGCTTATGAAAACGGTGAACCGGTCTTCGTCACACGGGCCGCAACCGGTAAAATTTATAGATATGGGCAGTACACTACGCCTGCCGGTCAGTTCCAGACGTACTACAAACGTCCCACACGGCACATGGCAAATGGTGACATCACCGCCGATGGTTACGACCTGCCGGGTGTCCCGTGGGTGATGTACTTTACCGAGGCGGGCTTGTCCCTGCATGGGACCTTCTGGCATAACGACTTTGGACATCCGAAGAGTCATGGCTGCGTCAACTTGAGTCCCTCGGCTGCCAAATGGCTTTTCCGCTGGACGGAGCCGGTCGTCAAACCGGACGAACAATTCGCTTACAAGACAACCGGCACCTTGCTGGAGATCATCGATTAATGATTGCTGATTCTCCACAGCCTCCAATTTCAGAATCGGGAATACTGGAGGCTTTTCGGAAAACATAATTCGCAGAAAAAACAAGATTGGGAATTATCTCCGTGTTTCCCTGTCTCCGTCTCTCCTTGCCTCTAAGAGTTGTATTAGACTTTCCTCCCCTTCATTCATCCGTTCCCATAAATCAGATAAAATCCATAAAATGTCTGTTTTGAATCCTCCGCTATCACGTCGTGATTTTCTCAAGCTATCCGGCGCAGGGCTGCTCGGCACATTTCTTGCCGGGCTTCATTTGGACCGCGCCTGGGCTGATTCCCCTACGCAGGGCCGCATGACGCTCAGCGGCATTAACCTGTTCAGCGACCCGTCCTTCAAGGCCAAAACAATTCACGTCTATGGCCGCGATGAGGTGGTGAGCATTACCGGTCAGGTGGATGGCGATATCGGTAATCCCTATAACAAAACGTGGTATCAACTCGACGGCCAGGGCTATACGTACTCGGGCTGGGTTCAGCCGGTTGAAACCAATTACCAGAAACCCGTCTTTGAGATTCCTGCTGCCGGACAGCTGGGTGAGATCACTGTACCTTTCAGCGCGACGTATCACGACCCAAGTTTTAAGTCTGGTACCGGCTATCGCTGTTACTTTGCGACGACGCAATGGGTGACCGCTGTCACTGTAAATCCTTATGAGAAGGGCGTTTGGTATAAGATCTACGACAGCCTGCGCCAGGTTTCATTGTATCTCCCCGCCAGCGACGTGCGCCTAGTGCCCCGCGAGGAACTGACCCCGCTTTCTGACGGGGTATCCAACGACCGCAAGCATATCTATGTGGATACCGCCACGCAGTCCGTCACCGCCTTTGAAGACGACCAGGCCGTCCTGGTGACGCGCTGTTCCAGCGGCGGTAAAGGGACACCGACTCCGCTCGGTCAATTCCAAACCTTTCATAAAGGCCCCACCATCCACATGACCAATGATGGGGAAGCCGGAGCGGGTCATGGGTATGACCTGCCCGGTGTGCCCTGGGTCAGTTTTTTCACGGGTACGGGCGATTCCTTCCACGGTACTTACTGGCACAACGATTATGGCAAACCGCGCAGTCATGGCTGCGTGAATCTCTCACCTGCCGATGCGAAATTCATCTATCGCTGGACCCATCCCCTGGTTCCGCCGGATACGCAGTATCTTTACAAACCGGGCGAAGGGACGCATGTCGAGATCGTCTCATCGAATTCGTAAATGATGACTCAAGTCGCCGGGGCTCCGCGGGAATGCTTCGCGAGGCCTGCCCGGATCAACCCCGAAAATCGATTGCTCCAAACTCCTAAGAGGATAGTATGCCAAGACAACCTTTATTTGCCGGTCTTGTCGTGGACGAACGAGACCGCCTAGCTGAAACTGCGATTGTTGGCGAGGAGCCGTTTTACGTTGTGGACGATGCGGGTTTCCGCCGTCATATACCTTCCGCTCAGGTGGATCGTCAGGTGTTAAAGCAGTTGCAGGAGATGATGAAGGGCAGTGAGGGATTGATCTCCGAACAGACCGCTAAGATGCTGGGACAGGAGGACATTTTTTCGAAGGCCTTTATCGAACAGCAGCTCAAGAACATGGATCAACAGTTTGATCAGTTGATGCAGCAGGGCATTCCCGAAGAAGGACGCGCATATCTGGGAATGCTCGGTTTCAAGGTTGTGATCAATCTTCACGGCGAGGTTCTGCGGGTGGAACAGCCCAGCGCCCCGGATAACGGCGAAGACGAGGGATAACCAGGTAAGATAATCATCTCTCTACTCTCTACTCTCTTCTCTCTTTTCACATCTCTTCCTGCTGTTCTCCTTCAAAAAAACCGATGGAAAATAAATCCTCCCTTCGAAGTCTCCCTCGCAATATCTGGGTCGTAACGGTTACTTCCTTCCTTACCGACATCTCATCGGAGATGATCTTCAACCTCATCCCTCTTTTCCTCGCCAATGTGCTTGGCGTCGGTACCGCCGTCATCGGACTGATTGATGGCATTGCCGAAACAACTGCCAGTCTCACAAAAGTCTATGCCGGCGCTCTCTCCGATCAACTCGGCCAGCGCAAATGGCTGGCCGTCGCAGGCTATGCCTTATCTGCTCTCTCGAAGCCTTTCCTTTATTTTGCGAACGCCTGGGGGTGGGTGCTGGGTGTGCGCTTTGCCGACCGCATGGGCAAGGGTATCCGCACCGCGCCTCGTGACGCGTTGGTGGCGGATAGCATCGACGAGAAACAACGCGGACTGGCTTTCGGCATCCATCGTGCCGGTGACACGGCCGGTGCTTTTGTCGGGCTTGGGCTGGCCGCCCTCATCGTCTGGCTGACCGAATCCGGTGCGGCGGATTTAACCCGTCGCACCTTCCAGGCCGTGGTGCTGGTCAGCATCCTCCCGGGAGTGTTGGCTGTGCTGGTTTTAGCGTTGGCCGCGACGGATGTATCGGGGACAAAGAAAGCGGCAGGCCCTGTCCGGTTGACGCTGGAAGGGATGGACTCGCGTTTTAAACTATTCCTTTTTGTGGTGGTGTTGTTCACGTTGGGCAACTCTTCCGATTCCTTCGTTGTCCTGCTTGGTCAAAACCGCGGCCTCGACGTCTTGCAGATCATGCTGATGGTCATGACCTTCAACCTGGTCTACGCGGTGTTGGCCGGCCCGCTGGGTGCCCTCTCGGATAAGCTGGGTCGCCGCAAGCTGATCATCGGGGGATGGATTGCCTACGGATTGGTATATCTGGGGCTGGCTTTATCGCGCACGGGCTGGCAGGTGTGGGTCTTGTATGGGTTGTATGGGATCTATTACGGCGCAACCGATGGTATCGCGCGTGCGTTGGTGGCGGATATTGTCTCTGAGGACCGCCGCGGCGCTGCTTATGGACTCTACAATGCGGCGATTGGCATCACCGCTCTGCCTGCTTCGGTGATCGCAGGTTTGCTCTGGCAGGGTGCGGGCACATGGACTGGATTAGGCCCGTCGGCACCCTTTTACTTTGGTGCGGCTTTGGCTCTGCTCGCTGGGATCTTATTCTGGCGTCTGGTACCCTCGAACTAGGTTCCTTTGGAAATTGGAGACGGTAATGAAAATTGTTTTGAATACCGTAGCAGGATTGCTGATCCTCCCGGGCATCCTCTTCTTCCTGCAAGGCATTAATGTTTTCCCTGGCAGTTTTATGTCCGGCCAGACCCAATGGGTTATTAATGGCGGCATTTTGATCATCATCGGGGCCGGCCTGCTCTGGTTCGCAAATCTCCGCAAGAACTGACCCGGGAAATAGGCTAATGAAGCTCTCTCGTTATATGGGCCTGCACGATCTTAGCCCTGGTTCCATGCCGAAGATCCGACATTGGGCTGGAGAGCATGGGGAAGGAAATGGGCGAGTTTTTCTTTTTTTATACAATCCGTGTAAATCCGTTCCATCCGCGCAATCCGTGTACTATCTTCCACAATCTAACAGATTTATCCATTGTGCCCTTTATGGGTAAGGAGAATATATTATGGTAGCCAAATCTGCAGCTCGACCGCACGCCCTCGTGACCGGCGCTTCCTCCGGCATCGGCGCGGTTTTTGCCGAACGCCTGGCGCGTAACGGCTACGATCTGGTCATTGTCGCCCGCCGCCGCGAAAGGCTGGAAGCCCTGGCTCAGCGTTTGAAAGAAGATCTGCTTGCGGCCGGATTGAGTGTCGAAGTGCTCGTGGCCGATCTGAGCAAGCCAGGCGACCTGCGCCTGGTGGAAAAACATATTTCGGAAGACAAGGGCTTGGAATTACTTGTTAATAACGCCGGCTTCGGCGGTTATATGCCCTTCACCCAACTCGATCCGGATAAAGCCGAAGAACTGATCAACCTGCAAGTGTTGGCCGTCACACGTCTCACTCACGCCGCGCTGCCAGGGATGCTCGGGCTGGGAAAAGGCGCCGTCATCAACGTCTCTTCGCGCCTGGCATTTAGCGGATCGCTGGGTTCGGGTCAATTGCCCAAACGCGCTACCTACGTGGGCACAAAAGCATTTATCAACGCCTTCTCACAGCTCCTGCAAAGCGAGTTGGACGGGACGGGTGTGCAGGTACAGGCTCTCTGTCCCGGCGTAGTGCCGACGGAATTTCATAAGAATGTGGGTGTGGACATCAACAACTTTCCCCCGGCGATCGTCATGAAAGCCGAGGACATTGTGGACGCCTCGTTGGCCGCGTTGAAGACCGGCGAAGTCATCTGCATACCGGCGCTGGACGACCCGGCTCTCTTGACGCAAATTCAGGAAAGCGAGCGGCGGCTCTTCGAAAGTACCCGGACTGGTAGTCTGGCCAGGCGCTATGGATCGTAACGAACCTTTATTAAACCGCTGGAGATATTTGGGAGGGAGATTATTCCTGCATTAGCGGATTTTTAGAGAAGCTTAATCGTCGCCTGTGTATAATCCTAGTGGACTCGCGAGTTGGTGAGTTACCATATGCGTTCTTGCTTATGAGGACCCGCAATTCTATGGAAGAGAGGACGGAATGAACAATCACGTGGATTTAAAGTCGGTGCTTGATTTTCTGGGTGGCCTTCAAAAGAACAACAACAAGGCCTGGTTCGAGAAAAACCGCCCTGCATACGAGAAAGCCAAAGGAGAGTTCGAAGCTTTTGTGGACCAATTGATCGTCGGTTTTGGGTCTGTTGAGAATTTAAGCGGGATCACTGCCAAAGATTGCGTCATGCGCATCTATCGCGATATCCGGTTCTCGAAGGACAAATCTCCTTACAAGACGAATATGGGCGCTTCGATCGGGCCGGGGGGCAAAAAATCAACGCGCTTGACCTATTACTTACACATCGAGCCTTCCAGTGCCTCCATGATTGCCGGTGGATTGCACATGCCTGACTCGGCCCAGATTACCAAATTCCGGGAGGCCATTGACCGCGATCCCAAATCGTTCAAAAAAGTTGTTAACGATAAAGCCTTCCAACAATTCTTTGGGACCATAGAGGGTGAAAAATTAAAGACCGTGCCAAAGGGCTTCGATCGTGATCATCCCGAGATCGAATTGCTTCGGTTGAAGGAGGTCGTCGCGGTCCACCGTATCACCGACGCGACGGTGTTGTCACCCAAATTTGGTGCTCATGTCATGGATGGCTTCACTGCCATGAAGCCATTTCTCGATTATCTCAATTCGGTGATCGGGTGACCTAAGTTCTGCGAAATACGAGGAGACGACCATGGAACCTAAAGAACCTTACTCCATCCACGTGGAGCCGTTATTTGCGCCGCTAGAGCTCGTAGATCTTCAGGCCCTCGTCAATGCCGCCACAGATCCCTGGTATAACCAAACCTTGTGCCGGGTGAATGATTGTGTCGTGAGGCTGGGCGTCGTGCAAGGCGAATTTCACTGGCATAAACACGCTGAAGAGGATGAATTCTTCTATGTTGTGGAAGGTCAATTCATCATTGACCTGGAAGGTCGCTCGGTCGAGCTTGCCCCGCGGCAGGGGTTTACTGTCCCAAAGGGCATTATGCATCGACCGCGCGCGCCCCGGAAAACTGTGATCCTGATGATCGAAGGAGCCGGGGTTAAGCCCACTGGCGATAAGTAACCTCCCTGGATACCACCTGAAACCATCAACTTACTAACCTTAAACCTTCGGGCAAGGTGGTATCCAGCCACCATTGCCCACTTTCATGCGAGGTGGCATCTAGCCACCATCGCATACTTCGACGATAAGAATCGTCGAAGCAGACGATATGAATCACCGAAGCAAGTAATATGAATCGCCGAAGCCAACTTTATAACCTTAAACTAATGTAGGATCTGGCTTAAGAAGAGTCGCGTGCGTTCCTCCCGCGGATTTCTGAAAAATTCGTCGGGGGTCGCCTGCTCCACGATCTGCCCCTCATCCACGAAAATGATCCGGTTGGCAGCCGCGCGTGCAAAGCCCATTTCATGCGATACGACGATCATCGTCATCTCCTGCGCAAGTTCTTTCATGACGTCGAGCACTTCGCCGATCATTTCAGGATCCAGGGCAGAGGTCGGCTCGTCGAAGAGCATCAGGCTGGGTTTCATGGCCAGGGCGCGCGCAATGGCCACGCGTTGTTGCTGGCCGCCCGAGAGTTGGTTGGGATACTGGTCGCGTTTATCCGCTAACCCTACGCGCACCAGCAGGCGTTCTGCATCCCCTCGTGCCTGTTCCTGTGGGGTTTTGCGCACGCGTACCGGGGCCTCCATGATGTTCTCCAATGCGGTGAGATGGGGGAAGAGATTGAAGCGCTGAAAAACCATGCCGATCTCGGCCCGTTGGCGGGCAATGTTCTTTTCGCTGTCTTCCACCAGGCGGCCGTTGCGGTCGTGGTAACCGATCATATGGCCGTTGACGTAAATATGCCCGCTGTTGATCTTCTCAAGATGGTTGATGCACCGCAGGAAAGTGCTTTTCCCCGAGCCGGAAGGTCCAATGATAACGACCACTTCGTTTCTGCGGACCTCCAGGTCGATGTTCTTCAGCACGTGGAGTGAGCCGAAGTGCTTGTTGACCTGCTCGGCTTTGACGATGATATTGCTGTCGTCCAGCTTCACTTTAGCCGAAGCGGTTGTATTCATCAACGCGCTCCTTTCCCGCTCGAGCCGGACAACAGTCGCTTCATCATGCCCGGGCCCCGTTCGATGCCCTTGCGCTCACCGAGTCCCGATTCGATCCGCGCCTGGATGATCGTCCAGATAGTGGTCAAAAATATATAATAAAGCGAGGCGGCAATGAACAGCTCAAAGGGCTTGAAGATGCGGGCGTTCACCTGGTTGAAACCGAAGAACAATTCGCCGGCCGAGATCACTTCCATCAGCGAAGTGGTCTTCATCATACTGTTGAACTCATTGCCCAGCGGGGGAATGATTACCTTGGCGGCCTGCGGCAGGACGATACGCTGCATGGCCAGTCCGGATGTCATCCCCAATGATTTGGCAGCCTCCATCTGGCCCGGGTCGATCGACTCGATCCCGGCCCGGATGATCTCCGCCATATAAGCGCCTTCATTGATCCCCAATGCCAGCGTGCCAGCCTGGATCGCGCCGGTGATAACGATGGCGCCAATGACGATATCCGGAAAGTTATAGATGTGGGTTACCCCCAGGCCGAAGAAGAGCAGTGCCATCTGCACCAGCAGGGGTGTACCTCTGAAATACCAAACGTAAATTTCGGAAGCCCATCGGAAGACGATGAATTTGGACATCTTGCCAAGTGCGGCGAACAGGCCCAGCAATACCCCCAACGCCTGTGCTACTATGCTCACCACCACGGTAGCGATCAAGCCGTTTCGGATAAGAGGATCCTGGAACGCCGAGGGTGGCCAGATATATTGAATAAAGAGCGGCCAGTCAAAATGATACATGGCTATCTCCCGATGATCCGTATTATGGAAACTATAGGGTTCTGCACAGCTCAATGCGCAGCAGTAAGCACAATTTCATCGTACTGCGAAGCAGTATGCGTTCTATCAGTATCTTAACCAATTTTTTGTTATATTACAATGGAGCTCCTGCTGTTATATTTACTTTTAGCCCACAGGGCTTCTATGTACTTATGCGAAGCAGTGTCACTACCAGCAGGGGTTTTAACCCCGGCGAAATGGAAGCAACAAGAATGTGTGATGCGAACCAGTATGCGGAATAAAATGGACAAAATATTGTTTATCGCCTTGCACTTGCTGAAACCAAATCTAAAGATAGTTGTGATAAGCAGTAGAGATTTATGCAAGGAACAGGTGCAGGCCGACCGAAATCTATACCCGATCGGCCTGCTATCCTCTTAGGGAACCGGAACTGGTGTCTACGGGAGCGTGACTGCTCCGCTCGACAAGTTATATTTTGCTAGGATACTGGCGTAGGTCCCGTCGGCCATCATGCTTTTGAGCGCCGTCTGCACGGCCTGGCCTAATGGCGTGAGCGGGGCATTTGTGCAGTCCGCCTGGCCGCAGGGAATGCTGATGCCTACCGTGGCTGGCTCGATTACCTGGCCCACCAATTGGAACTGATCGGGATGTTGGACAACGTAGTAGGCCGCGACCGGCGTATCGGCGAAGTATACCGCTACTTTACCAGCCTGAAGTTGCTGGAGAGCGTCTGTGTCCTTCTGCGTGACTACCACAGTGGGGGCCTTCTTGCCGGCCTTGGTGCAATCCGCAGGTAGGCCTGCGCCTTTGAAACTGCTGGTACCTTGCAGGTAATCCACCTCGGTCGTCCCGCTCTCGGCCGCTACACTTTGGCCGCACAGGTCGGTCGGAGTGTTTATGTTTAGCGGGTTGCCCTTGGCTGCCAGCATGGACTGGCCAGCCTGGAAGTACAGGATCATGCTGACCTGCTTCTGGCGATCCGCGGTGATGTTCTGGTCTGAGATGATGATGTCGCACTTACCGCTGGTCACCGCGGCGATGATCGTATCGAACACGCTGTTCACGATCTGCACTTGAAGCCCCAGCCGTTTGGCGATCTCGGTGCCTATCTCGATGTCTGATCCCGTCGGGTTGCCGTTCGCATCGAAGTATTCCATCGGGGGGTACGGCATGTCAGAGCAGATCAGCAGCCTGCCCTTTTGTGTCAGGAGCGTTGGATCCACGGCAACCACTGGCGTAGGTGCCGGGGCTTCTGTCGGTGCGGCGGTGGGTACTGCCGTGACCACCACAGTGGCCAGAACCGTCACCGGGGGCGCCGCGGTCGGCGTGGTCGCCGGGGCGCAGGCTGCCAACAGCAGGCTGGCAAGCACTAAAAGAACGAACGCGGGGAACGATCTTTTCATTTCTTCTCTCCTTGGGTAAAAGAATTTTTGAAGATGCACAGCTCGAATCATCTTCATGGCGATGTGCAAGCATAGACCCATTCCATCCAAATTGCAAGAGTTTGGATTGTTAAAAGTTCTTTTTGAAAAGATCACCTTCCTTCTAACTTTTCCTCAATAACCTTCCTCAGCCCTTCCTGCACTACCTTCCATTCACGGCTTGCATCCACCACCACCCAGCGTCCCGGCTCCAGCTTCACCATCTCCAGATATCCGGCGCGTACGCGCTGATGGAATTCAACGGTATAAGCATCCAGCCGGTTCCATTCAGCCCCGTTTTGCGTTTTCCGTTTGAGTCCCGTTTCCACATCGATATCCAGTAGGACGGTTAATTCAGGCACCAGGCCGCCCGTCGCGTACCTCACCAATGCCCAGACTTCATCCAGGTTTTGTTGATGACCATAGCCCTGATAGGCGATGGTCGAATCGAAATAGCGGTCGGAGATGATGATCTCGCCCGCCGCCAGTCGCGGTCTGATGACCTGTTCCACGATCTGTGCGCGCGCGGCCTGATAGAGCAGGGTCTCGGTATGCGGATGTATCTCGGCGTTCTTCAGGTCGTGCAGGATGCCGCGGATCTGCTCACTGATGGAGGTCCCGCCTGGTTCGCGCGTGGGGAAAACGATATAGCCCTTCTCGCGCAGGTATTCCACGAGGGGAGGGACGTGGGACGTCTTGCCGGAGCCTTCGGGGCCTTCGAGCGTGATGAACATGGGGTTCTTACCTTACGATCAAGATTCCGCCGGCGATCAATAAAACCGCTCCGATGATCCGCGCCGCGTCAATTGGACGGACGGCGACGCCGAATAAGCCGAAGTGATCGATGAGTATTCCCATGGCAAGCTGCCCGATGATGATCAACGCCAGGGCTGTGGTCGCGCCCAGGCGCGGCATGGTATGGTTGAGGGTCAGATACAAAACAACTCCGAAAAAACCGGAGCCTGCCATATACCAGGACAGACTGCGCCAGTTTTGAATGTTCTCGCCTCCGCGCGCCAGCAGCAGCAGGCCTGATAAGAATGCGCCGCTTACATGCACCACAAAAGTGCCGGCCGCGCTGCCGATCCGTTGGCTCATCTGAGACACGATGGGACCCTGCATTCCGACAGCGATTCCACCCAGGATCCCGACCAGGACGGTTAATAGGATACTCAACATTCGATTTATGCCTTTCCAATCGCAGGGTTAAGCCTCTTTTTGTGATCGTTCCAATGTCGCCGGGGGACTCTTCTCCTCCAGGTTCTCATTATACGTTCATCTTCGATTTAATTCCCCCGTCATTTTCAGTGATTAGAATCCGTTCTATAAACATAAGGTAACTACTCACAGCCCCTTTAAGGATTCCGAAAAAATGGACGTGTGCGGGGCGCACGCCCCGCACACGTCCATTTTTTCGGTCTCTTTCGTCCCAGGCTGAAAGCGTGGGACGAAAGGTATCTGCTATGACCATGTCACGTTCGAATTTTCTTTCCTCCCATTCCAATTGCCGACCGAAGGCCGAAGGCCGTAGGTGCAGGTGCTCTTCGCGAAGCAACTGTCTTTAGAGTCAAGCAGAAACGGACGTTTTCCAAGGTGACA
>JBGQIO010000096.1:0-12358 GCA_041498515.1 Anaerolineae bacterium
ACTGAATCCTTGCGGTCTTAACCGGGTCAGCCATCTTAAAGACGGCGCTGTCCGTACCTACGATCTGGATCCTGCCGATTTAGGTCTTGCTCGGGCCTCTGTTGCGGACTTGCGCGGGGGTACACCTGAAGAAGCCGCGTTGATGATGCGCGACCTGTTCAATGGAAAACTAAACGGCGCCCGACGCGACGCGATTTTGCTTAACGCTGCAGGTGCCATGGCAGCCGAAACCGGCGATTTCAAGTTGGCCCTGGCGGAAGCGCGCGCGTCACTAGATGGTGGCAACGCTCTTGCCAAACTTGACTCCCTGCTTGAATATAGTAAATCGTTTGTTCAGGCGAATGCAGGATGACTGACTTCCTCAAAGAGATCATCGCCCATAAAAAATCGGAGCTTGCCGGGCTCGATCTTCGAGCATTACGCCGCGCCGCGGAGCAGACTCCGGTTCCCAGGGATTTTCGCACAGCAGTTTCCCTTCGCTCTGCTTCCCTCGTTAATGCATTGGAGGGAAATGGGACTGGAGTGAGGTTGATCGCTGAACTCAAACGCTCCAGTCCCTCCAGGGGAATACTGGCCGCGGACATTGATCTTTTTGAAACTGCCGGTATCTATATTGATAACGGTGCCTCTGCTATCAGCGTAGTCACCGACGAAAAATATTTCCTTGGTAAACTTCAAACACTTTACAATTTACGTTTTGTTCTTCGCGCCCCTCTTCCGCTTCTTCGCAAAGACTTCTTGATTGCCGAACCGCAAATCTATGAAGCTCGCGCCAACGGCGCGGACGCGGTTTTGCTTATCGCGGCGGCTCTGACCGATGATGCTCAATTTGCTGATCTGCATGCACTCGCTCTGGATTTGGGTCTCACTCCTTTGGTTGAAGTTCATAATGAAGCCGAGACCGAGCGCGCCTTACGGTTGAACGAAGTTCGAATAATCGGTATAAACAACCGTGACCTTGGGACGTTTAAAGTCTCCTTCGCAATTACCGAACGCCTGCGTCCCATGATCCCCGCCCATATAACGGTTGTAGCAGAGAGCGGCATATTCACTTCCGAGGATGTTGAACAGCTTGCGAGGGCAAAGGTGGATGCAGTCTTGGTGGGCGAAGCCCTGATCACTGCTCCGGATATTGCGGCAAAAGTAAGAGAGTTATCAGGTTTAAACATACAAAAATTGGAAAGTTAGAAAGCGATGACGATAATTAAAATCTGCGGGATCAAAACCCTTTCAGAGGCTCTGGCTGCAGTCGAAGCTGGAGCAGACTACCTTGGTTTTAATTTCTTTCCAAAAAGCGTCAGATTCATTGAAATTAAAAAATTCGCCGAGATCGCCTCCGTTATGAAAAAGGAAAAACCATCCATTAATCTCGTCGGTGTGTTTGTTAATTCTTCGTACGATGAGATCGGATCTTTATTGGAAACCGGCGCATTGGATCTGGTTCAGCTTCACGGTGATGAATCGCACGAATTCTGTGCCGCTTTTGGGAATAAGGCCTTCAAGGCATATCGCGGCGTTCCAGGAACCGGGGCATTGGCTTACATCCGGAATGAAGCTCCTGCCCTTTTGGTGGATGCATCGACCAGCGGATCCTACGGAGGGACAGGCTTTACTTCCGATTGGCCTGTGGCTGCTGGATTGTCAAAGCACTACCCGCTATTCCTGGCCGGAGGTCTAAATCCCGGGAATGTTGCAGAAGCAGTAAAACAGGTCAATCCCTGGGGTGTGGATGTCGCCTCCGGCGTGGAATCGAGCCCCGGAAAAAAGGACCCGCGCAAAATGAGATCGTTCGTCCAGGCTGTACGTTCGATCCTGAAGCAAACCAGACAAGAAATAAGATCTGGATAATATCGGGAGAAATGATGACGCGGACTCTATTACCTGCTAAGTTTGGTCCATACGGCGGACAATTTGTCCCTGAGACGTTGATGCCTGCGCTGATAGAACTTGAGCAGGCCTTTGTGGAGGCGCAAAACGACCCGGCTTTTCAACAAGAGTTCAACAAATTGCTCGCGTCTTACGTCGGGCGTCCTACCCCATTGACTTACGCGCGGCGTCTGTCGGAGCAATTGGGCGGGGCGCAGATCTACTTGAAACGAGAAGATTTGGCGCATACAGGTGCGCACAAAATCAATAATGCTCTCGGGCAGGCACTCCTGGTCAAACGCATGGGCAAACGGAGAATTGTAGCCGAGACGGGCGCTGGACAGCATGGTGTGGCTTCGGCAACTTGTGCTGCACTGCTTGGACTGGAATGCGTGGTCTACATGGGCAGCGTGGACATGCAGCGTCAGGAGCCGAACGTTTTTCGAATGGAATTGCTCGGTGCGGAGGTTCGCCCGGTGACTTCAGGAACGAAAACCTTGAAGGATGCGATCAATGAAGCCATTCGCGATTGGGTCACCAATGTGCATGATACTCATTATTTATTGGGATCGGCTTTAGGACCGCATCCCTACCCGACTATGGTGCGCGAATTCCAATCAGTGATTGGGCGCGAGTCACGTGCGCAAATGCTGGCTGAAGTAGGCCGGCTGCCCGATACTGTGATCGCCTGCGTAGGCGGCGGGTCGAATGCGATCGGCATCTTTAGCAGTTTCCTCGAGGATGAGGCGGTTGAATTGGTCGGGGTAGAAGCGGCGGGGAACGGCATTGCTTCAGGCAGACATGCAGCGCGCTTCGGTGACCCATCACGCGGACGCGTGGGTGTGATCCATGGCACGCAGACATACGTGTTGCAGGATGAGGACGGCCAGATTGCCGAAACGCACTCCGTTTCGGCAGGACTGGACTATGCTGCGGTAGGCCCTGAACATGCTATGCTCCGGGATACCGAACGGGCGTTTTACACCTCGGCGACGGACGCGGAAGCCCTGGAGGCTTTCTCGTTTCTATGCAGATCGGAGGGGATTATCCCGGCCCTTGAGTCAGCCCACGCGGTTGCGGAGGTGCTCAAGCGCGCACCGCGCATGAGGAAAGATCAGGTAATCCTGGTCAATCTCTCAGGGCGAGGGGATAAGGATTTGAATACAATGATAAAGGAGTTGGATGGGAATTGAAGGTTGCAACTTGAAAGTTGGTTTCTGCATCAACACATATATCAGAGCCAACCCCTCTCTACTCCGATTTATCTTTTCATTCCCGTCCATCTTTCACAGATATTTGATCTTCCTCGAGAATGCTCGACGGTTATTCGTTCCAATTCGAATTCGCAAGTCCTTTTAATAATACACCATTCTTCAACCTGAGTAATCATGAACCGCATTGAAACTGCATTCAAATACAAGCCAATTTTTATGCCATATTTTCCAGTGGGTTACCCATCTCTGGAGACATCGCTGGATGTTATCGAAGCGCTGGCAAAGAACGGCGCTGATTTGATCGAGGTAGGATTATCTTTCTCTGACCCTCTTGCTGATGGACCAGTTATCCAAAAAGCGACACAAACCGCATTGGAGAAGGGGATCACCGTAAAGAAGTCGCTGGAGGCGGTAGCGGAGCTGCGCCGCCGCGGCGTGACAATTCCGTTGGTGTTGATGGGATATTACAACCCGATGCTCGCATATGGATTGAAGAGATTCATCGAGGAAGCACGCTCCAACGGTGCGGATGGGTTCATTATTCCCGATCTGCCTCCTGAAGAAGCAGAGGTGTTCAAGACTGCGGCAGGCTCTCCGACTTCACTTGATGCAGACTTGCCATTAATTCGTATGTTAGCTCCCACAACCCCATCTGGGCGAATGGTATCGATCTTAAGCGGCGCGGTGGGATTCGTCTATCTCGTCAGCGTAACCGGCATAACCGGCGCACGCAAAGAAGTACCAGAGGGATTGGGAGAGCTGGTGAGTCGGGTGCGCCAAAATACCTCCTTACCGGTATGTGTGGGGTTTGGCATCGGGACTCCGCAGCAAGCAAGCTCTGTTGGTGCGATAGCAGACGGGGTTATCATTGGTTCGGCGTGTGTTGCTACGATTGGCGAGAGCCCATCTCCTGTCGAGGCAGCAAGAGAATTCGCCAGGAGTTATCATGATGCGTTGATGGAAATAAAATCTCCCTCTTGACGGATGCGGCCCTCGCGCATAGAATACCGTCCAATATGCTTAAGTCGCAGCTCTGGTTTGCATTCTACTTTTATTACGGCCTCCGAAACACGCTTGCCGTTGGCGGCGCTTAAGTAGACAGTGAACCAAGATCTGGATACTTAAAGAGCGAGACCATACGGTCTCGCTCTTTTTTTATTAAGTGATCTTGCATCGGCGACCCGCTTGAATTGATGAAAGATGGGATGAAAGTGATGAGCCGTCACCCTAGAGGAGAAAATATGACCATTCGAGGAGTTCGTGGAGCGATAACCGTTCCGGCTGATCAACCCGATCTCATTCTGGAGGCGACCCATGAATTACTGGGAGCGATTATAAAAGCCAATTCCGGCATGGATCCAGAAGATATCGCCAGTGTTTTTTTCACGGTAACGAATGATATGGTCTCGACTTTTCCAGCACAAGGCGCCCGCCAAATGGGATGGGGGCTAGTCCCAATGATCTGCGCCGTCGAGATCCCTGTTCCTGGCAGCCTGCCTCGAGTGATCCGTATCCTTATACACTGGAACACGGACTGCGATCAATCTGCCATCAAGCATGTATATTTACGCGAGGCAGTTAAGCTCCGTCCCGATTTGATTTCCGCGCAATGAATTTACGAGCATCCAAATTTTATCTAATGAGAAGGAGCAAGCCATGATGATCATTATGAAACCTAACGCATCGCCTGAGCAGGTGGAAGGAGTTATCCAGGTCATCAAATCCCTCGGACTGACCCCACATCTTTCGCAAGGCGTGGAGACCACGGTTATCGGCGCGATTGGCGAAAGCCACAACATCCCCAATGACCGTTTTGAAGTCCTTGATGGAGTTGATATGGTCAAACGGATCACCCAGCCATTCAAGCTGGCCTCCCGTCAATTTCATCCTGAGAATTCGGTCTTCCCACTGGACGGATTTCAGATTGGGGGTAATGACATTGTCATCATCGCCGGTCCTTGCGCCATCGAGTCACGAACACAGATCCTGGAAACAGCGCAAGCAGTCCGCGAAGCAGGAGCCAATGCCTTACGCGGCGGCGTTTTCAAACCGCGTACCTCTCCGTATTCCTTTCAAGGACTAGGCGAAGAAGGTCTTGAGTATCTTGCAGAAGCGCGTGAACGAACTGGAATGCCCATTGTGGCCGAAATCATGTCTCAGACCCAACTCGACTTGATGGTCAAATACGTGGATGTGCTCCAGACCGGTGCTCGCAATATGCAGAACTTCAACCTGCTGCGCGCCATCGGTGAGACCCGTACTTCGGTTCTGCTCAAACGCGGCCTATCAGCCACGATCGAAGAATTGCTGATGTCGGCTGAGTACATCCTGGCAGGTGGCAATCGTCAAGTGATCCTGTGTGAACGCGGCATCCGTACATTTGAGACTGCCACCCGGAACACCACCGACATCAACGCCATTCCCGTTCTCAAAAGTCTTACTCATCTCCCGGTAATCCTCGACCCAAGTCATTCCACTGGTAACGCCGATTATGTTGCAGCCGTGGCGCGCGCAGCGATCGCTGCGGGTGCGGACGGATTGATCATCGAAGTCCACCCTGACCCTGCTCACGCCTTATCTGACGGCAAACAATCACTCAAACCCGAGAAATTTGCGGAGTTGGTCAAACAAGTCAGGGCGATTGCGCAAGTGGTGGGTCGCCGTATCGCTCCCATTAACCGTCAAGTCGCGGCAGGGTGGTGACCATGTCGGAGGATGGCTTTTCGTTACAGGATTCAACGGTCGCCATTATTGGATTGGGATTGATGGGCGGATCACTGGCCCTGGCTTTAAGAGGCCATTGCCGGGCTCTATATGGATCCGACTTGCACGAAGCGACGCTTGAGTTGGCCCTCTCGAAAAACATAGTTGACCGCGCTGAGGCGGATCCCGCCAGGCTTCTGCCGGAAGCCGATATCGTTGTTTTAGCTACACCGGTGCCAATGATCCTTGCCTTGCTGCAACGGCTGCCTGACCTTATGCCAAATCCGTGCGTCGTGTTCGACCTGGGTTCCACCAAACGCCTGATTATGGAAAGGATGTCGCATTTGCCGGAACGCTTCGACCCCATTGGCGGGCATCCTATTTGCGGTAAGGAAAAGCTTTCACTTGAAAATGCCGAGGCTGGGTTGTATCAATCTTCTCCTTTCGTACTTACTGCGCTTCCTCGCAGCTCCTCACGCGCCCGAGGAGCCGCAGAACAACTTATCCATGCCATTGGTGCACAAGTTGTCTGGATGGATGCCTTCGAACATGACCGCGTACTTGCATTAACCAGCCATCTTCCTTTTCTTTTATCCTCGACGTTTACATCAGTGCTGTCGAGAGCGCCAGTAGCACCTCAGGAAATTGCCATTTTAGCCGGTCCAGGACTTAGATCTACAAGCCGACTCGCCGCGACCCCGTCCTCCATGATGTTGGGTGTCCTGGAATCCAACCGCGAAAATGTCTTGGCAGCTATTGGCCTCCTCCAAAAAGAATTGACGACATTCGAGTCTGCGCTTTCTTCTCAAGATTCTCATAAATTACTCCTCCTGCTCGATCGATCTCGCGCCGCTTACCAAACGTTTGTCCGCTAACGATGTCAGCTCTCGAAATCATCCCCATCTCTCACGCTCTTCACGCCGCAGTGCGCGTGCCTGGTTCCAAATCAGAAACCAATCGCGCTCTGCTTATTGCATCCCTCGCTGTCGGTAAAACACGCATTACCAATGCTCTATTTTCAGACGACACCTACATATTTGCTCAAGCATTGCAAACTTTGGGATTCGATATTCAGTTAGACCCAACTCTTGTTGAAATGAGCGTCACAGGCCTCGGCGGAGGTATCCCAGCGAAACGGGCTCAAATCTTTTGCGGCAACGCAGGGACGGCTGCACGTTTTCTTACTTCCTTTCTCACTCTCGGTGACGGTGAATTCGTTCTTGATGGCGAAGCGCGAATGCGCGCACGTCCCATCGGTGATTTGGTCTCAGCTTTGATTAAATTGGGAGCGAACGTGGAAATATCATCCACTCATTGCCTACCAATAAAAATATCTGCCAACGGTTTACAGGGAGGACAAATCTCAATTGCAGGGGATATTTCCAGCCAATTCCTCTCAGGATTATTGATGGTTTCTCCTTACGCGCGACAACCTGTTGAAATCAAGGTCATAACAGGAGTGAATTCCAAACCTTACATAGATCTGACTCTAGCTGTGATGTGTGACTTCGGTATTGAAATTGAACGCGAGGGATATCGACGCTTTGTAATTCATCCATCACGGTACCAACCGAAGGAAAATTACGTCATCGAATCCGATGCTACCGCAGCGTCCTATTTTTTCGCCGCGCCGGCTATTTGCTCCGGTACCGTACGCGTCGAGAATATTACCCGTCGCTCCATACAGGGCGATATTGCTTTTCTTGATATTCTTCAGCGCATGGGATGCATTATCACCGAGGGCGATGACTACATCGAAGTAACAAGATTCGCAACGTTGCTCGGCGTTGAGGCGGACTTGCGGGATATTCCCGATACTGCTCAGACCCTGGCGGCTGTCGCTCCTTTTGCCTCGACTCCCACACATATCACCGGCATCGCCACCGCACGGCTAAAAGAAACCGATCGCGTCGCCGCTACCTGCACTGAACTCGCTCGTCTTGGTGTTCAAGTGGAAGAACATCCGGATGGAATGACCATTCATCCGTGTAAGTTCTTTCAGTCTGCCAACATTCAGACTTATAACGATCACCGCATGGCCATGGCCTTTTCGCTCATTGGTTTGCGTGCGCCTGGATTGACGATCGAGAATCCCGCCTGTGTTTCCAAGACCTTTCCGAGCTATTTTGACATCCTGAGGACTTTGCAATGATCCGTCTCGGCTTGGTTGGCTGCCCACTCGACCACAGTCTGTCTCCTGCACTGCACAGCGCCGCGCTGCAGGCTTGCGGCTTGCAAGGCAGATATTCACTCTTCCCTATTAAGCAAGTCGATATTCAGGGACTAAAGTCTATTCTCGATCAGGTTCGTAGAGGTGAATTAACCGGTGTGAATATCACAGCCCCTCACAAACAAAATACCATCCAGTTTTTAGATGAATTAACCCTGCCCGCTCGATCCATTGGCGCAGTCAATACCATTTATCTCAAAGAGGGGAAATTAATAGGCGATAATACCGATGCTCCGGGTTTTCTGACCGATTTGAACAACTTCCTTCAAGAAGGCAAGACTCCAGTATGGAAAGAGGACAAAAAAATGGAAAAGACCGCCCTGATCCTTGGTGCAGGAGGTTCTGCCCGTGCAGTTAGCTATGCTCTCGCAATTACAGGCTGGACGATCACTATTGCAGCCCGGAACCTAGTAAAAGCAAGGGAATTAGCAAACTCTCATTTTCATATCACACATTACGATGCAATTCATATAGAGTCCCAACTTTCTACTTTTCATTTGATCGTCAATACAACCCCTATCGGCATGTTCCCAAAAATTGACGCGTCCCCTTGGTTTGCTGGGTTGGCTTTTCCAAAGGCAGCGGTCTTGTATGACCTGGTCTATAACCCCCGGGAGACATTATTGGTCAAACAAGCTCGAGCTTCAGGATTACGCGCAATATCAGGAATCGGCATGCTCGTTGAACAAGCCGCGTTAGCCTTTCAACTTTGGACAAGCCAGGATATTCCTCGCAGAATCATGTTCGACGCAATCAACAACACTAATCCTTGATCAATTTTCATGAAGAAACTTTTTAGGAGACTTTATGTTACGTTTTCTCACTGCAGGTGAATCCCACGGTCCATCCCTAACCGCGATCTTGGAAGGAATCCCTGCTGGCTTAGCGCTTTCACCGCAAGTAATTGACCGGGAACTGGTGCGCCGCCAGCAGGGCTTTGGTTCGGGAGGCCGTATGAAAATTGAAAACGATAAGGTCAAGATCCTGGGTGGCGTGATGGGAGGTGAGACTACGGGTTCGCCTATTGCCCTTCAGGTGATGAATGCTGACCATCTCAAATGGAAGGGCAAAGACATAGAGCCGATGACAACGCCGCGGCCAGGCCATGCTGATTTATCCGGTGCGGTCAAATATGGCTATCGCGACCTGCGTCCAGCGCTTGAGCGTGCTTCCGCGCGTGAGACGACCATGCGCGTTGCAGCCGGCGCGGTCTGCAAACATTTTCTGTTGCAGTTCGGCATCATCGTTGGCGGATACGTACGCGCCATAGGTGGAATTAATGCTGATCTCGGTGAGATGCCATTTCTCGAGCGTTTCGAACTTGCAGAGCGGAGCGATGTTCGCTGTCCTCAGCATGAGGCTGCACAACGCATCCGAACGTCTATACAAGAGATCATGCATAGCAAGGATACCCTTGGCGGCATTTTGGAGATTGTCGCACTGGGGGTACCCGCTGGACTGGGTTCGTTTGCCCAATGGGATCGTCGGCTTGAAGCGCGCTTGGCAATGTCAGTTCTGAGCGTGCAGGCCATGAAAGGTGTGGAAATTGGGGACGCGTTTGAAAACGCAAGACTGCCTGGGACAAAAGTACATGACTCGATAAAAATTTCCAACCAAGAAAGCGAGAAGGTAGAAGACGGGCAGGATACTCCACTGGCAAGAGGAACTAATCGCGCCGGCGGTATCGAAGGCGGTGTGACCAATGGTGAGCCTATTGTCCTACGGGTCGCGATGAAGCCGATCGCCACCACGCTCACACCACAGAGGACCGTGGATCTGGCAACCGGTCAGGAATCTCCAACCAAATACGAACGTTCGGATTTTTGCCCGGTACCACGAGCCGTGCCTATTCTCGAAGCCATGGTCGCCTTCGTGCTGTCCGAGGCTCTTATCGAAAAACTCGGCGGCGATTCATTGGCCGAGATGCAGCCGCGCTTTGAGACCCTGCGCCGGGTAACGCTCAAGGACTTGCCAATGGACAATTCGACTCATGTCTGGTGGGAATAAACATGGGACATATCTTTTTATACGGTCCACCCGGGAGCGGAAAAACATCTGTTGGCAAAGTCCTAGCTAAAAATCTGAACTTGGCTTTCATTGACCTTGATGAACTGATAAAGCAGGCTACCGGAATGGATATACCGCAGCTCATGGATGAAAAAGGTGAAGCCGGCTTTCGTGAAATCGAATCAGCTGAGTTGAATCGGATTAATTTGAACCAAGATTCAGTCGTCGCCCTGGGTGGCGGGACACTTTTACGTGGTGATAATCGGTTCTTTGCCGAATCGTATGGAAAGGTCGTTTATCTAGATGCCACCCTTCCCACTCTTCTTGAACACCTGGCTGGCGAAGCCAAAGGCCGACCTTTGCTGGGGGGTGATCTCACAAATAAGCTCGGTGCTCTTCTCACCTGCCGGTCAGCCCATTATGACTCTTTTCGAAACCGTCTCGAGATGGACGGCAAGACTCCTGCACAAGCCGTCTGGCAAATTCAGATCGCACTTGGGCGCTTTCATCTACGCAGCATGGGTGCGGGGTATGATGTCATCGTCCAGACCAACGGATTGGACTCGCTCGGTGAAATGCTTCAAGCTCGAGGACTACAAAACCCGATAGTCGTCAGTGACGAAAATGTTGCCAAGCTCCATGGAGAGCGTGTGCTGGACTCGCTAAATCGTTCCAAATATAAGTCAATTCTGGTAACTTTGCCACCGGGAGAATCTTCCAAGACGCTTGACACTGTAACATCCATATGGCGGGACTTCCTGGAAGCGAGGCTGGACAGGAAGAGCACAGTCGTTGCCCTAGGTGGAGGTGTTGTAAGTGACATGGCGGGTTTCGCGGCCGCGACATTCATGCGTGGAGTTGATTGGGTGGTTGTACCAACAACATTGCTTTCCATTGTAGACGCCTCCCTCGGCGGCAAGACGGGGTTTGACCTGCCTGAAGGAAAAAATTTGATCGGTTCCTTCTTTCCCCCTCGACTTGTTCTGGCCGACCCACAAGTGCTTGCAACCTTGCCTGAAGCTGAACTGCGTTCGGGGCTGGCAGAGGTCGCGAAGCATGGCATCATTGCTGACGCTGATCTGTTTGAACTGGTTGAAAAAGGATTAGAAGTTGTAAAGACCAACTTGCCGCAAATCGTGCGGCGCGCCATGGCAGTCAAGATAAAGATAATAGAAGACGACCCGTATGAAAAGGGATTGCGAGCCGCCTTAAATTTGGGACATACGGTTGGCCACGCGGTCGAATCGGTCAGTGGATATCGCTTGCGACACGGCGAAGCAGTTGCGATTGGTCTAGTGGCCGAGGCAAAGTTAGCTGAACTTTTAAAAGTGGCAGGTAAAGGCCTTTCGGAAAGAATCGCTAATGCACTTTCTACATTGGGATTACCCAACAAAATACCTGAAGATCTGTCTCATCAAGAACTCATCCACGCAATGAGTTTCGACAAGAAAAAGGCTGCCGGTATAACCTGTTTCACGCTGCCGGTTGAGATCGGCAGGGTGCAGGTGAACGTGGAAGTGAAGGATTTGGAATTATTGTTCGAGGAGAGTTGAATGAAGATCCTGGTATTGCATGGGCCGAATCTAAACCTGCTTGGCACCCGCGAGCCTGAAGTATATGGACGCATGACATTGAATGAGATCGATCAGCGCCTGGTAACGCTAGGCCGCGAGTTAGGCACAGAGGTACGTTCTTTACAGTCGAACCATGAAGGTGCACTCATCGATGCCTTGCAGGATGCGCGCACCTGGGCAAACGGCGTGGTATTCAACCCCGGAGGGTATACTCACACCTCGGTGGCTTTGCGCGACGCCATCGTCGCGATTGGAATTCCGGTCGTCGAAGTTCATCTCTCTAACGTATATGCACGCGAGAAGTTTCGCCACAAATCATTCATTTCGGCAGTGTGTAAAGGTAAAATAACAGGATTCGGCTGGCATTCATATACTTTGGGATTAATGGCTATAGTAGATTTGATTCAAATTACCGATAATTGAATAACCCGGTAGTTTAGGGGTTTATCACGCACCGTGAATAATGTGCCGCCCAAAGACTTGATGTTCCCAGACCGATAAACTTTTTATACATCTTCAGAAATTTCCACCGGTACCACCCATCAAATTGGTGTATCATAATAGTGTAATAAGGGGTGGATAGTCACTGCGTCAAGGCAACCGCGATGTTGCTGTTTATTCTCCTTCTGGAGGTCGAATGAGTTTTGCTCGAAAGGCTTTAGTGCCACTATTGATTCTTCTTGCACTGTTGACTGCCTGCGGCAGCGGCTTGGCTACATCCACGCCTGTGGATGCGAACTCTTTATCCACGTCGCTGGTGGGTA
>JBGQIO010000097.1:0-12352 GCA_041498515.1 Anaerolineae bacterium
ACGGAATATAGAACACGGATTTCGTGGACAGGACAGATTTGCACAGACGAACCTTCCAAAAAAACATAAAGATATAACGCTTAAGACCCATCCATTTTATTAAATGTATTAAGGCTGCATACTTGAGAATTATTTCAATCTGTCCCATTCACGTACGCGTTCAAACAAATCGGCCAACGGTTTTAAATCCGATATTGACACAGCCAGGTTTTTTATTTCTGTGCGGTCAGATTGGAATACGCGGCTGCCTTCAGGGATCAAGCGGGCGCGCTGGCGAAACTCTGATTGGGAGATCCAACCTGCCAGGTAAATATCCATACCATATATCCAGATATTGCTCCACTCGTTTGAATTTATGAGATATGTTTCTTTACGGGAAGGGAAATAAATGCCGAGTCGCGCACCCGGCCTGGATTTGACATGGAGATAAGCCAATGAATAAAAATCAGCGCCCAGTTCTCTGCGCGTGCGCGGTGGCAAGTCCAAGGATAAGGTAAAAAATTCCCGAGCCGCATTCTGACCACCGATTTCAAGTGTTAGGATTTCGTCTACGTCTGACTTCAGGGCAAGAGGCCCCAAAGGGATCCAGGCTTGTGGTCGAGCCCAGATCGTTGGCATAGTGTGTATAAGATAAGTTGGCAGCGCTGCGACCGCAGCTTTTTTTACATCGTAAGTGGAGGCAGCGATCAGACCAGTGAGAAAAGCGAAGAGATAAAGATCATTTGCCGAGTTGCCATTAGCGGAATATTGATCGAGGGGAACGAGCGCCGGAGCGGTGAGCGCCAGTCCGAGGTCGGATCGCAGCGCCGTGATCTGGGTCCGGCGGGAGACCAGGAACGACTTGAGATCACAGCGATGCCCGCCCAGCAAAACGTCATAATGGTCGGGGTCCGTGAAAGGGGCCGAGCTTCCGACGTCAAACGGTATGTTTTGCTCGGTGAGATAGCGACGTAAGGCGAGTTCGACAGTCACCCCTGCAGTTATCTTGCGCAGTCTGTCGATGGATGAACTGCCAATATGGTTATACATGTGTGG
The DNA here is from genome assembly GCA_041498515.1 of Anaerolineae bacterium. Classification (GTDB taxonomy): domain Bacteria; phylum Chloroflexota; class Anaerolineae; order Anaerolineales; family Villigracilaceae; genus Fen-1038. The sequence continues at coordinate 1,036 of JBGQIO010000097.1, forward strand.
TAGGGAACGACAGGCGTAAGTGATCCCACCTTCCGTAAGATCAGGCGTATAAGGAATGTTGATCAGATCCTTGATGTCAATCATGATTGTCAGGGAATCGAAAACCTCTCACTCATTCCTGAATTGCAAACAATAGTGATGGAAGGTATTGCTCACCCACGCTGAACCTAATCCAAACGGAGCCAGCGGCTGGTTATCCTGACACCAAATTTTTTCATCCTTCAATGTGTAGAATTTACCAAGCTCGCGGCCCAGGTCCCAGGCCAATGGATAAATTCTTCCGCCTTTCTTGATATTCTTGACAATGATGGTGAGGTACGCCTTTTCGCAGAGCAGAGGTTTAAGACCGGCATAGATCAAAACCAAGCGCTCCATAAATTTATCGTAATCATTAATATTTCCCAGATCCTTTGGGTCATCCGAATAAAAGATATCCAGCTCAGACGAATTGCGGCGTTTTTCTTGCGTGGCCGCGCCCTTGGCGTGCAGCATATCCCAGTAAGGTGGGGAGGTTAAAACATAGTGGATGATTGGCAGGTGATCGTTGGCAGCATCCCCTGCATCACCGATTATGATTTCAGATTTTATATTTTCACCGGCCGTTCCAAGCAGGGTGCGTTCTTCAGCGATGGTCTGCCTGGCAACATCGGCATATTTCGGATTTAGCTCGATGCCATAGGAATTACGACCGGCGCGCAGGGCAGCCACGATCGTTGAGCCTGTTCCAGCCATTGGATCGAGAACATTCTCGTTTTTTTTGGTGAAGAATTCGATGAATTCCTGGGCCATTGTCTCCGGGAATTTGGCGGGATGAACGAGCACACCTTTCTTGCGCGGTGGTGGATTGTGGATAAACCAGGATTTTTGGAATTTAAGCCAGGACTTGGAGTCTAGTTCGTTAAGCTTATTTTTCGGCATAAACGTCATATCTCGATTGACGGTCAATGAACCGGGTTAGGGCAAAGGGGTGGTCGTTGGCAAGGGATAATTAACTTCGTAAACGACTAAATCGGAAAAAGAGACTGTGACCGGAGTAGCTCCGGTAGAGGCGGCAAAAACACCGATAGCGCCGGCAAGATAATTCTTATCAATGACACTAAATTGATAATGATCATTAAGGAAGAAGTGATATTCCGGTCCATCAGCCCATACTCCCAGACGGACTTCCCCCGGAGCGCCAGGCGGTGCATCTCCACTGGGTGCGGGGGGTTGGAGCAGATGGGGCGTTCTTACACTCATACGATCCACATGGGCAGTTCCATTGCACGAAAGGGCATAACGATAATAGGCGACATTGTTGGGCGCGCGGAAAAGCAATCCGTACTCATCGCCAGCGCGACAGAGACTGGGCTGTGCAGTGATCTCAGCGTAGAAGTTATTGAAATTCATGTTCTGCCGCATGCTGAATCCATATATTCCCGGTTGGACAGCAATAGTCAGTTGATTATTGCTTACATCTACAGTCGCTTCATCGGAGGCGGCAGTGTTCCAATCGGCGGCGGATGCAAAGTCATCAGTCAGCAAGGTGCTGCCTAGACCAGGTTTCTCTTCAGGTGCTGGTTGTTTGGTGGGAAGGACATGGGGCAGGGGTGTGGACGAGGGAGGAAACCAGATAATGGTCGCCGTAGGAGGTGGTGAGGTATCCGTTATGGAGACAAAATCTTGACCCTGTGATTCCGCAATAGTAGTGCAGGCATTCATGGTCGTAGAAATCGTAATTGCAATGAAGAGGACTAAGAAGATAACAGAATGGCGGAAATTCATGTGGAAATCCGTAAGGTGTTGTAAAATGAAGCCTCTTTCCCATTCTAGCATATAAGGAGAAGGCGATGGCTGATAATACCGTGCTGGTGACCGGTGCGTGCGGGGAGATAGGTCAGGCGCTGGTGCAGGAGCTATCGAAGCGGGGAGGAACCCAGATCGTGACGGCCGACCTCGCCCCTTTGCCTGAGGCAATCATAGATTTAGTTTCTGAACATGTACAGGGGGATCTGGTTTACAAGATCAAGACCTTTTACGATTATGATTTCAACATCATCTTCCATCTCGCCGCATCGCTTTCATCGAAGGCTGAAGTTGCGACGGAAGAGGCGCACCGAATCAACGTGGAAGGGACCATGCAGCTCCTGATGCTGGCAGCTTATCGTTCGGAGAAATACAAAAAAGCTGTGAAGTTCTTGTTTCCGAGTTCAATCGCTGCTTATGGATTGTCGAGCCTAGAGGATAAGAAAGCTGCGGGGGTTGTAACCGAAGATGAATACAACACACCGCATACTATGTATGGGTGCAATAAACTCTATTGCGAAAAACTTGGGATGTATTACAGCCACTACAACGGCCAGCGCCATCTTGACCCGGACCCACCGATCATGCTTGACTTTCGTGCGCTCCGCTTCCCCGGACTGATTTCTGCCTTGACCCTACCAAGCGGTGGCACAAGTGATTATGGCCCGGAAATGCTGCATGCGGCTGCCCAGGGCAAGCCGTATTCTTGTTTTGTCCGGAAGGATACGAAGATCTCATTCATGGCAATGCCTGACGCAATCAAGTCTTTGTTAATGTTGACCGATGTACCACGTGAGAACCTCAGCCACGTTGTTTACAATGTTGCAGCTTTCGCTCTGACAGCCGCCGAATTCCATGACCGCGCACTGAAAGCGTTTCCTGGAGCAGAGATCGAATTTAAACCGAACCCACGCCGACAAGGCATTGTCGACTCCTGGCCTGAAAATGTGGACGACGGACTCGCACGTAAAGACTGGGGCTGGCAGCCCGATTATGGCATCGATACGTTCTTCGATCAATATTTCCTGCCAGAGATCAGAAAAAGATATGCGAAGAGAGGCGTCAACTGATCAGTAATTAGATCGGTCCCATGAAAAAATGACCGATTTTGATTCCTGATATAATTTTGACAATGAAGATTCGGTTGGCTGTTGTCTTAAGTGTTTTCTTTGTTTTTTTTGCGGGCTTTGGTCTATCGCTTCCTGTGGGTGCTGCGCCCGTGCCTCAACAGTTCGCCACCAATACACCCCTGCCTGATGGTCGGATCCTATACAAGGTCCAACCCGGCGATACCTGTATTAAGATCGGTTTATTAAATAACATCAGCGTTGAACAATTGAGGCAGCTAAATACCAATATTAATACAGATTGCTCTAATCTACAGGCAGGTACTTTATTACTCGTCGGTACAGGCGGACCGTCTGTGGTTACAGCGACACCGGGTCCTTCACCTACACCTCTGCCTCCAACCATCACGCCTACACCTTTAACCGGGACCACTGAAATCTGTGTTTTACTCTATAACGATATTAACGGCGATGCACTTCACCAAACCACTGAACCGGTTATCGCTGGCGGGGCTATCAGTGTGACTGAGACCAACGGCAAATATTCCAAGACCTTGGATACTTCGATCAATCCGGACCCCAATGCGTATCCCGGTGTCTGTTTCGTGGATGTCCCCGAAGGTAACTACAATATCGGCGCAGCAATTCCAGATAACTATAACCCAACAGTGAGCCTGACCTATGCCCTCGATATAAAAGCCGGCGACAAAGACTTTGTAGCTTTTGGCGCGCAGGAACGAGATGCACCTGCTGCTCAAACGGGAAATACTGACAGCGGCAGCGGCCCATCACCATTGCTGGGGTTCTTTGGCGGTCTTCTGCTGTTGGGCGGACTTGCCCTGGGTTTTTATGCCCTCCGCTTACGGGCTCCAGAGAGCAAACTCAAACGTAGCGGATTATTGAAAAAGTAATCCTTTTTTTTCTGACCCTATCCGTAAATTCCAAGGGAGGTCGCTTTTACGGATAAGGTCTCAATCACCCCCAAACACCTCTCTGAAACAGGGAGGTTTTTTTAACCCAGAGGATGTCTCATTCTCTGCCCACCAATCAGATGCAAGTGCAGATGGTAAACAGTCTGACCCCCATCGGGGCCGGTGTTCATGATTACGCGATAACCGCCTTCATGAATGCCTTCCTCTGCCGCGATCTGACGCGCAACTATAAACATATGTCCGACCAGGGATTTATCTTCATCCATTAATTCATTAAGAGATCGAATATGTTTGTTAGGGATAATCAGGACGTGCGTCGGTGCCACCGGATGAGTGTCGCGGAAGGCAGTCACTTGATCATCATGGTAGAGAGTGTTTGATTGGGCTTCTTTATTTGCGATTCTGCAGAAGATACATGAGACAACCATTTTAGACCTGAATCTTGAAAAACGTGAATAGAGATTTCTCAGGTATGATCGATCCATTTAATGGAAGAATGGTGTTTATGGAATGGGCCCATATGTCGGCGAACAGACGATATCATAATACTCCAACTCGGTAGCCTTGTTCTGGTCGGCATAGGCTGCGGCTTCTTTCCCGATCAGGCGGACGGAATCCAAAGCATCGTGCACTTGAAATGGGGTGTAACGTGGTAAGGTCATAAGCGGATCATTGGTCGCTCCTTCCGGAGCGTATGACGGGCGCATATTATCTATTCTTTCGGCTTGAGGCACCCAATTGAACATCACCGGACCGCGCGCATTAGCGGTAAACCCAAGCCGATAACCCAGCTGTCGCGCGATCTGTACCGGACGAAGGCCAAAACCACTTGGCCAGACGATCGCAACGGGTGTTTTATTGAAGTGTTGTTGGAAAGCCGTGAGCTCTTTTTGCAATTCATCGGTGAAATAATTATCGGATAGATTATCGATCGTGTTTGGATTGATCGGTAAACCATAGACCTGATGATCCACCCAACCTTCCGCTTCAAGGGCGATATTTTCATTCCAGAGGGCATCCGTCGAATCAGCCAGATTATCCCAGGCATTTACGACAGGCCAACTCCATTCTTCCCAATAAGGGCGAAAATGCTTGTTAAAATTATCTGCATAACGCCGGCCATCCTGTAAAAGAACCACGGAGCGAGGTGGGATTTTTGCATTACTCTCCAGGAAATCCGCAAGTTGTCCGCTATTGATAGCCTGGAACTGCTGCCCGTGAATTTCTTCCATCATTTTTGTGAAAGAAGAGACGTTCACCACATCTCCACCCTCGGGAATCCCTTTATTAATGGATTGCAACCTAATGATCATTACCACGGTTCCCGGAGAGGCATTATGCGAATTCCACTGACCACGCAAATACAAGCAAGTGTCTTTTAAATACGTATGAGGCGTGTCCAAAGGATTGAGATGTAACGATTGATAGACATCCGGCAAGGTGGGAGGTGTAACCAGTTTCGTTGGGATCGGGATAGGCGTGTCAGTTGGGCCCGGAGGTTTGCCGGGATTGATCCCTATATTTTCATTCGGCGATGAGGTTTTTGGTTGACATGCAGATATAAGAAATAAAGTTGTTAATATTGCCGAAGACAGTATAAAGATAGAGCAGAAGCGGATGGAACCAGATTCCATGAGAATGATTTTTCGCTGTTATGGAATCGGACCGAGTTTTGGTGCGCACATGATGTCATAATATTCCAATTCCGTAGCTTTATTCTGCTGGGCATAAGCTGCGGCATCATTACTAATCTGCCTGACCTGATCCAGATGGGTGCGGGCATCGACATCCCAATAGCGTGGCAAGGTCATAAGTGGGTCATTCGCCGAACCCTCGGAGAGGAAGTAAGGACGCTGCGGATCATTCTGGTCGCTTTGTGGAACCCAATCGAATAATACCGGGCCGCGTGGGTTGGTTGTAAATCCAAGTTTGTATCCAGCCTGTCTCGCGACCTGGACTGCCGTTGGAGTGAAGCCGCCGCCTGGCCAAATGTAAGCAATCGGCGACTTGTTGAAGTGCTGTTGGATATACTGCATAGACCCGTATAGTTCGCTGTGAATGTAGGCATCGCTTGAGTTGGGGCCAATTGGGATGTTATGTACTACTCCATGCGCTTGATAGTCGACCCACCCCTGAGCAGAAAGGGCGACATTTTCAGGCAAATCGGCCTTGCCGATTGAGTCATCCAGACTGATCCATCCGTTAATTACCGGCCAACCCCATTGTTGGAAAAATGGTAAAAAATGCTCAGTAAAATTTTGGGCAGCATGGCGATCGTCCTGAGTCAGGAGGACCGACCTCTGAGGAATCTTAGCGTTCGAGTAAAGGAAATCCTCCAATTGCTTCATATAGATTGCCTGGAAACCCATTTCGTGCAAGTCATTCATCAACTTCTGAAAATCCTGGTTACCGATTTCGTTCGTCGCTGTGGCCAGGTTTTTGCTGATGGTATGGAACATCACGACCATCACGACCGTCCCCGGGGCAGAATTGGTGGATGTCCATTTGTCTTTTAGATACTCGCAGCTATCCTGAATGTAGGTGTGCGGTGTATCGCGTGGGTTGAGTGCACTTGTCTTAAAAGTGGATGGCAGTGCGGGAGGTGTGCGAAGTGCAGTCGGCGTAGGGATCGGCGTACCCGTCGGAATTTGCGTGAAAGCTATTTTAGTTTGTTGGATGGATGCCAGCGCGGTTTGTACAGCCAGGGTGATCTGGGCATTCACATCCACTGAGGAAGGCCCAGGTTGGCAGGCGACCAGGATAATTGATGCCAATATAAGAATAGAAAGAAGCGAAAGTGTTTTTCGAGACATGGGATAAATTCTACCTTAAATAAGAAGGGACGCTTGCTCTAAGCAAACGTCCCCAAAATTTGATCACGGATCACTTTTTAATCGTTACTTTCACCCTTGACGAAGGCCTCCACCATATCCCGGCAAATATTATCGCGGAACTGCTTGGGGGGTGTCTTGAAAAAATATGAAGAAGGGCCAATGATCGGTCCGGAGAGGCCGCGGTCGAGAGCGATCTTGGCACAGCGCACTGCGTCAATAACCACACCTGCGGAGTTCGGACTATCCCATACCTCGAGCTTCGTCTCGACATTGAGAGGCACGTCACCGAAAGTGGTACCTTCCATACGGATGTAGCACCATTTTCGGTCGGACAGCCACGGGACATAATCGGAGGGGCCGACGTGGACGTTATTGGCGCCGAGATCATAAGGGATCATACTGGTTACAGCGCCGGTCTTTGAAATCTTTTTAGATTCCAAGCGTTCGCGTTCCAGCATATTCAAGAAGTCAGTGTTGCCGCCGAAATTAAGTTGGTAGGTACGGTCAATCCGTACGCCGCGGTCGACAAACAGGCTGGTCAATGCCCTATGCAACATGGTGGCCCCCACCTGTGATTTAATGTCATCGCCGAGCAGAGGCAATTTGGCTGCGCGGAATCTTTTCGCCCAATATTCCTGTGAGGCAATGAAAACCGGGATGCAATTTACGAAGGCACAGCCGGCTTCCAGGATTTGTTCGACATACCACTTGGTAGCCATCTCCGAGCCCACCGGCAGATATGAAACAACCACATCTGTTTTGGTTTCCTTAAGCAGCTTAACGATGTCAGCTGTCGGTCCGGGGGCTTTCTTGATAACACCAGAAAGATACTTGCCCAGTCCATCGTGCGTCATGCCGCGAACAACGGGGACGTTCAAGGTAGGTATCTCACTGAACTTGTAGGTATTATTTGGCTCCGCAAAGATAGCTTCACAAAGGTCTTTTCCAACCTTTGTCACATTGATATCAATTCCCAGTGTAAATTCTATATCACGGATATGATATCCGCCCAGGTTGACGTGCATCAGGCCCGGGACGCTCGCGTTATCAGGCGTATCCTTATAGTATTGCACACCCTGTACCAATGATGAGGCGCAGTTGCCCACCCCGATGATCGCGACCCGAACTTTCTTTTTTGCCATACGTTTGTCTCCTTCGAACCGAGTATAATTTTGTTACTTACAAAGTCCTGCGAAAATATTCGAACCCAACTTCCAGTTTTGTCCTGTTGACCATGAACTCAAATTCGGAATTTAAAGCAAAAAGCATCAAAACGGACGAACGGCTGCGGCGCTTCGACCGCTTTTCTGAAGTGATGCGCGCTTTATCCACGGCGATCGAACTCGAACCTTTTTTGCAAAAAGTGGTCTCCGCCGCGTGCGAACTCACCGATAGCGAAGCAGCTTCCATTCTGGAGCTGGACGACCAAAACGAGTTTCTTCACTTTTTGGCTGCGCCATTAGTTCACAAGGAGGCGCTGCGTACCGTACAGGTGCCAGTAAACGCGAGCATGGCCGGTTGGGTCATCCACGAGCAAAAACCACTCCGCAGCCCGGACGTTTCAAAAGATGACCGGCATTTCCGCGAGGTGGATTTCACTTTAGCTTACCAGACCCACACCCTGCTCGCCGTTCCTCTGATTGTCAGGGGAAAAGCGCTCGGCGTTCTGGAGGCGGTCAATAAGAACAAGGCTTATTATACCGAGGATGATGTCTTAATCCTAGAGACGCTGGCTGCGCCGGTCGCACTCGTTATTCATAACATAAATCTTCAACGCCGCATGGAAGCCAGCTACGCTCAACTCTCGGAGCTTGACCACCTGAAGACCGATTTTATTGCGATCACATCTCATGAATTACGCACTCCACTGGGTGTTATCCTGGGACACGCCACATTCTTGCGCGAGTTGCTTAACGAGACGTATGGCGAACAGATGGATGTCATTATCAAGAATGCCTCCCGGCTGAAAGAGATCATTGAAAGCCTCGCAAGCATGGATAATTACAAAACAGGCGGGGCTCGCCTTCACCAGCAAACGGTCTCGATACAAAAACTAATTGAAGAAGTCACTGGCTCTTTCACAGACATGGCTTCAGACAGAAATATTACATTGACGACCGAACCCGGCAGCAGCGATCTGCTCGTTGAGGCCGATGCAACCAAGATCTCCATTGCCCTTAATAACCTGATCAAGAATGCCATCGCCTTCACGGATGACGGGGGACATGTCCGGGTTAAGAGCGAGTCCCTTCCGGGTTATGTCAAGGTATCTGTGATCGACGATGGCATTGGCATTCCGATGAAGGATTTACCGCATATATTCGAGCGTTTCTTCCAAGTCGAATCGCATCTTACGCGTCGTCACAACGGAATGGGGCTTGGACTATCGGTCGCAAAGGTGATGATCGAGATGCATGGCGGCCGCATCTGGGCAGAAAGTCTGGAGGGCAGGGGCAGCAATTTCTCTTTCCTGCTCCCACTCAAAGCTATTGAGGCTGAAGCACCCTCCCAGGTTCTTCTGCCTTAATCACTCCAACCTTGGACGGACCCCACAGCAGCTCAATCTATGGAACCCTCTGTCGTTATTGCCGGGCGAATCACGCGCGAATATATCCTACCTCCTTTTGGTAAACCATTACTGGATGCCGCCGGTGGCAGTGCGCTGTATGCAGCCGGCGGTGTGATCGTCTGGGATAATGATATCGGTCTCCTGGCCCGCGTAGGTGAAGATTATCCGCGTCCGTGGTTGAAACAGATTGAAGCACAGGGCGTGGATATTGTCGGGATTCAAATCCTCCAGCAGGGGCTCGACCTGCGTGATTTCCGTGCTTATAACGAAAAATTGGAGATCATCCATGGGACACCGGTATCACAGTTTGCGCGCCGCGAGCTAACATTCCCAAAGGCCCTGCTAGGGTATCAGGAACCGCCTGGAAGCAATAAGGATGCAAGAAAACCTAATTTAGCCGCATATTTGCCAATGGAGATCCCTTCCGAATATCGCCGACCGCAAGCTGTCCATCTTTGTCCTCTTGACTTTGAGATTCACAATCAACTTACCACGGCATTTAGAGCTGGACCGGTCACGACACTCACGCTTGACCCCTCGCCAGATTATATGACCCCCTCTTTTTTCAGAAACTTGCGCGTCCTTCTTGCGGGATTGACAACTTTTCTACCATCGGAGGAGGAGCTGCGCCGACTCTTTTGGGGTGAAACGTATGACCTGTGGGAAATGGCTGCGGCAATCGGTGCATATGGCTGCGAGATTGTAGTTGTGAAACGCGGCGGGCAAGGGCAGGCGATCTTCGATGTGAAAGGTAACCACAAATGGGAGGTTCCGGCTTACCCGGCACGGCCAGCTGACCCGACCGGAGCCGGTGATGCATTTTGCGGAGGATATTTAGCCGGCTTCAAAAAGACTTATGATCCCCTGCAAGCTGCCTTGTATGGAAATGTTTCAGCTTCACTCAAAGTGGAGGGAAGCGGCGCGTTTTATCCGTCGGAGGTATTACCTGGTTTGGCAGAGGCACGTTTGAGTGCGTTAATAAATCTGGTTAGGGAGGTCTGAGACCAGGAATTACCACTGCTTCGCGCATAAATCTCTTAGCTTGTTGTCATCTTTTTTATGATTAATAGCAAGACTTTGGTTAAAATCATTCTGCAGTACGTTGTAAAACGACATGGATAATGACTATCTAAACCGACTGCTTGTTCTTGCCATTCAAATTCAACAGATCCCTGCACCGAGTATGGATGAGAAAGACCGTGCCGAATTCATTCGCGGGTTATTCATCAAAGAGGGACTGCTGGATGTTTCGAGGGACTTTACCGGCAATGTCTATGGACGCCTGGCTGGTAAAGGAACAGGTCAGCCGCTGATCACCTCGGCGCACCTTGACACGGTATTTCCCAGGAATACAAGTTTGCATACCACTCGTGAAGAAAGCCGGATTTATGGACCAGGTATCGGAGATAACTCACTGGGTATTGCAGCTCTTTTTGGACTGCTCTGGCTTTTACACGAACGCGAAGTAAATTTATCGGGAGATGTTTGGTTTGTCGCGAACGTTGGCGAAGAAGGTTTGGGCGATCTGCGCGGTATGAAGGCAGTTGTCGAGCGCTTCCGATCGAATGTACTCGCTTATCTCGTACTGGAAGGAACCGCACTTGGACACATATACCACCGCGCAATTGGCGTACGCCGGTACCGTGTCACTGTCCTGACGGTCGGCGGGCATTCATGGTCTGATTACGGCCGACCTTCCGCCGTCCACGAGCTGGCGCATCTCGTCACGGAGATCACAGCACTGTCGGTGCCTGCGAATCCGCGAACTTCTTTAAATGTAGGTTTAATTTCCGGTGGGACAGGCATCAATGTGCTGGCCTCGGAAGCAAAGCTTGAATTGGATTTACGATCTGAGGGAATGGAAGCACTGGGCGATTTAGTTCAACAAGTGGAGAATAAAATCAAGTCTGCCAATCAAGAAGGCGTAACTGTTGAAATGGAGATTATTGGTGAGCGGCCTGCTGGTGAAATTGCCGTAGATCATCCCCTGGTGAGGCTGGCAGATGATTGCCTTTCCGCACAAGGATTGAAGGCTTCGTTCACCTCTGGTTCGACAGATGCCAACGTACCCCTGAGCATGGGGTATCCCGCTCTAGTTTTAGGGATAACGACGGGCGGCGGTGCGCATAC
>JBGQIO010000098.1:0-12270 GCA_041498515.1 Anaerolineae bacterium
GGCAAATTACCCAACGTAAACCTCAATAACTTATTATATGCACGTCTATTTTACATTAAAATTCCGGCACGGAGCGCTATTTGCCTTTTTTCGTATATTATTTAATATGATTCGCCAATACTCCGGTGTGTATTTATTCAGTAGAACCTAAACCGCAGGATCAGCTCAGGTGTTTCTCGAGGGTTTGGGTTTAGGTAGAAAAAGGTGCATACAACCAGAAGGATCATCTGTATGCTTGCAGTCCGTAATTTGATGTCATGAATTCGGTATAGCCTCTCACTAGATTTGAAGTGAGAAATCAACAGGAACGAATTCTATCCCAATGGAATGTTGGATCAAACTTGGTCTTACTTGTCGAAACTCCTGGAGATGTAGATCATTCAAAAGACCATTCTTGCCATATATAAATTGATCAACGCCCTTAGTTGCAAAAGTTTTTGTTTTTGGAAGAGAACGGTTTAAGGTAAATCAATCCGCCAGACTCCGCCTTGAGCGGTTATTAAAAGGCAATCGATACGATGTTGACGCCTTATCTTCTCCGTTGTATGATGAAGGCGCCTCAGGCCGGTTGGGCGATCGCGGCTTGGCCTTGCGCCGAGTCGAGGAAAGTCCGCACTCCACAGGGCACGGCGCCGGGGAAATCCCGGGATGGAGCAATCTGTCGGATCGGGCCACAGAAACAGGTTGCCGCCAATCGCCCCTTTGGGCATGGGCGGTCAAAGTGAAAAGGTGGTGTAAGAGACCACCGGCGTTCACAGTAATGTGGGCGGCCAGGCAACCCCCGTTGGGAGCAAGGTCAAGCAGAGACGATGGAGCGGCTCGCTCCTTTCGAGTCTCGGGTAGACTGCATAGATAGATGATCGCCGAAACGAGGCGGCAGGGATGAAGCCCTAGCGGTGTAAACCTGCGCAAATCGCAGACAGAATGCGGCTTATAAACCGACCTGAGGTATCATTATCACTTTGATTGTCGAATGGGAGGCAGTCGAATTAGTTATTTTATAGGACTGTCCCAACCCTTTACGCCCGGAGAACTGCGGCTTCGCTTAAAATGGCCTGCGGGTCTATTAATTTGCGTCATAAAAACTAAAGACTAAGGAACTCATATATGCATGAACTTTATGCGACGCAAGCTATTCTTGAAAAAGCAATCCAGAAAGCGGGCGAGGAAAAGGCGAAGCGAATAACCAATCTGTATCTTGTGGTCGGTGAGATCTCAACTTACAGTGACGAATCTGTACAATTTTATTGGGATCAGATTTGCAAGGATACCATTGCTGAGACTGCTAAGCTGCATTTCCGCCATGTTCAAGCTGAATTGCAATGTATGGCGTGCTTTACAAAATATAATCCGAAGGAGGACGAGATTGTTTGCCCAAATTGTGGCAGTGTGGGAGCCAAGATAATAGCGGGCGAAGAATTTTTCATGGAAGCTCTTGACGTAGAATGACATGAAGACCGGAGCAAGCATCCATATCTCTGGTATAGTGCAAGGGGTTGGTTTTCGACCATTTGTTTATAACCTTGCCATCGGGTTTGATCTGGCAGGTTGGGTTCGGAACACCTCCGCCGGTGTCGATATCGAAGTGGATGGTTCAAAAGAGACGCTTGAGGCCTTTGTAAGAGCGTTGCGCGATGAAGCACCGGCGCTGGCTCGAATTGACGAATTTACGGCCTCTTACCACACCCCAAACGGATTCGAAGAATTTGAGATCCTCCACTCGGAGGCAATTCCCGAGGCTTTCCAACCCATCTCGCCGGATGTCGCGATTTGTGCCGACTGCCTGCGAGAGTTATTTGACTCCCGTGATCGCCGATACCGTTATCCCTTTATCAACTGTACGAATTGCGGACCAAGATTCACCATCATCAAAGATATTCCCTACGACCGCCCCAAAACCACCATGGCACAATTTGAACTATGCACTGATTGTGCTCGAGAATACGCCGATCCAACCGACCGGAGATTTCATGCCCAACCCGTGGCTTGTCCGGTATGTGGTCCGCAAGTTTGGTTAGAAAGAGAAGAGCCTGCAAATCGCAACCATCCGGCCTTACATGGAAATGAAGCCATCGTAGAAACCCGGGCCGCGCTGGTAAAAGGTGAAATCGTAGCGATCAAAGGCCTTGGCGGATTTCACCTGGCCTGTGACGCAACTAACCCTATTTCTGTTTTAGAACTCCGCCGTCGAAAATTGCGGGTGGACAAGCCCTTCGCGGTGATGTTGCTGGATATTGGAACGATAGAAAAGCATTGTTATGCCAATGCCACCGAGCAAGAGCTGTTGAAATCACCCGCAAGGCCTATTGTATTGTTACGCCGTCGACCGCAATCTAACATAGCTAAAGAAGTTGCGCCGGGGCAGGATTGGATCGGCGTGATGCTGCCTTATACGCCGCTTCATTTCCTCCTCCTTGATAAATCAGGGGAATTTCCCGAGGCGTTGGTGATGACGAGCGGTAACGTATCAGAAGAGCCGATCGCTACGGATAACCAGGAAGCTCGCCAACGGCTCGCTTCGCTGGCAGATGGTTTTCTCATGCATGACCGCGAAATTTACATTCGCTGCGACGATTCGGTGGTGCGCGTTCATGACGGACAAATCTATCCGATCAGGCGTTCACGGGGTTATGCGCCCTTCCCTGTCAGACTACCCTGGCAGAGTGCGCCGCTGTTGGCAGCGGGCGCGGAACTTAAGAATACATTTTGTATCACACACAGTAATTACGCCTTCCTGAGCCAGCATATCGGCGACATGGAAAATTATGAAACCCTGAAATCCTTCGAGCGGGGCGTTGAATATTTTGAACGTATATTCCGGGTTAAGCCCGAAGCGATTGTCCATGATTTACATCCGAACTACCTTGCTACCCGCTATGCATTAGAGCGAGCTGAACGCGAACATTTGCCGTTGGTGGGAGTTCAACATCATCATGCTCATATCGCTGCATGCATGGCGGAGCATGGACTTGACGGCTCGCGACCGGTCATTGGGGTCGCTTTCGATGGCACCGGATATGGCGAAGATGGGGCGATTTGGGGTGGTGAATTTCTTATAGCGGATTATAAGAACTATCAACGTGCCATGCATTTAGAATATTTCCCTCTTCCGGGAGGAGATGCCGCGATTAAACATCCAGCTCGCATAGCGCTGGCTCTGCTTTGGTCTCTCGGCTTCGAATGGGACGTAAAATTAGCTCCTGTTTATGAATTCAGTGCGGAAGATCGAATAACCCTGCTTACACAGTTGGAGCGTAAGATCAATTCGCCGCTGACCTCCAGCATGGGCCGTTTGTTCGATGCAGCCGCTGCGCTGGCAGGTGTAAGACAAAAAGTCAACTATGAGGCGCAGGCTGCAATTGAATTTGAATCCCTGGTGGATGAAACCGAAAAGGAGGCGTACCCGTTCATATTGAATCAAACTAAAGTGACTGTAAGAAATGCATTTGAGCGGCTGATCGCGGATGTGCTTTCCGGAGTCCGCATAAACATTATCGCCGCGCGTTTCCATAACGGCCTGGCGCACATGGTAAGTACGGCTACTCTAAGGCTACGATCAGAAACAGGGATCAATGAAGTGGTCCTGTCTGGTGGAGTCTGGCAGAATATCACCTTATTAGGACGAACTTTGTCACTTTTGCAAAATGAGGGTTTTCAGGTATACATACATAGAGAAGTGCCTGCGAATGATGGCGGTCTGTCATTGGGACAGGCTGTGATCGCGGCCTCCAGATTGAGGGCTTGAGATGTGTCTAGCAGTACCCGCACGAATTGAAGAGATATATCAAAAAGAAGGATTAAAAATGGCGCGCGTGGATTTTGGAGGCGTGAAGCGCGAAGTCTGTCTGGATTATGTCCCTGAAGCAAAGGTTGGCGAATATTGCATCATTCACGTTGGATTCGCGATCAGCCTATTAAGCGAGGCCGAAGCGCAGGAGACGCTGGCGTTGCTACAGGATATTGTCAATTTTGAGGATGAACTAGAGCCAAAAACAGGAATTCCGGACTTGTGAAAGGGAGATCGTATCTCATAAAACAATCACGAAGAATGATTACCGGTTATGAAATACATTACAGAATATCGTGATGCTGCCTTAGTAAATAACGTGATAGGTGAAATTCGCCGTACGGCGACGAAACCCTGGACCCTGATGGAGATCTGTGGGGGACAGACGCACGCCATCGTTCGCTATGGTATCGATCAACTGCTTCCGCCGGAAATCGAGTTGGTTCACGGCCCGGGTTGCCCGGTGTGTGTGACGCCTTTGGAATTGATCGATAGGGCGCTCGTTATCGCGTCGAAACCCGATGTTATTTTTTGTTCATATGGCGATATGCTGCGCGTACCTGGCTCGGGCCGTGATCTTTTCTCGGTTAAAGCAGCAGGTGGAGACGTGCGCGTAGTCTATTCGCCCTTGGATGCGGTGGAATTGGCGTGTAGAAATCCTGATAAACAAGTGGTGTTCTTCGCAATCGGTTTTGAGACCACTGCGCCACCGAATGTGATGAGTGTTTTACAGGCCCGCTCACTGGGATTGACCAATTACAGCATCCTGGTTTCGCACGTGCGGGTGCCGCCTGCGATTAATGCGATCCTTTCTTCGCCCAACAATCGAGTGCAGGGGTTTTTACTGGCAGGTCACGTTTGCGCGATCATGGGTTATCACGAATATCCGGCTCTGGTGGATAAATTTAAGATCCCGATGGTAGTGACCGGTTTCGAGCCGCTCGATCTCGTCCAGGGTATTTTAGAAGCCGTAAAATTGCTGGAAACCGGTAAATTTGAAATCTCCAATCCCTACGCCCGTGTAGTAACTTTCAATGGGAATCAAGCCGCACAAAATAAAATCTCTCAAGTCTTTGAAGAATGTGACCGGAAATGGCGTGGTATCGGCACGATTCCGATGAGCGGCTGGAAGTTGAGGCCGGAGTTCGATGATTTCAATGCTGAAATAAGGTTTGATGTAGGTGAGATCAAGGCTGAAGAGTCGTCAGTATGCATTGCAGGCCAGATTTTGCAGGGTATGAATAAGCCCCAGGGATGTCCCGCCTTCGGCACCGCCTGCACTCCCGAACATCCGCTCGGCGCGACGATGGTATCGTCGGAAGGAGCCTGCGCCGCTTATTATCGCTATGGACGGGTTACAATTAATGCGTGACTGACCGTTCGACACCCCCGGAGCACTCGCAAGCAGGTGTTGGGCGGAGCTCGAATCGATTTTATTGTTTGGCCGCAGGACTGGTACTGGTCTGTGGCTTTTTATTATTTATCGGGATCTTTGGAGCGGGTATTTTCCGGATCTTGACCGCCTCCCCGATTTCGACGCCAGACTTCGCGACAACACTACAAGCCTTGATCAACAGTGATACTCCCGGTCCAGTAGCTCCCTCTCCGACTTTATCTCCACCAACCGGTCATATTGTTCTCACCTGCCAGATTTTCAAATATCAATCCTCCGAACAGATTTGCCTTATGAATGCCGATGGATCAGATTATTATCGGTTGACGAAGGATGATAATATTCGTCATTTCTACCCGTCACTAGCACCAGATGGACAGAGCGTGGTCTATTCAGCTTTCAATCCGCTAACCCAACACTTTGATATCTATGAATTAAACCTTATTACCGGTCTAACCAAGGCATTGACCAATGCTTTTGGTGATCTTAACGGACCAGAAATTTCTCCTGATCTGAAAACTATTGTATTTGCAAGATATTTTAATGACATTAACCATCCCACTATTTGGTTGATGGATCGTGATGGAAATAATTTCCGGCAGGTATCCAATCTTTCCGCTTGGGACCCAACCTGGTCTCCGGATGGGAAACAGATCCTGTTTGCATCGGATAGAGACGGTTCAGATCAACTCTACATTGTTAATCTCGACGGGAGTAATTTGAGAAAGGTAAGTAACCTGCCGGCATTACGAGGCCGTAGCGATTGGTCAGCAAAGGATTTGATCGTGACATATTCCGGTGATCCGTGGAAACGGGAGTTATATATCATGAATCCCGACGGCTCCAATCAACATCAGATCAGTCCTCGGGGAGGTAACAGCCAGGGTCCGTCTTTTTCACCGGATGGTCAGTGGATCGTCTTTACCGCATATTTCGATAAATTCAACGACATTAATGGTTGTGAAATCTACATTATGCGTATAGACGGCACGAGTCTGCATCGTTTAACAAATAATGATTATTGTGATTATCAACCTAGGTGGGGGCCGTAGGAGATTTGGGTATCAGTTACCGGGTTTCGAATCCTGGTTGGTGTTGCCAGCGGGTTTGATATCCTTCAAGTTAAGCTGCAGGGAAGTCCGTCCGTTGTATTCATTCGACTCAAATGAATAGATCGCATCGACGCGTGACGGCAGGTTCTTTTGCAGATGTCCTAATCGAAATCCGATTGCATCCATCGCAAGTCCGCGTCCATTTTCAAAAGTCATCTTGAGATGTTTTCCTTCCGCTCCAACGGTACGCGAGGCTTTCACTTTAAGATCTCGTGACATAAAAACGGCTTCCGGATTTCCATAACCATTGGGTTCAAAATAAGCGAGATGCTTGAGAAGTTCGAAATTCAAATCCGAAAGCTGAACTTCCATATCTGCCGCCAGCGTTGCCCGCAATTCGCGGCCACCTAATTGCACTTGTGCAATAGATTTTAAACGGCTGACTAATTCCGGTAGATTTTCGTTACGTACGGTGAAACCTGCAGCCGCTGCATGGCCGCCGTGACGGACCAGCAGGTCGGAGCATTGATCGAGCGCGTCGGTGATGTGGAATTCGGGTATGGAGCGGCAGGAGCCGCGGGTTTCCTCGAGACCTTTGGCCGCTACAACAGCCGGGCGATAATAAGTTTCCATCAGTCGTGAGGCAGCCAAGCCAACGACGCCCGGATTGAACTCGCTGTCCACCGCAAAGATGAGAAATGGTTCCTGTCCATCCGCGAGGGCAAGTGCTTCGGCCTTCTCCTGAGTTGTGCGGGTCAATACCTGGCGCTGGCGGTTTTGTACGTCTAGTTGTTGTGCCAATTGGCCGGCGCGCTGGATATCAGTCGTAGTTAGCAATTCGAGAGCTGCCTGTGCGGAATCGAGTCGCCCAGCGGCATTGAGCCTTGGGCCGAGAGTGTATCCGATCTGGCTGGCAGTTGTTTTGCCGATGGGTATTTCAGCGACGTTGGCGAGCGAATAAAGACCTTGTCTACCTGTTGTTCTGATCTGTATCAACCCACGGCGGACCAGGATGCGATTCTCACCAACAAGCGGAGCCAGGTCTGCGACCGTTCCCAGGGCTACCAGATCGAGAAGATCTTCAAGGGTGATGCTTGGCAAGGAAGAATGCCGTATAGTCGATTGAGGGCTCAGAAGGGCTTCGGCAATTTTGTATGCTATACCTACGCCCGCCAAATTTTTATCGGGGTATATATCCCCAATTTGTTTAGGATTGATAATAGCAAAAGCCGGTGGCAAGGGGGGGTGGCTGTCCCCACTCGCAACAGGGTGATGATGATCGCTGATGATAAGATCGAGGTTTATATCCCGGGCGTGGAGGGCTTCGTCCGCTGAGCGGATGCCGCAATCCACCGTAATGACCAATTTGACACCGCCCGCCTTGAGATTGTCCAACGCCTCGTTATTCAAACCATATCCCTCGTCAAAGCGATGAGGGATGTAGCCTCTAACATCTGCATCATGAGCATTAAGAGTTTGTACCAGCAGGGCAGTAGCCGTAACACCATCTACATCATAATCACCGTAGATCGCGATCGGCTCGTGGTGGTCGATTGCGAAGTGCAGACGATCAATGGTTTCAACCATCCCGGTTAGCTGAAACGGGTCGGTGTCGAAGTCGGGTTCAGCCTGTAGAAAGGCGCGCGCTTCAGCATATGTGGCATAGCCACGATTGAATAGAAGTTGACGAAGGATGGAGGGAAAAGCCGTCAGATTTTCATCTGCTTGAGCAGTAATGAGGGGTGATATGAGCCATTGTTTGGTTTTAGCCATGTTAAAGGAGTATAAGCGTTGGGATGAATCAAGGGAAGGGTAGGACAAAAGATGGAAGGCAATTAATAAGCCGCCGGATATAATTTTGGTAAATCCCATGGCATGAATACGGAACCTATCTCTTTTGTTAGTCAAATTATATGTGGATATTGGCGCAATATAATAATTTGAGCTGATTAGAAGCCGAATTCAACCTCGACACCGGAAGTGGGTACGAAAAGCTCCTCTGCTGCCCAAATATTAAGTTTGTTTTGAATGTTGTGGATCTTCATTGGACGAAAAATCGGACATGTTTTTAGTCTTTTTGGGAACCATCGAAGAGTGGATCGAGGTCAACGAAATTTGAAAAGTCGTGATGCAAGATTCTGCATTTTTATCTTGCTGAGATGACGGTTGTATAATAAGACTCAGGAGAATCTACCATTTATACGCTCGCTCCCGATGAAAAAACGACCACTGTCATGGTGTACTCACAAAACAAGTTAATTCACGGCGATCTAGTCACCAAAAGCGAAGTGCGAATCAATGTTTGGCTGAGGATGCAGGCTTTGCCGGATTATGTTCATCTATTGAAAACCGATGTTTTATTTTTGCGAGGTGCTTCTCCCAAGTCGCTGAAGTATAACGAATACTTTTTCCCTATCGAGCGGATCATCGGGTTTCACCTCGCACCACCCGCGGAAGAGCCGCTGGACTACGACCCGGAGGAGGCAAATCGCACCATGCTGGATGTGGACCTGATGCTTGGCGTATTCATGATAAAGGGTAAGGTACGCATATCAACGCAATCGGATTTTGCCACAATGATAGAACGTTCCCACAGTACGTGGTTTTCGGTTTACGATGCTGACATAAGTAATCCATCTCTGCCACAAATGCCAACGATCCACGTGCCCATGCTGCTGGTTAACCCAAAACAGGTGAGTTTTGGGTTGTAAGTCTAACCATCGTGATCGGCATTTCTACAACGGATTTTGGAGATAGGCCTTATTATGAAAAATGGGATTGACCTTGTATTAATTCTCGTCTTGTTAGCGACCATTGGCCTGCTAATCTATTTCGGCATGGGTGATGTGAGCACCGTTGTAGCCCCGACTTCCACGTTCACCCCCAATTTTGTATCCAGTTCCACTGGCGCTGCGTCGAGCACACCGACTTCCATCCCGACCAAAGCCCCTACCGCCACTCTCATCCCGGCATCGGTCACTATACCCACAAAAACTTTAACCATTACTCCCCTACCAACCAAAACTCCCACCCAGACGCCCACATCAACCCTCACACCAACGGCTACACTCGGGACAGATTCTCCTGTTTCTCAGGTGGGACAAGAGATCAAAAGCGGTATACAAAGAGGAAATACAATTGTTAAAGCTATCGAAGCGTACCATGCTGCGAAAGGACAATACCCAGACACGCTCAATGGGCTGGTGCCGGCTTACTTATCTGACATCCCCATTACTACTACGGGAGAGGCATTCTTCTATCGGTTATTTGACCCGAACAGCCCGTTAGCCTCCGAAGTGTACTGGGTATCTTTCCGGGCGATAGATCAGGACCATGTCGCTTGTACATACTTTCGCAGGCTTGATTACTGGGATTGTAATTTTGCTAGCCCATAAAACTGAGGATCCAGGCGTTTTTTTGTTGGGTTTTAAGTTGTCAGGCAAGGTTATAATCACCATCAATGTTTGATTTCAAGATCACTGCGAAGAACGCCCGCGCCCGCGCGGGCGTCTTCACCACACCCCACGGCAGCCTGCAAACGCCGGTCTTCGCACCTGTTGGTACACAAGCTACAGTCAAGACGCTCACTCCCGCGCAGGTGGAAGAGTTAGGCGGGACCTTGGTGCTCGCGAATACCTACCATCTCTATCTCCGACCGGGCGACGACCTCGTTGCTGAACTAGGCGGCTTGCATCGGTTCATGCGTTGGCCGCATCCCATGCTGACCGATTCCGGCGGCTATCAAGTTTTTTCCCTTGCACAAACCCGCCAGATCGACGACGATGGCGTGACATTCAAGAGCCATTTCGATGGCTCGACGCATCGCTTCACGCCCGAAAGGTCCATCCGAATTCAGGAGAACCTGGGTGCGGATATCATTATGGCGTTTGACGAATGCTCCGACCCCAACGACCACGTTTACAGCAAGGTTGCCATGGAACGAACTCACCGCTGGGCAGAACGCTCCGTCGACGCAAAGCGACGAGCTGACCAGGCACTCTTCGGGATCGTGCAGGGCGGCATCGAACCCGACTTACGGGCTGAATCTGCTCAATTCATTGCCTCCCTCGATACCGCCGGAGTCGCAATCGGCGGTTTGTCAGTAGGTGAGACCAAACAGGAAATGCATGCCATGCTGGATGTGGTCACCCCGCTCCTGCCCGAGTTCAAGCCTCGTTATCTGATGGGTGTCGGCACACCCGAAGATCTGATCGATGGTATCGCACGGGGAGTGGATATCTTTGATTGTGTATTACCGACCCGCCTTGCCAGGCACCACTCGGCCTTCTCCTCGGAAGGGCGGCTTAACTTGATGAATGCATCTTATGCGCGCGACGAACGACCGATCGATGAGGAGTGTAATTGTTACGCCTGCCGTACTTTCACGCGCGCTTATATCCGTCATTTGATCGTTGCAAAGGAGTTGTTGGCCGGTACACTGCTCTCAATTCATAATCTGCGTGCTTTGATCCGATTGATGGAGGAAATCAGAGTTTATATTTCAGAAGGCACCTTTGGAGAACATGCACCTTACTTGCTTCAAAAATGGGAGAATAATGCTTCAAGGAATTTAAACGCAACCCTTACCCCCTAGACGCCTTGTGAAGATTAAAAAGATAAAGACTCAATTACCATTTAGGAGAATCTTTTAGAACATCGTTTCCTTTGTGTAATCAAAGAAAGGAAAATATGAATATCTTTCACGCTTTTCTACTTGGCATTATCCAAGGTCTTACGGAGTTCATACCGGTATCATCCACCGCTCATCTGCTTATCGTGCAGCATTTCCTTGGTCTGCCGGTGGATGACGCTTCCTTTGTTTACAATGTGCTCATCCAACTCGGGACGCTACTGGCGCTGATCGTCTATTTTCTGAAGGATCTAGTAGTGCTCGTGAGGGCCTTCTTTGCACGGCCTTTCTCAACCCAGGAAAACAAACTGGCCTGGTACATCATCATCGCCACCATACCAGCCTTGCTGGCAGGTGTTTTACTTAAAAACCTGGTCGAGGGCTTGTTCAAGACCCAGCTCTTCGAAGCCGCGATCCGGCTTTTTACAGCCGCCTTATTGTTGTTCCTGGCGGAATGGGTAGGAAAGCGAACACGCAACCTGGATAATATGACCTGGCTCGACGCTCTGATCGTAGGAGTGTTTCAAGTGCTGGCAATCTTTCCGGGCGCCTCGCGCTCCGGGACCACGATCAGTGCAGGCATGCTGCGCGGGTTTGATCGGCCGTCTGCCGCTCGCTTCGCTTTCCTGATGTCTGTACCGGTCTTACTGGCGGCCGGTGCCTATGAGATGAAGGACGTTATCAAACTTCCTCATCTCGGAACCTTTCTGCCTTTATTAGCGGTCGGGTTCATCACAGCGGCCGTGGTTGGATGGATTTCGATCAGGTGGCTCTTGAGTTACTTGAATAAGAACTCACTTTATATTTTCGCTGCATACTGTGCTGTCGTTGGTGCGTTATGTCTTATATTCCTATTCATTTAACAAGTCAGAAATCGGGTAAAAGATCGCGACGTCTGGGGTCTTTCCGCCATTTAGTTGTGATCAGGATTATGCGCTAATCGACTATCCTGGCAATAACACCATATACAGATGTTTTCAAATATCAAACCCAAGGTCGTCTGCGTTTTGCCATGAAACGCTCTATTGCCTTTTTCTTTATCATTCCGTTGCTGCTTACTGCCTGTGCTACACCAACCCCGCAGCCCACACCCCAACTGATAAATGTTTATGCTAGCTCAGCAGCTTATCCATGGATAAACGGTGTTTATGATTGCTCCTCAACCATTGCTATCATCAATTTGTCCGATCCGGGATCTGCAGATATTACTCTGCGTCTCGGCGAACCGGATTATTTAACAACACCTGCCTATCAAATTTCCGTTGAGGATATTTTAGTGATCGCCCATCCACAATCGGGCGTGGATTCTCTTACACTCAATCAGGTCAGGTCAATCTTCCTGGGACAAACCGCAAATTGGAAGGAGGTGGGCGGCAATGACCTTCCGCTGCAAGTGTGGACGTTTTCA
>JBGQIO010000099.1:0-12258 GCA_041498515.1 Anaerolineae bacterium
GCAATATCCATTTGAAAAATTGATAACCCACCGCTTCGATCTCGATCACTCAGTAGAAGCTCTTAAGAAATCCTTTGAAGACGATGCCCTGAAGGTTGTCTTTGCCCCGTGAGGAGGCTACTCTACCATGGAAATTGGTTGTAACACTGTTGCGTTTCGTAAATACCCGCTTGATTATGCATTGGAAAGGATTAAATCCGCTGGATACCGCTATGTGGAAGTGGAAGCCAACCTTTCCTGGTGCCCTCATGCGGATCCTTGGAAGGACGATCCCCTAAAATTTAAGGAAAAGGTCCAAAGTTATGGGTTTGCCGGTGTTTCGGCCATCGGCAGCCATCGCGAACTGATCACTTCAGAGGAAGGCGTTCGAGATATCGCTCAGTCGCTGGTGTGGTGCGGTGCAGCAGGCGTGCCCGTGGTCCTGACCGGTGAAGGGCGCAAGCCTGCAGAGATGTCAGTCGCGGAGGCTTTGTCGATCCTGAAGGGTCGACTGGCCTACCTGTCCGAAGTCGCCGAGAAAAACCATGTCTATTTGGCTCTCGAAGATCACGGCAGCCTCTCGCTCACACCAGATGGCCTGCCTCAGATCCTGGCTCTCGTCCAGAACGAATGGGTCGGTGTGAATTTTGACACGGCCAATATCCACCGCGGCGATTACGTCGGTACGGACCGCGGCGGGTATGAATGGAAGCTGGGTGCGGCAACCAGCTACAGCGAAACGGAACTACTCAACAAAGTTGCCAAACGGGTGAAGCATACTCATATCAAAGACGTGGTCGGCCGGGATGCGGTCACCCTTGGCAAAGGCGATATTGACCTGAGGGGCTGCATCAATATCCTGAAAGAGGCTAACTACACCGGTGTCTTATCTTATGAGACAGAAGGAATGCAGGAACCTGAAGAGTCTCAGTCAATGATCGTGGCCAGTAAGCAATTTCTGGTGGATGCCTTGAAAAACTGAAACACGAATAGATTCTTTCCTGAAAAATAGCTGCTCACACTATTGTGAGGAGGAGGCCCAAAATGGCGAATAAATTTTCGGATATTCAAGAAGAGTCGATGACCCCTTATTGGCGAGAAAAGGCAAAGCTTAGTTATCACACGGTGGAAGAATTTGGTGCGAAGGGTAATATTTCCGAAGAAGATGTATCCCGCATTCTTAAAGGTGGTATCGACATCCATATGCATGGATATCCTGAGTCCCTGGTGGACACAGGATGGGATTTTGGCTGGGAGGCAAAAAGGGCGTACGACGCCGGCATGCGGGCCATTGTGTGCAAGAGTATGCTTTGTGACACAGCACCTATGGTCTATTTTGTACAACAGATCCTGGATCAATACGCAAAAGAGCAGGATGCAGAGCCCCATCCGTTCAACGTATATGGAGGCGTAGTGCTTAATTGGTCCGTTGGAGGGTTGAACCCCATTGCTGCCGAATCGAGCGCAAAATTGGGAGCAAAAATCATTTGGCTCCCAAGTCATGATTCCGCTCATCACATGAAAGTCCTCGAGGAAGACACCGTCGGAGTCGAAGTACTTGACAAGCATGATAATGTTTTGCCGGAGTTAATTGAGATTTTCAAGATCGTCGCTAAATACGACATCATCCTGGATCTTAACCATACCGGTACAAAAGAAAGATTCATCATGACTGAGGAAGCACAGAAATATGGTGTTAAAAAGATTCTCTTGACGCATCCCCAATGGAATGTGAACCGCATGTCGATCGAACAAATGGTCGAGATCAGCAAAATGGGTGCCTATATTGGCTTGTTCTTGTATAGTGCCTTCCCCCATTTCAATAATCCCGAATGCGATCGAACGGAAGTGAAGCGGATCATCGAAAAGGTCGGTCCTGAGAAATGCGTTTTGGCGACTGATTTTGGTTCCATGCTTAATCCACCTCCAGTCGAGGGGATGAAATTGTACATTCGCATTCTTCTTGCAATGGGTTTCTCAGAAGCAGACATTCGGACCATGCTGGTTGCGAACGGTTCTAAGCTATTGGGCATTGGTGTCTAAAATTTCTTTACCTGTTAGTTTAATTTACAAGTCATTTCACCAAATTTTGACTTGTAGATTCAACGACAGGCTCAGGCCAACCCGGTCATTCTGATTAGTCAGAAACAAACGGTATTGATCACCCAATTTATTACTCCGTTTAGATGAGAAGGATCACAAATGAGCACAATCCTAAAAACGAATCCTCTCCCAAACACCCCATTTACCAGGAAGGTCGGACCCATCTTGCAGTCTCGAGTCTTTCTGGCATTCATAGGATTATTTCTATTAAGCCTGGTCTTGGCAGTTACCTCTACTCACTTTTTTACTGCATCGAATATTTTGAATGTCCTGAGACAGATTTCTGTCGTTGCGATCGTGGCGGTGGGGATGACCTATGTGATTATTTCAGGCGGGATCGATTTGTCTGTGGGCTCTGTATTAGCCCTGACTGCAGTTTTATCCGCAGTCCTTATGAAGCAGGGAGTTAATATGATCCTTGCTATCTTCGCCGGGCTCTTGCTCGGTGCCTTCATAGGGTTTATCAACAGCCAATTGATCACCAGTCGGATAGGCATGCCTCCCTTCATTGCAACCCTGGCAACGATGGGCATCGCGAGAGGGCTGACGATGGTTGTGACGGGGGGAGTCCCCATCTTTGGATTACCTGATTCGTTTGGCTTCTTCGGTGGTGGATACCTGCTTCTAATTCCAGTCCCAATCATCATCATGCTGGTGATATTTGCTATCACCCACATCCATTTAACGTATATGGTGGGCGGTGTACAACTATTTGCTGTGGGTGGTAATCCGGAAGCCGCCAGGCTGTCAGGGATCAACGTAAACCGGGTAAAAACGACGGCATACATCGTTAGCGGCATAACTGCTGCTATTGCAGGTGTAATTCTAGCCTCGCGCTTGACGAGTATAGAGCCCCTGGCCGGGACCGGCTATGAACTGACGGCTATCGCTGCGACAGTGATCGGTGGGGCAAGCCTTTTTGGTGGCGAGGGCAGCCTGATCGGTACCCTGTTGGGTGCCATGATCATGGGGGTTTTGAGTAATGGTTTGAATCTCCTTAACGTATCGACCTATTGGCAACAGGTTGTTATTGGTGGAGCAATTGCTATTACGGTAGCGATTGGCACTTTCAGAAAGAAATAGGTTAAGCGATGTTTAGATAGGATCAGCAAAATGTCGGCAACACGGCTTGACTAATCGAATTTCATAGAAAGGAGAATGACCGATAGTAAACCCGTTTGATTTCACGCAAAATTGGTTCCATCAAAATTATAAAAAAAGGAGATTAGAATGAAAAAAACGATCTTAGTTATCTCATGTACGATTATGCTGCTGATAGTTGCCGCATGCGGGCCTGCAGCTACTACCGCTGCCCCGAGCGCACCAACCCAGCCTGCCGCGGTGCAACCGGCCGTTTCCTCAGCGAAATATACGATCGCCATCGTTCCCCCAGCTCTGACAAGTCCCTATTTCATCACATTGGCTAATGCAGCTAAAGACGCGGCAGCCAAAAATCCCAATATTGACCTATCGGTGGTTGCTCCTTCTGCAGAAACGGCAATCGATGAGCAGGTCAAAATTGTTGAGGACTTAACACAGAAAAAAGTAAATATGATTGCCATCTCCACTTCAAACTGGGATGCGCTCACTCCTTCCTTAAAGGCTGCACGCGCAGCAGGGATCGAAATTGTTGGCATCGATCGTGTGATTCCTCTCCCGGGTGTTGATATTGTATCCATGCTCGGTGTGGATGAAGTCGCAGGTGGTGAACTCGTTGGTAATTATGTGGTCCAAACGCTCAATGGGAAAGGGAATGTCGCCATCCTGGAAGGCGTCACCGGCGATTATTGGTCTCAGCGTCGAGGGCAGGGCTTTCATAATGTCGTTGACAAAGTCCCAGGTATTAAAGTCGAAACCACACAACCGGCCAACTGGGATCGAGCGACCGGTATGAGCACGATGGAGAATATTCTACAAGCCCATTCTGATTTGAATTTGGTCTGGGGATTGAATGACAATATGGCTATCGGTGCCTTGACTGCCGTAACAGCTGCCAAGTTAAATTCCCAGATCTTGGTGGTTGGCTATAACGGTGACAAGGAAGCTCTGCAAGACGTGGCAGCGGGTACGATGATCGCCACCGTTAAACAACAACCAGCGGTAGTCGCTCAAACCATTGTCGATACGATAGCCACGGCTCTAATGAATGGGCAAAGGAGCTCTCTCAAGCCGGTTTACTACATTCCCACCCAATTGGTAACAAAAGATAACGTCAGTACTTTCTTGACCCCATGAAACAGGGATTCGGTTCAATGATCAGCCGATTCAAAGATTAAACATTTGGGAGCCGATCTCCTTTCAGGTCTGGGGCAACAGATCCAGAAATTATCGATTGGAGATCGACTCTCAAAAAGATATTTTATCATCTCTAATAACCGGTTGACAGGTGAGTATTCAAGAAGGGATATCAGTGTAATATGGAAAATGAATCTCTCTTAAGCATAGAGCATTTATCCAAACAGTTTCCTGGTGTTCACGCCTTGGAGGATATCGATTTTGAGATTAAACCTGGGGAGGTCGTAGGTCTGGTTGGAGAAAACGGAGCCGGCAAATCTACGCTTATTAACATTATATCTGGGGTGTTTAAGCAGGATCGTGGTCACATGAAATTTAACGGAATGGAATTCAGGCCCGATTCCCCTCAAGAAGCCCAATCCTTGGGAATTAGTACTATTCATCAAGAGTTGGCTGTAGTACCGGGTCTTAACGTAGCCCAAAATCTACTATTAAATCATGAGCCTCGTCTGTATGCACATTCGAGTTTTATTGATTTTAAACAATTAGCACGAAATGCTCGAGCAATTTTATCGGATTTGGGGATCGACAAAATTGATATAGAAGCAAGGGTGGGTGATCTCACAATTGCGCTAAGACAAATGGTGGAGATTGCCCGGGCGGTCTCCCAGGATGCTCGTTTGATTTTGATGGATGAGCCCACCTCTGCATTATCGAGCAAGGAAGTTAAAACCCTCTATGAAATCATAGGCAAGCTAAAAGCTAAGGGGGTGTCCGTTGTATTTGTTAGCCATCGACTCGAAGAAGTACTTCAGATCTCCGATCGGATCATAGTGATGCGGGATGGGCACCGGTCTGGGATCCTGCTGGCTAAAGATGCAACTGAAGAAATGGTTATTAACTTGATGGTGGGAAGAGGAATTGGGTTATTCCCCAAGAGTAAAGCGGAAATTGGTTTACCGGTATTAGAAATAAGAAATCTATCCGATAAATCTCTTATCCGGGATGTTAGTTTCTCGGTACGAAGAGGGGAAATTGTCGGCTTGGCAGGCCTGGTTGGGGCCGGTCGGACCGAAGTAGCCCGGATGATATGTGGAGCAGATCCGCATAGTCAAGGCAAGATCGTGATAGATGGGAGAGAGGTCAGGATAAATAATCCAACCGATGCTGTTCGCCAGGGGATTGGACTTGTACCGGAGGATCGGAAATCTCAGGGACTTGTAATGCTCATGAATGTCGAAGAAAATGTCACCCTGGCAATTTTGGATCGAATTAGCCGGATATTTAGTCTTATTAACCGTCGAATACAGACTGAAAAGGCAAATCGTTTTGTCCTGGCCTTAGCGATCGCAACTCCAGGTCTTCAACAATGTGTGGCAAACCTGAGCGGCGGAAACCAACAAAAAGTTGTCTTGGCAAAATGGCTCAGTGTAAATCCGAAAGTTCTGATACTGGATGAGCCTACGCGGGGTATTGATGTGGGTGCAAAGGCTGAAGTTCATGCTTTGATGAGCAAGCTGGCACGCGAGGGAATGGGAATTTTGATGATTTCCTCCGAGATGCCCGAAATCTTGGGGATGAGTGATCGAGTTGTTGTTATGTGCAACGGACGGGTCACAGGTGAATTTAGTCGGGAAGACGCTAGTGAGGAGGCAATTATGACCTCCGCAACCAAGTTTATGAACGTTGAGAATTTGATGATTTAGCAGGTTATCTAAAATGTCCTTGTAAATAAAATGAGGAAGTCGCAAATTTATAAGACTTGTAATATTCTCACACTGACATCTGGGAACGCCCGACAATCGAGGTTATATGTCTAAAATTGAGTTCAGGAGCCGCCTTCACCAAATGACTCAGACCACACCTAGCGTGCTGTGGAACGACTCATGCTCGATCCAGGAATTGTCGTCTTCGATCGAGACAAACGGCGCGGTGGGTGCAACCTGCAATCCCGTGATTGTCTTATCGGTGCTAAAGAAAGAGTGGAATCTGTGGAAAGACAGGATCTCCCAGATTATCCACGAGATGCCCGAAGCTACCGATGAGCAGGTGGCTTGGCAGCTGGTACAGGAGATTTCGCAGAAGGCGGCTGCGCTTCTCGTGCCGGCCTTCGAGCAGAGCAAGGGCAGGAATGGCCGGCTTTCCATCCAAACCAATCCCAAGCTGTATCGCAATTCAAAGGCTATTGTAGATCAGGCAGAACGTTTCGCCGGCCTTGCACCGAATATGATCGTCAAAATACCGGTTACAGCTGCCGGTATCGAGGCGATCGAAGAAGCAACTTACCGTGGAGTAAGCATCAATGCGACGGTCAGCTTTACGCTCCCGCAGGTTATTGCGGTAGCGGAGGCGGTCGAGCGGGGATTAAAGCGGCGGGAAGCAGAGATGAAAGATATCAGCCATATGGGACCGGTGTGCACGCTGATGGTCGGTCGGCTTGACGATTGGTTAAAAGTCGTGGCACGGAAGGAAGATATCATTGCGAACCCATGGATCATGGATTGGGCCGGTGTCGCAGTAATGAAGAAGGCCTATCAGATCTACCAGGCTAGGGGTTACCGGTTACGGCTTCTAAGCGCTGCTTTTCGTAATCACCTGCACTGGAGTGAGTTCATTGGCGGCGATGTGGTAATTTCACCTCCCTTCGAATGGCAGCAGAAGTTCAATGCTTCAAATGTGAAGGTGGAAGATCGTATGGACCGACCCGTGGAAGCCGGAATTGTAGAGGAGCTTGACGCGAAGTTCACCGACTTCAGACGGGCTTATGATGAAAAAGGAATGTGTGTGCCTGATTTCGATGAATTCGGCGCAACCCGGCAGACGCTTCGGCAATTCTGTAAAGCCGTGGAGGATCTCAGCGCCCTGGTTAGAGATACGATGATTCCCAATCCGGAATTGTGACCTCGCAGAAGCTGGGAAAGAGGTTCACAACCTCTGAGAAGACCATCTACTTTTGATCTTCGCTTCTTGTTCCTGAATTTCGGTAATCAATTGTTTTTCGTCCAGGAAAGTAGAAGGGTAGGGTTTCTCATGTCATGCCTGCCTGAGATTCGTTTTGCTATAGGAACTATGGATATCATTTTTTTGATTTGAATGAGGGAGAAACATTATGGCAAAAATCTTGAACTACATCAATGGCGAATGGCTTAAGCCAAAGGATGTTGAATATCTCGACGTCTTCAATCCTGCTACGAAGGAACTAATTGCGTGCACTCCGTTGTGCGGAGCGGAGGAAGTGGACGCGGCGGCGCAAGCGGCGGAGGCGGCGCTGCCTGCCTGGAGGCGTACTCCCGTGCAGGAACGGGTACAGCACCTCTTCCGGATGCGCGACCTGCTCAAAGCCAACATGGACGAAATCGCCCGCACGATCACGAAAGAAGCGGGAAAAACTTTTGAAGAATCCAGGGCTGAGATGGTACGCGCCATTGAAAATGTGGAAGTAGCTTGTGGTATGCCGATGATGGCGAAGGGCGAGATCGTCGAAGACATTGCCCCCGGCATTGACGAAATAATGATTCGACAGCCTGTCGGCGTATGCGCAACGGTTGCGCCTTTCAACTTCCCGGGCATGATTCCATTTTGGTATCTGCCTTATGCGATTGCATGCGGAAATACCTATGTGATGAAACCCTCGGAGAAAGTACCGATGACAATGCAGTTATTATTCGAACTCTTCGAGCAAGCCGGCTTTCCAAAAGGCGTCGTGAATCTGGTGAATGGCTCCAAGCAGGCAGTGGATGCGATTCTGGATCATCACCTGATCCGAGCCGTGACGTTTGTCGGCTCGACCGCCACGGCCCGGTATCTTTTCTCCAGGGCTTCAGCGAACGGGAAGCGCGTCCAGGCGCAGGGTGGCGCCAAGAATCCCGTTATCGTATTACCGGATGCTGATATGGACATGGCGACCAAAATTATTGCCGATTCAGCGTTCGGCTGCGCGGGCCAGCGTTGTTTGGCGGTTTCCCTTGCAGTCACGGTCGCAGATGCGCGCAATACTTTTACTGAAATGATCTGCGACGCAGCATCCTCGCGCGTGGTTGGATATGGAATGAATCCGGGCGTTCAGATGGGACCTGTCATCAACGCGGCCAGCAAAGCGCGCATCGAGCAGTTGATCGGCATCGGCGCGGGCGAAGGGGCGTCAGTTCCGGTGGATGGACGCAGAACTATTGTCAAAGGCTATGAGCGCGGCTCATTTATTAGACCAACGATTCTGACCAACGTCCCGCGTAGAGGCGAAATTGCAAGAACGGAG
This sequence comes from Anaerolineae bacterium, assembly GCA_041498515.1. Taxonomy (GTDB): domain Bacteria; phylum Chloroflexota; class Anaerolineae; order Anaerolineales; family Villigracilaceae; genus Fen-1038. The sequence continues at coordinate 8,573 of JBGQIO010000099.1, forward strand.
ATCTTCGGCCCGGTGTTGAGTCTGATGCATGTCGACACCGTTGATGAAGCAATTGATTTGGTCAACGGCGGAGCCTACGGGAACCAGGCAAGTTTATTTACTTCCAGCGGACCGGCGGCGAGAAAGTTCCGGTATGAAGTTCAGGCAGGTAATATCGGGATTAATATCGGAGTGGCCGCGCCGATGGCGTTCTTCCCGTTCAGCGGCTGGAAGGATTCATTCTTTGGTGACATGCATGGGCAGGGTATGGACGCCGTGGAGTTCTTCACTCAAAAGAAAGTTGTGGTGGAGCGTTGGCCCAAAGAATGGAGCAGAAAGTTCTAACGCCGCGCCCTTTCGCCTGTACTTGTGGTGCTTGTGAAAGATGCGGAAGAGACGCAGAACATTTCAAATGGGCGATCAATATCATTGCCTAAAAGGATCCAATGGTCATCTTGCTCGGCGTGGGTCGGAGTCTACCCCCACAGCCGAAGACCCCGCGCTTTTCGGGGTCGAAGATGGAAAGGTATCTTCTTGCCGCGGAGAGGCAGGTTCACCTGTGCCTGCACATGGCGCAAGCACAGGTGAACCCACTGATCCACAGTCTCCCAGCTGCGCGTCTTTACGGTATATGTAGATGTATGGATTTTCCAGTTTTATTTTAGTATCTGTCGACGAAACTCAAAGGTAGTGTGCAATCTCAACGATTCACCCTAGAAGCACATAAATTGGCGCTCCTTGGGCTTGCTTGTTTTTTCGCAAATCCAAGGAGCTCACGGGGATATACAGAAAGAAGAATGTTACTTTGTTTCCGTATTGATATTTTGTAGTATAATGTCGATAATCAATCTACACGTGTAGACGAAATGATTAAAATAACTCCAAAAAAGCCCTTTGTCACCCGTGATGAGATTGCCCGCGCGGCTGGAGTATCCTCGGCGACAGTCTCGTATGTTGTCAACAGCGGACCGCGCCCAGTTGCTCCCGAAACCCGCACCAAGGTTCTGGAAGCCATTGAACGGCTGGACTACCGGCCCAATGCAGTGGCGCGCAGCTTGCGGTTGCAAAAGACTTCGACCCTTGGATTAATCCTACCAGACACGCTGAATCCTTATTTTGCAGAGGTTGCCCGTGGTATCGAGAAATATGCTTTTGAAAATGGCTACACAGTAAGCCTGTGTCATTCTGATTACAGTGTTGAGCGCGAGATCGAGTATGTCAACGTTATGCAGGATGAGCGTGCCGCAGGTGTCATATGGTTCCCGGCAACGGCCGATCCAAAACCTGGACTTATGTTGGCTGGTTATAAAATTCCCATGGTTGTTTTGGATCGTAAAGTCTCTGGTCTCGATTGTCCATCTATCGTGGCGGATAACTATAAAGGGTCTTGCCTTGCTACTCAATATTTGATTGACCTTGGTCATCGCGAGATTGGATTTATCGCTCGTCCATTTGACCTTCAACATAGCCAGGAACGTATCAAAGGTTTTATTGAAACCCTCCGCGAAAACGGATTGTCAGTTGATCCTACGCATATCGTCAAAGGGGGGTTCCATTTAGAGGATGGGCGCGCGGCATCGTTTCAATTGTTTGATCAGCATCCTACAATAACGGCTATTTTTGCTTATAACGATCTTATGGCGATCGGCGCACTGCGTGCTGCCTATGAGCGATCTTTGCGTGTCCCGCAAGAACTTTCCATCGTTGGTTTCGATGACCTCCCGCAGGCTCGGTTCACCTGTCCGGCTCTAACAACAGTTCAGCAGCCAAAATTCGAAATGGGCAAGAAAGGTGCCGAATTGTTGCTGGATTTAATTAATGGAAAATCCGTACCCAAAGAAAGTTTGAAGCCCTTGAAGGTGCAATTGGTTGTCCGCGAATCCGCGGGAGCTGCACCCCAATCCAGTGAACGACACCCACCGATTCCTCGTCTCGGGTAGGAGCCCCAATTGAAGATTATTATCGCCTCGGACCACGTCGGTTTTCCACTCAAGCAACGGATAGTTGAGCATTTTAGACTCTTGGATGTTGATTACCTAGACGCTGGTCCCACTGAGGCAGACAAACCTGTAGATTATCCGGATTATGCGCAGATGGTTGCTCGGGCTGTGCGTTACTCAGAGTATGATCGAGGTATCTTGGTTTGTGGAACAGGTCAGGGAATGGCAATCGCCGCGAATAGATTACCGGGCATCCGGGCAGCACTGTGCTACAACCTGCCAACAGCAAACCAGAGCCGTACTAATAACAACGCAAACGTGCTCTGCCTTGGTAACGACGAACTTACGCCGGACGAAGCTCTTAAGATCGTCGATGCTTGGTTGACGGCTGAATTTCAAGGAGGAGTGCACGCCTCTCGGCTTGCAAAGGTTGATTTAGATCTTTCGTCCATGCAACGCGAATCCCTTACTCGGATACAAGGTAACTCGGCTGCATCCTTCAAGGTTAGTTTTGCGATCTCACCGAAAATCACTTCTTTTTCGCCGTTACTTTTTGCTGGTAGGTTAAATGATGGTTTGAGATTCGCCGCCGAATCCGGATTCGATGCTGTAGAAGTCAGCTTGTGCTCGGCAAGTGAAATCCAGCCCAAGATTCTTGCTACTGCCTTAGCAGATTATGGCTTGTCCTTATCTGCAATCGCAACTGGCCGGATGTGCCTTGAAGATGGGTTGTGCCTGAGCAATCCCAGCGCCAGCGTACGTTCTCAAGTCAAGGAAAGACTATTATCGCTGATTGAATTGGCGGCTGTCTCAAAAGCTGCAGTGATTATTGGTGGGGTGCGTGGCAGATTGAGTGGAGGAGAAGCTGAGAAGGCTGAGCAGCGCGCTAGCGCTGTAGTTAGCATCCGGCAGTGTGCAATTCTTGCGCACGATTTGGGTATTCACCTGTTGTTGGAGCCTATCAATCGTTACGAGACCAATTTCATTAATTCCGCTGAGGAAGCTATAAAGTTCATTGAAGAAATAGGGCATCCGGCAGTCCGACTGCTGCTTGACACTTTCCATATGAATATTGAAGAAATTGACCCATGTGCAACCGTCCGGAAAACCGGCAGCCGGTTGGGATATATGCATGTTGCAGATAATAATCGCCTGGCTCCCGGCCAGGGGCACATCGACTTTCCGGCGCTGATCCAGGCCTTGTCCGAGATTGGCTACCATGGCTATCTATCCGCGGAAATCCTTCCTTCCCCGGATGATGCGACAGCTTTGAGTCAAACCGCGCATTATTTGCATCCCATTATGAGTAACAAAAAGGTTCATCCAACAAATGAAAGGAGTTAATACAATGTCAAAATGGACGATTCCGCCGGAGGGCGGGCATATGGAGAAGGCAACAGGATTGTATTTTCAGACAATGACGGGGAAGGAATATCAGGAACGCCTTAAGAAGAATGACCTGATCATCATTCCGATCGGCAGTTCGGAAAACCATGGCCCGCATGCCTGCTCCGGCGAAGACACCTTCCTTGTTAGCCGAATGGCAGAGCAGGTCGCACAGCATACGGGTTGCACTGTGGCCGAGCCCATCTGGTACGGCTCGCATCCCTTCCATCACCTGGGTATGCCCGGCACGATCGTGATCCCGGAAGAGACATTTATTGACTATCTGCGGGCGGTGATCGCTGGATATTGGAATGCTGGCTTTCGAAAAATGATCTTATTGAACGGGCACGGTCAGGATTATGCAATACCTGTTGCAATGCA
>JBGQIO010000100.1:0-12205 GCA_041498515.1 Anaerolineae bacterium
CCATCTACTCAACCACCGACCGTCTACCCTTCGATACTCCCTGGGGTGCGGTCGCAGGGCAACGCTCGACCACCAACTCAACCACCGGCTCGTCCCCGATATGCGGGGACAATGACAATTACTCCTGAGTTTAGCTACTCCTTGAAAATTTATGTCCATGTGGTGAATAATAATTCTTGAACCTATGATGCAGCGGAAGCGGCTTCCGCTTTGGCTACCTTAGCGGCCTCCTTGGCTTTGCGGGCTTCTTCCTCGCGCGCGTAATTCAAAGGCCGAATGCTCTTATAGTAGGCGGCCGGCTTGAGAAGCTGCTCCATGTTGAATACGTTGCGCTGATAAGATGCGATCTCGTAATCGTGATCCATAATGATCGCGTCGAACGGACAATACTCGGCACAGAAACCACAGTTCATGCAAATATCGGCATCAATGAAGAACTCTTTTGGTTCCGGGATCGGCCGACCTGTCTGGGGATCATTGGAGCGGACGATCCATATGCACTGCGGCGGGCAGACTTTGGCACAGATACCGCAGGAAGTGCAGCGGATCTCCCTACCGCCCTGCACCTCATCATAAACAAGGAAGGGAACATAACGGAATTCCTCCGGCACCGGCAGTTTCTCTTCAGGATATTGCACAGTAAAAATGCCGCGGGCATCTTTGCTCGACCGGTGGGCGATACCTTCCGGTTTGAAATAACGGCGTCCCCACCAAGTGAGGTCGTCCAGGTAAGTATCAACAAACCTTTTAAGAGTTACGCTAAGACCTTTGAGTATTCCTATTCCATACATAAGCAAGTTCTCCAATATGGGGTGTCAGGTGTCAGGTTCCAGGTGTCAGGTGTCAGGTTCCAGGTGTCAGGTGTCAGGTTCCAGGTTACCTTCGACGATTCTTATCGTCGAAGTATGCGATGGTGGCTTGTGGCCACCTCGCATGAAGGTTTCATGTTCCGGGTGTCACCGGTCCAATTCGCCGAGCACGATGTCTATCACGCCCAGGATAACAACGAAATCCGCAATTTTCTTGCCTACACACATCTTTTCGAGGGCGGTAATGTTGATGAATGATGGGGCCCTTATATGATAGCGCCAGGGATTCGGTTTACCGGTCGAGACGACATAAAAGCCGAGTTCACCCTTCGGCGCTTCGATGCGTCCATAGGCCTCGCCCGCGGGGACGCGGACCTGATACTGGGGCTTTCCTGTGACAATAGGTCCTTCGGGGATCTGTTTGACAGCTTGCTGTAATATGCGTAAAGACTGGCGAATCTCGTCGAGGCGGATCAGATAATTATCATACAGGTCGCCATGGTATCTAACGGCAACATCAAAATCGAAGCGGTCATAAATACCGTACGGCTGAGCGCGGCGCACGTCATAAGGGACGCCGGAAGCGCGCAGCACCGGGCCAGTGATGGAATATTTGATGGCGTCATCGGCGTTAATTACATCGACACCCCGCATGCGGGAGAGGAAAATCTCATTCTCCGTCAACAAACGCTCAAATTCATCTGTCTTGCGAGGAAGACGCTCCTCGACCAGGCCCTTGATCTTCTCGAGTGCGCCGGCCGGGAGGTCGCGAACAACACCGCCGAAACGGTGATAATTGCACATCATGCGCGAACCGGCGGCAGCTTCGAAGATATCCAGGATCAGCTCGCGTTCCTCGAAGGCATACAAAGCCGGGGTGAACATTGCGCCAAGGTCGTTGAGGAGCATGCCGATCAGGATCAGGTGGTTCTGAATGCGGCTGAGCTCGGCCATGATCAAGCGGAGATATTCGGCGCGTTCGGGGACCTGAATGTTCATCAGTTTTTCGACGGCAAGCGAATAACCCCAGTTGCTGCTCATGGAGTTGAAATAATCAAGCCGGTCGGTATAAGGCATGTTCTGCAGGAAGGTATTCCGTTCGCCAATCTTCTCATGATTGCGGTGCAGGTAACCCATTACAGGTTTGAGACTAACGATCGTCTCGCCATCCAAAATGACGGCAGCCCGAAAGACACCATGGGTGGAGGGATGCTGAGGACCCATATTTACAATGATATGGTCAGTCTGGATACCTGCGTCGACAGTGGTGTACTTGGCCAACGCACCATATAGGGAAGCTTCACCATCGAAGAGCATCTTCTCCGGATCGAAATTCTGAGGGTACTGCAGGTTATCCTTATAAAGGTTCTTATCTTCCGAGCTCACGTATTGACCTTCCGGCCACCGGCTCTTCAACGGTTTGGTTTCCTCTTCAAAGAAAGGCTCATGCCAATCTTTGCGCATGGGATGTCCTTCGAAGCCTTCCCACATCAGGATGCGCCGAAGATCAGGATGGTCCGTGAATTTGATACCGAAAAGATCCCAGATCTCGCGTTCCTGGAAATCCGCGCCGGGCCAAATAGGCGTGACAGATGGAACCTCGATGGGGTCGGCACGCAGGACCTGAACCTTGAACAGGATGCCCGGACCGCCAGTGGTCTTGTATGCGTGATAAACGACTTCCATCTTATCGGGAAAGTAGTCCACGCCGGTGACTGAGGATAGGAGGTCGAAACCGAATTCATCGCGAAGGGTCGTCGCGACCTCAACCAGCTTGTCCTGGTCGACGATCCAGCCGCCATAGTTAGGCCGAGCATCGGCTGTAACGGAGCCCGGGAAACGTGCGGCCAAATCCAAAGTCTCAGTTTGAATGAGGGTTGTCATTTCTACTCCTAAGCCTTCGGCGAGGGTGAGACTGTTGATTCAGCCGGTGTCACAGCGGTCTTTTGAGCAGCAAGCTGCTTGATCTCCGCATAACGACGCGGGTCCATCAAATCAGGGCCAAGCACCGGGATCGGAATTTCAACAGAGTCAGGACCTTTCCGGTACCAGCGTACCTGCCTGATGGACTCCTTATCAATCTTCTCCTGCAGTTTGATCAGGCCGGCTGTGAGAGCTTGAGGGGTGGGAGGGCAGCCTGGAATGTAAACATCCACAGGCACGAATTTATCGACGCCAGCCACTACGTTATATCCTTCCTTAAAAGGCCCGCCACCTGAAGCGCAAGCGCCCATGGCGACGACATACTTGGGCTCGGGCATCTGGTTATACAGACGGACAATACTGGGGATCATCTTCTTCGTGACCGTACCTGCCACGATCATTAAATCGCTTTGGCGGGGGCTGGGGCGCATGACCTCCATACCAAAGCGCGCCAGGTCATAGCGTGCCGCCTGGGCAGCGATCATTTCGATGGCGCAGCAAGCCAGACCGAACATCATCGGCCAAACGGAAGAGCGCCGACCCCAGTTATACAGGCGGTCAAGCGTAGTTATGCTGACTGCATGTTGAAGTTCGTCCGAGATCTCGTAACCCGGAGAATTCAGTTTGTTCTCAGTCATTGATCATCTCCTCGTACCATTCTTGATATATTGAGGACAAAATCTCGTCGTTACATAAAGCAGGATCATCCTCAAAGTCTTCGAGCTTTAAACTCCATTCGTAAATTTGCTGCAAAGTTACGTCTTCGAGGTTAACATCACGGTGCTTACGATTTAGTTCCAGAGCGATGGCGTAGGATGTTTCCCAGGTTAAGGACATTGGTGGGTCGGTAAATTGGTAGATCGATAAGTTGGTATTTTGGTAGATCGGTAAATTGGTAGATCGGTAGATTGGTAATGATCTGTTATCCTTGACTCTGGGCATTGCGCGACGGGACTAAAGTCCCTGCTGGTGGTGACACTGCTTCGCATTAGTTCATGGAAGCCCATTCGGGCTGTCGGACGGTTTTCAGACAATCGGATTTGACACTCCAGTCATTCCTTACGATTATCAATCTGAGCTCTTTGAAGCTTTCCTGAATAATCCACATAAATGGATTTCCATTCGGTGAAGAGATCGAGCCCGGCCTGGCCGGCTTCACGATGTCCATTCCCTGTGCCGCGCACCCCACCAAAAGGGAATTGGATCTCGGCGCCAGTGGTGCCATGGTTTATATAAACCAAACCGGTGAAGATATCGCGCATGGCTGTGAATGCACGATTGACATCCTGGGTGAAGATGGAGGTCGATAACCCATATTGGGATCTGTTATTGACCTCTACAGCCTCTTCCAGCGTATCGACTTCAACGATCGACAGCACGGGGCCAAAGATCTCTTCCCGTTCAAGGGTAGACCCGGGCTGGACGCCGTCAAACAAAGTCGGTTGGTAGAAAAATCCTTTTCCGTTTATGTCGGCGACCGCTGCGCCCACCAGGGCGCGCGCGCCTTCCTTTTGGCCGATCTGCACATAATTATGGATACGATCCAGTGCGGTCCGATTGATCACGGGGCCCACTTCAACTTTTGGATCCAGACCATTTCCGAGAGTCAGTTTCTTTGTGCGGGCCGTGAGAGCATCCTTAAGTTTGGACGCTACCCCTTTTTGAACAATCAGACGGCTGGCCGCGGTACAGCGCTGACCGGTCGTCCCAAAAGCAGACCAAAGCGTTGCATCCGTCACTAATTCCAAATCAGAATCATCAAGAACAATAATTGCGTTCTTACCGCCCATCTCAAGGGAAACTTTCTTGTTCAACCTGGCAGCCGACTCTGCAATGGCGCGACCCGTCACGGTAGACCCGGTGAAGGAAATCACCCGCACATCAGGATGGCTGACGAGCGCCCGGGCGACATCCGCGCCAGGAGCAAGCAAAAGATTGAAAACGCCCGCCGGGATACCGGCCTCTTCAAAAATTTTGACGAACGCCGCCGAGATGGCGGGGGTTTCAGGAGAAGGTTTCCAAATCAGAGTATTTCCAGCAATGAGGGCGGGGAAGATCTTCCAGGATGGAACTGCAATCGGAAAATTCCAGGGTGTGATGATCCCGACCACGCCCGAGGGGTCACGTACAGCCATTCCAAACTTGTTCGGCATTTCAACAGGCGCGGTGTATCCGAGCAGGCGGCGGCCCTCCCCAGCCATGTAGTAAGCCATGTCAATCGCTTCCTGTACATCGCCGCGCGCTTCCGCGATCACCTTGCCCATATCTCTTGTCAATAGAATGGCAAGTTCTTCCTTCTTTTGTTTAAGCAGGTCGCCGATTTTAAAGAGAATTTCGCCGCGCAAAGGAGCAGGAGTCAGCCGCCAGGATTTGAAAGACGTTCGGGCGGCTTGTACTGCCAATTCAACATCACTGACATCCGCGGCGTGGATACAAGCCAGGGTTTCTTCATTCGCCGGGTTGATCGTATCAAAGGTTTTATCTCCGTGCCCATTAACCCATATCCCACCGATGTAATTCTGGAAGTCCATCAGATTCCTCTAAAGAGTTTTTTTACTTGCTGGTACATTCTCTCACGAACCAGCCAGATTATAGCACCCGGACCGGAAAAGTCAATTGAATTATGCAAATATATATTTGCATAAATAGAATTAAAGATATAATTACTGGATGCCCAAAACGACTTCCCGCCAGAAAGTGCAGGCTTATCTTAAGAAACAGCACAGTGCATCTGCAATGCAAATCGGCCATGCATTAAATATGGCAACCCCAGATGTCCGCCATCATTTAACCATTTTGCTGGCAGACGAACGAATCGTGATGCTTGGAGAGATCCGCAGCAAGAGGCGCGGAAGGCCGGTCAAGGTGTACGGGTCTTCCGGGAAAGCCCTAGGAGATAACCTGGCTTTATTATCGAGTGGTCTCCTAGATGAATTGTTGAAGAAGGCCTCAGATTCGAAACGACAAGCAGCTATGCACACCCTCGGTGTACGACTGTCAGATCAAATTGGTCGGATAGATCAGAACCAGCCCGGTACGAAGCGGTTAGCAACCCTGGTCGAGAAATTGAATGAGCACCATTATGAAGCGCGCTGGGAGGCCGGGTCCGAAGGACCCCGCATTTTATTCGCACGCTGTCCTTACGCGGCGATCATCGAACAGCACCCCGAACTTTGTCAAATGGATGGATTTATGCTACAGGAGGAGGCGAATGGGCAAGCCCGGCAGCTAGCGAAAATAAACCAAAAACCGGGTGGGAATACACATTGTATCTTTCTGATCAAGTAAACGGAATAAGCGGAGGCGGTCAAAATTGCGAAATATAGATGTACAATCATTTGCGTGTTGGCGTTAGACAGGAGATCACTTTAGGCCGGAATTTTGTGATCTTTTATATTGAGGATGGAAATAATGATCTGGAGGAACGATGTCACTATATTCGGAGATATTAGAACAGCCCGATCGTTTAGAAAAACTATTGAAGTCGCAGCGAAAAACCGTTGAACAAATCGCGGCTGCGATCAAATCGCGGGATATATCATATATTTTCCTAGCAGCTCGGGGAACTTCTGATAACGCCGGACGCTACGCCAACTATCTACTGGGTGGAATGAATCGGATGCCATTGGCGCTGGCTACCCCTTCGTTATTCACATATTACCAAAGTCCTCCAAATCTCAAAGGCGCGCTCGTGATCGGAATTTCCCAATCAGGACAGTCTCCAGATATCGTGAGCGTCTTGCGGGAAGGAAAGCGCCAGGGTTGCCTTACTTTGGCAATTACAAACGAGCCCGATTCACCGCTGGCTGCAGAAGCCGAATTTACGGTTGACATTCAGGTGGGACCGGAATTGGCAGTAGCCGCTACCAAAACGTACACAGCAGAATTAATGATTATAGCGATGCTATCTGCCGCGCTAAACAAAGATGAAAAAAGCTGGAAAGAATTGCAAAATGTGCCTGCCTGGGTTAGTGAAACGTTGAAACACGACCCAATGATCTCCGAGGCTGCCGAACGATATCGGTACATGCAGCAGTGCGTGATCCTCGGTCGCGGATATAACTATGCCACTGTATTCGAATGGGCGCTCAAACTCAAGGAATTAACCTACGTGGAGGCCGAACCTTATTCTTCCGCAGACTTCCAACATGGGCCGATTGCAATCGTGGCACGCGGCTTCCCGGTCATGGCGGTCATCACAGCCGGCAAGGTGGCAGATTCTCTGATGCCTCTCTTAGATCATCTGAAGCAGGACCTGCTGGCTGAACTAGTGGTTATATCCAACCTGGACCAAGCTTTATCGCTTGGGCAGATCGGATTTTCCATTTCATCCGAGATCCCCGAGTCTTTAACCCCCTTGGTGAGTATTGTCCCGGCCCAGTTATTTTCCTATCATTTGACACTGGCCAAAGGATATGACCCGGATAAACCGCGTACGCTTAGCAAGGTTACCGAGACGCGTTAAGAAACCGTAATTATTTATAAGCTCATTAATTAACGCCAGATCGCAAAGATTCTTGATTTACTTTGCGACCTGGCGTTAGATTATTTTTTTTTGGAAGTGATCGATGATTTTCTAGCTGCCTAATTCCACAGCCAGCACATCATAATACGTACCCGCACCAAATCCATCAATAAGGATATGGTCGCCGGTTTTCAAGCTCGGCAGTTGGCGCAAGAAGGCGATCATATTCGAAGCCGCGCTAACGTTGCCGAACTCGCTCACCAACCAGGGCATGGGGAGGAAAATCCCTTCATTATTCAGGTGTTTTTCTTTAAGTTTGTTGATCTTATAGTTGGCGTGATGAACAACCGCCACAGCCAGCGACTTACCGGTTTGCCCTAGTTGCACAAGTTTATCCTGATACGCCCGGTAGGCCTCCAGCACAACCTGGACACCGGTGCGAACAAAGAGCTTGACCATTCCCATGGGGCCGGCCATCACGATGGAGGAACCATCTGGGGGGACAGGCATCAAACCCGCGATGCGGATGTGATTTCCATTCATCTGTGTGACCTCGACATTCGTGCCCTGCTCCGATTTGAGGACCGAATGCGGATAATTCATTTGAACTTGAAGGACACCTTCATCGTCAAACGCCTCGCGCGACCTTCCGGCCAGAAATTTCATCGTAAGTCCGGGAATGACCCCAATTACACCAGCGGCATTCCCGAACAATTGCAGGGCATTTGCGTCGCGGGTCTTGGCCAGAAAACGGCTCAAGCCTTCGATCCCACCCACGAGGACTTTCTTGCCGCGTAAGAATTCGGCGATGTTCCGGGAGAGCCCCTTGTTTTCCGGGAGATCGGGGTTGAGCGCCAAATGCAAGCTGCTGACCGATCCATCACAAGCCTTGTGTACAGCAACTTTTAATGCATTCGGAGAGATGCCTGCCGCGTCCGTGATCCGATCGAGATAATCATCCGTGATCGGCGCGCTCATCCCGATCATGACAGCCTCGACATCTGGTAGATTCCAACCGCAGGCATGCGCCGCTTCCCGCAAAAGACGCGCGCCGACTTCCACTTCAACTTCTATGTTCTGTTCCTTGGTGAGCGAGTTAATATGGTGCCGGCTGCGGAATCCCAATTCTGAAAGGTTCAATTTTTCAGCATCCGGAATGGGTTGACCAAGACGCTGCTCCAGGAAACCCGGCATGGCTTGATTATCATAACTTTGACCCCAGGTTCCATAGGCGCCCCCGATACCGATCTCAGCGTTACTTACGCGTATCAGGCCAAAGGGAATGCCTTCGCCAACCTTGATGGTTTCCTTTTCCACACCTGCTTCATCGAAAAAAGAGGTGGAAATTCGTTCGTTCGTGGACATGGGTTCCTAACCTTTCATTTCTTATCCATTCTCAACCCTGAGGGGTAGAACGCTGCTTTGGAAAGCAAAACACTTATTCCCTGGGAAAGTTGCTCTAAACATACCACAGCACACTGCTTCTGATAATCAGCAGAATTAACCTGCTTAATTTGTAACTACAGATGGTGACACTATAAGTGATACCGCTTCGCGTGGTAGTGATACCACATTGGGTGCTTCATGCCAGAGCAGTGAGTAGTTACCTTAATTTTATCAGACACCGCGCAGTAGCAACAAAATCGGAAATTCCTCGCAGTCATCATTTAGTGTATTCATTCAACCGTTACACTTTTTGCGAGGTTCCTAGGCTGGTCAACATCCAGACCGCGGAGGGAGGCGATATGATAGGCGAGGAGCTGCAACGGAAGCACCGTCACTACAGGTGAAAGCATCCATGGAGTTTTTGGCACACACAGGACGTGGTCAGCCATGCCCTGAATGAGACTATCACCCTCTGTTGCAACCGCAATCACCGTCCCGCCGCGCGCTTTGGCCTGCTGAATCTGTGAGACCATCTTCTCATGCCAGGGATCCTGCGGGGCAAGACATACCACAGGCATGGTTTTGTCAATCAGCGCGATCGGGCCATGTTTCATTTCACCGGCGGGATAACCTTCCGCATGGATATAGGAAATTTCCTTTAACTTAAGTGCACCTTCATAAGCAATCGGCATATTGATGCCACGTCCGAGGTAAAGACAATCCCGGATATCCCTGAGTTGATATGCCAGCTTTTCGGCTTCGTACTCGCGTTCGAGAGTCCGGCTTATGAGGTCGGGTAGAAGACGCAAATCAGCCACCAGGGTTTTGCGAGTCTTTTCATCCAGCATGCCACGCAGGTCCGCGAGCAGAATAGCGAGCATATACTGGTCCACCAGAGGCGCCGTAAATGCCTTGGTTGAAGCTACACCGATCTCAGGTCCGGTTTGCATCGAGATAAAGCCGTCAGCAATGCGCATCGCCTGCGAACCAAGGGCGTTGACGATGCTCCAGATTAGAGCGCCTTTGCGCCGTCCCTCTTCCATCGCAGCCAGGGTATCGGCAGTCTCACCCGATTGACTGATGGCAAGTACGACTGTCCGGTCGTCAACGATCGGGTCGCTGTATCGGAACTCTGAGGCGATCACGACCTCCACCGGCAGGCGGGTTATTTTTTCAATCAAAACCTTGCCGACCATACCGGCATAGGCCGCCGTGCCGCAAGCGGTGATATAAATCTTTTCGATCTTATTGGCGAGTTCCCTGTTCAATTTGAGATCGGGAAGGCGTATCTCGCCGCGAGAAAAATCGACTCGACCGGCCATGGTATCGGTGATGGCCTGCACCTGTTCGTGGATCTCCTTTTGCATGAAGTGACGAAATTCACCCTTCTCCGCCGACACAGGATCCCAGGATACGGAATGTACCTGTGGCTCGAGTTCCACGCCGTCCAGCGTTTCAATACGCACATTTTGGCAGGTCACCACTGCCATCTGCCGAGATTCAAGGAATATCACTCTGCGGGTATGTTCCAGTATGGCAGGTGTGTCGCTGGCAAGAAAATTCTCGCCTTCCCCGAGACCAATCACCACGCCACCTGCATTCCCTATACGCGCCGCAACAATCTTATCCGGTTCATCCGCCGACAGAAGCACAACCACGTTGGCCCCTTGAATCTGCTGGAAAGTCCGACGGGCGGCCTCCACCAGACCCAGCCCGGTGGCTAAAAAATGTTCGACCAAATGCACAATTGTCTCGGTATCGGTATCCGATTGAAACTCCACACCTTCTGCGATCAATTCCTGCTTAAGTTCGAGGAAATTTTCAACGATGCCGTTTTGAACAACGACCACGCGTTTAGTCTGACCGAGATGGGGGTGCGCATTGCGAACCGAAGGTTCGCCATGCGTGGCCCAGCGCGTATGGCCAATCCCGGGCGCTCCGTAGACGGGGGATTTACTGACCATCTCCACGAGTTGAGATAACTTGCCGGTATCTTTGCGAAGCTCAAGCCGGTCACCGTTTATGACGGCCAGGCCCGCGGAGTCATAGCCGCGGTATTCCAGTTTTTTAAGACCATTCAGGATGATCGGCGTCGCATCGCGCGGGCCGATATATCCGACGATTCCACACATTGGGGATCCTCCAGATCAATAATAGATAATTAGGGAGTAGAGCTCAGAGAGGAGAAATGGAAACAAGCAAACCCGTAGGCAGGTAAACATATGGTAAGAGGCCAAGTGATCAAAATCTCGACTTCTCTCTATTCTCTTTACTCTAATCTCATTACTTGCCATTCTCCACAGTTTTACCTGCACCGTTAACGGCCAGTCTTGTTGTGGAGAATCTACTGGAGGGAAAGAGAAACAGGTGATGGCACACCCGGAGGGCATCCGCTGATCTTTCGATTTTCCTACCAGGCAACCCCGGTAGTTAACTCCATCTTGCGATAGAGAACCCTCATCCTCGTCAACTCGCCAATCCTTAAATCAGACGAGTCCAAGCGCTGTCTTTCCCGATATTTTTATGCTTCCACTCCTTTCATTTTTGTATGTTTCAAGGTTTGTATTATATCCTTTTTTGTTATAAGCTAACTTAAATGTCCCGTTTTTGTGAATAAATTGTCCCAACCGAAGAACAATGGCAGCTAAGCGGTTGACCTTGAGCCTCCGTCCGTGTATGATTAGGACGGATTAATGTATATGCAGGTTGAATTGTAGATATGAAACCAGATCGATTTAATATCCGTTCCGGTAACAAAGGCCAAAGCTTTGTCGAATTAAGCCTGATCGTGATGCTATTAATGCTGCTGGTGGCCGGCATTGCGGAATTTGGCGTCCTGCTCAACCGGTACCTTAACATATTAGACGGTGTCCGCGAAGCTGCCCGCTTTGGCGCAAATGCCGATCCTTTTGCTGCATGCGCCGGTGTTGGAACCGTTGATTCTGATGGAGTATGTTCCGAATTCTACCAGGGCGTTGCGTTGAAAACCGTCAATGTAATATCGCCAATTACATTAAATCCGGCGATCGACGATGTCGTCATCTCCTTTTTTACCGTCACAGGCGACGGCGCCACATGTATACGCACAGTCAAACGGTACCCAACCTATGCAAACGGTTATGCCTGGAGCAAGTATGGGGACACCCAGACGTATTTAGGCAGCGGCGGCACACCTAATAAAACCTCACAACAATCGCTTGCCACCATCGAGGGCCAGATGGACTCCTGCGCTCCGCCGGTCAGCCTGTTATTGGTCGAGGCTTTTTATAATTACCCTCAAACATTAAAGGCCCCTTTCTTCGAGCAAGTATTCCCCGATCCGGTACCGGTGTATATCGATGCTATCATGCCCTTCAAGTTCATTACCATACCACCTTAGTCTAAAATGATCTCATTAACTGATGACGGTAAAGAATTATGATAAATAAGCAGAAAAACCGGAATTTTCGAGTCAAGAAAAACACACGCCATTCACAAGGCCACTCACGAAAAATGCAAAGCGGCCAAATATTGGTTATCGTGGTCTTTGCAATCGTAGGGTTAGTTGCCTTCGTAGGCCTGGTGGTGGACACCGGCCTAGTGTTCGTGGGGAACGGTAGACTGCGGCGCGCAACCGACGCGG
>JBGQIO010000101.1:0-12049 GCA_041498515.1 Anaerolineae bacterium
GTTTGATATTGGGATTGATATAAAGCAGAACTCCATCGCCACCGATAAAATAATAGTGGAAATCCTGCGGGTTCTTTGCGACGAAAGTCTTCTCGATGTCGGGGACAAAATTGCCGGCCCAATCCAATTCACCATTGGCAAGCGCAAGATTTGCCTGATCATTTCCGGGGTAGGCCGGGAAACGAAGCCCCTGGAAATACGGTTTGCCGGGTTGCCAGTAATGGGGATTCTTCTCGATCACATAAATCTGATCCTCGAACTTGGTGATTTCCGTAAACGGGCCGGTCCCGACCGGATTCTCGTTTGTAAAGGTGACCGGATCTTTAACGTCCTTCCAGATGTGCTGCGGGACGATCAGCTGATTGGCAAGCAAATACAAGGCTGGTGTATGGACGACTTTGAATTTAAACTCCACCGTGAAATCATCCGGTGCAGACCAACTCTCGATATTATCGGTCAAGATAGAGCCAATATTGTTGAGAAGAGCCGGATTACTTTTTAACAAGTCAAATGTATAGATCACATCCGCGGCGGTGAAGGGCTGTCCATCGGACCATTGAACATTCTGGTGAAGCTTGAACGTCAACAATGTATCATCGGAATTCCAGTTATATTCCGTTGCCAGCCAAGGGACTAGTTCGCCCGTCGATTTATTAAAGATCATCAACGGCTCATATATGCAACCCTGGGTTGCCTGCAAGCGTGCGTCCGGTGAAAATGGGTTGAAGTTTCTGACCCAGGTGGCTTGCTGTTCAAGGTTCACAGTCAGAAAAGCGGGGCTTGGAACTGCAGTAGGGCCGGTTGGACTCGCCGGAGCCTGCGTTGCCACGACGGGGGGTTGGGTTGCAACGGGGGCTTGCGTCGGGGCAGGGGCAGAGGTCCCAGCGCTACAAGCTGTAAGGACAACGGCAGCTATAATTATCACAGCCAAGGAAACGTACATCTTATTCTTAATCATGATCTCCTCCAAATCTTATTAGAATTCAAAAGGGGACAAGAAGATAAGGGTATTGTGTCTCTTATGAAGCACCTCCGCATAGATCAAGATCCTTTGCCAGCTGGGAGAGGACACCCGCACGATTCGCGCACGATAAGGTCAGTACGCATCAGCGTTGGTCCTTGTGCCTGCTCACCACGAATCAGCCGCACCAATTGGCGCACGGCTTCGCGCCCTACTTGTTCGATCGGCGCGCGCACCGTAGTGAGAGGCGGAGTGAGGAATTGTGAAACCGGTGAATCGTCGAAACCGACCACTTTTACATCTTGAGGTATTCTTTTACCTGCGCTGCGTAAGGCTAAGAGGACGCCGGCAGCAGCGTCGTCATCACCCGAAAAAACCGCATCAAAGACCAGACCAGCTTTCAACCAATTATTAATCGTACCTTGGGCTTCTTCCTGGTTGAATCCGCCGATCCCTATAAGAGTCGAATCGAATGGAACACCATGGTGCTTAAGCGACTCGCGATAACCCTGCTCGCGCTGTTCAGAATCCTCATTGCCGATTGGCCCACGAAGAAATGCGATCCGATTGCACCCATGAACTTCGATAAGATGATCCACGACTTTACGAGCGCCGGATTTGTTTTTGATGACAACAGCTGGAATACGTAATGACGAAGGGGAATTTTGATAGATCAACACCAAGGGAAAATTGATATTGTGAAGGCGTTCGATTTCTTCGAGGTCGAGACTCTGAGTGAAAACGACGAGCCCGTCCGTGTTGTGTTCCGCTAATGAACGACGGGGGGTCGGTGAGGATGCATGTGCGATATGGCTGGTGGCATGGATCAATAAATCAAATCCCGCGATACGAGCCTCTGTTTCAATCCCTCGTAATAATGGTGCGAAGAAAGATTCGCCGATCTCCGGCAACAGCAGCCCAAGCGTTTCCGTGCGGCGGCTAGCCAGAATACGGGCGGCAGCACGCGGCTTGAAATGAAGCTCCTCAATGGCCACGCGCACACGGTCAGCGGTCTCGTCAATTACTGGAGTGCTGCCGTTTAAAACACGGCTTACGGTTGCGATAGATACACCGGCGCGGCGGGCAACATCCGTAATAGTGGAAGAATTACGTCTTTCAGCCATTGATTCGTCGTGAAGCAAAATTGGACATGAGAACCAAAGAAATGTAAACGCTTTCTGAAAACGCTTACATTATTATATAATATTGGATTTATTGAGTCAAGAGGGAACCATATATCAGGCTTAAATATCTTTACTTGATTAAGAGAGCGATTAGACCAAAAGCAGAGATCACAGCTCCAGCCAAACGGTTGACCCAGATCATCCAGGCTAGCGTAAACCTTTCACGGAAGAGGCCTACTATAAGGCTCAACGTCAACCACCAGGCGGACGACCCGAAAAACACACCGCCAACCAGCGTAGCCGCCGAAAAAAAATTGCCGTGGGTTTCGCCAAGGCGCAGCCCGGCAAAGATAACCGTGAATGAAATAATCGTTGCGGGGTTTGTGAGGGTTAAACCCAGAGTGGAAAAATATGCTTGAAATAAGTTACGAGTGGTACCCTCGCCGGCAGGTTTATTGGTCGGCTTAGCCGTGAAGGTGCGAAACCCGAGAAAGATCAAAAATAATCCACCTACAAGGTGCAGCCAGAATTGGGCTCCGATCAATAAATCCTGAATTGCGGTTAAGCCAAAGGCCGCGACTGCCCCGTATGCCATATCTGCTGACGCAGCTCCCAAACCAGAGAAAAAACCCGGTAACCGACCATTTGCAAGGGTCCGGCGGATGCATAATATGCCGATGGGACCTACAGGAGCGGCTATGGCAAACCCGATGATAAAACCCTTAAGTAGAAAGTTTAAGCCGATCCCGGTCATATTATCCTTAATCCTTTTTTAGATTAGAATCATTTTCCATTACCGTCGTAATATTCAATTTAATAACTTAATTTGTATTAATGATGAAGGCGCATCATCGGATGCGCCTTCGTAAATCACAGATGTTTTGTAATTGCTAAACAGCTGGTTCTACTTTGCGCCTGAACCAATTTTTCCATTCTTGGTTTTGCCAAACAACCAGGATGGGGGAAGCATTGAAGATAGACGAGTAGGTGCCGCTGAAAATACCGACCAGGAGAATGATCACGAAGTGACGGATCGTGTCACCGCCAAACAGTGCGAGCGCAAACAAGGTAAACATCACAGTAAGCTGTGTATTGATCGAGCGATCGAGCGTTTGCACGATGGAATGGTTGACCATCTTTTCATACTCAACACGGCGGTATATATTCGCATTTTCCCGAATTCGATCGAATACGACGATCGTATCGTGCACAGAGAAACCTATGACAGTCAATACGGCGGTGAGGAAGAGAGCGTCAGCTTCCCAGTGCAGGAAATACCCCAGCATGGCTTCCACGCCCAGGACGACGAACACATCATGGAACATAGCGATAATTGCGGCTGTGCCATAACGGAATGAATGCTCGATTCCCCGGAAAGCGAACCAGATGTAGAGCAGAATGGCAACTGCGGCCATGAGGATGGCGATCCCAGCCGCGCGGGTAACTTCAGCACCGATGGAAGCTGAAACGGAAGTAAAGTTAAGCACTGTCACTGTGGAACCGACCTTGGCTTGCAGAGCTGCAACCAATTTGCCTTTGGTGGCGTCATCCATTTGTTTGGAACGAATTGAAAACGAATCACTACCCAAGGGTTGGATGACCGGATCATTGATGGGTTGTCCCGGAGTGGAGAACTGGTTGTAAAGCGCCTTGATGTCAGCAACGGTAGGTCGAGGTCCTGCAAATTGGATTTCGAGCAATGAACCACCTTTGAAATCAATGCCCAATGCCAAGGGACCTTCGCCCGTGCTTGTCCAATGCAATGTCATAAAAACGATGCCTGGTACGATAACCAGAAGCGAGATCAGGAAGTAAAGATAACGATTTTTAATAATGTTCATAAGTTTATTCCCTGACTCCTAAAGCCCAAACCAACGCGGATGTTCGCCTAGTTTTAAGTTGTCGAGCACAAGGTGGAGGAATGTGCGGGTTACGATAATGGCGGTGAACAATGAAATCAGCACACCCAATCCGAGGTTGATAGAGAATCCTTTCACCATACTGGCGCCGAATGAATTACCGAAAACATACAAGATCAAACAGGTAATGAGGGTGGACGTGTTTGAGTCTCGAATGGATGGCCAGGCCCGGCTCCAGCCGAGGTCAATGGCTTGTTGAAGTGTACGCCCGGAACGCAATTCTTCCTTTAGCCTTTCAAAGATCAGGATATTTGCATCAACGGCCATACCGATACTGAGGATGAAGCCAGCGATCCCCGGCAGGGTCAATGTGATCGGGATAATTTTATACAGCATGAGGGTAATGAGCGAATAAGAAATCAAGGCGAAGTCGGCAACGATCCCCGGCAGGCGATAGTAAAGAGCCATAAAAAGTACGACGACAGCCAATCCGATCGATCCGGCCAGCAAACTTTTACGTATAGACTCTGCTCCAAGGGTTGGGCCGACCGTTTGGCTTTCCACGACTTTTACGGGTACAGGCAGTGAGCCGTAGCGGAGTTGGACCGCCAAGGCGTTTGCGGTAGCTGACGTAAATCCGCCTTCGATAATACCCTGACCGGAGGTAATAGCAGTCTTGATGACCGGCGCTGAGAGGACTTTCTTATCGAGGACGATCGCCAGGTATTGGCCGACATGGCTGGAAGTGTAATCGCTAAAAACTGTTGCACCATCCGATTTTAGTGTGAAGGCTACTTGATACGATCCCGGCACAGTGCCAGCCTGGACTGTGACAGTATCGAGGGCCGCACCGGTCATCACGGTGTGATAAACCTGCGGGGCTGCTGTGGCGGTAGCTCCGGGTTGAGCGGTTGCATTTGCTACCGGTGTGGTAGCTGCTGATGGGGCGGCCGTGGAGGTTAGGGGGGGTGTTGAAGGCTGGGTTCCCGTAGAGGGCTGATCGTGATCCGTCAAAACCGTTGTACCTTCAGGTAGTGGATTGCTCCCCATGTCAACAAATTCAAGCAAAGCAGTTTGTTGCAGGGCGGCGACCACTTCTTCGGGGTTACTGACTCCGGGAAACTCCGCGACGATACGGCATTGACCGGCGATTTGCATTACTATTTCGCCGACGCCCAAAGCGTTCGCCCGGTTTTCCAGGATCTGACGAGTAACTTGCAGATCACTTTGGGAAACCGAATTACAGTTCGATACATCCGCCTGCAGCAGGGTTTGCAGACCACCCAGGGTATCCAGGCCACGGCGAAGTTGTGTGTCGCGGTTAATTATAAATTTTTCGTTTAGTGGATTTATGATCGTGATGTGATTAATGCTGTCTACGTATATCGAAATGCCAACCAAAATTCCGATTACAATCCGCCAAAATATATGGCTTCGCATGATTTACTCCATCCAGTATGGTTTTTTATTCCAAACCATAAAAATACCAGCCTTTGGCTGGCGCGAACGTGATTATACTACTGAAAGAATGGAATCGGATTTTACGATCAAGCCGGAAAGTCTTAATTCAATCTTTTAACTCCAGAAATATTATCAGGTAGGCCAGGACTTCTTCAGGTGTAAGCTGATCAGTGTTAACGATCAGATCAGCATTTTCGCCGGCGTGCGCGAGTCGGCGAAGTTGTTCGGTGTAATCTTCAACCGTCCATTTGAGATTGCGGCGCTGCGTGCAGGTTTCAAAGGAAGCGATCAGGTAAATGAGTAGATCGGGGTTTGTTATCCGTTTCCACATATAAGAAACATAGGAATGCTCCTGTGCGATGTGACGAGCGGTATAGCCGGCAATACTCAATCCGGCAACCAGTGTTGATTTTCCAGAGCCGCACGGCCCTACAACACCAATCAATAGTCTCTTACGATCAGAATCGACCATTCTCGTGCATAGAATAATTAAATTGATCGGAGTCGTCAGGTACAACCAGGATAACTCCACCGTTCAATCGTTCAATATTTTGTCCTTAGTCGTATGAGTATCAGTCAGATGATCGAGGCGGGTTAAAATCATATTGAGGTTAAAATGGTTAACAAAAAAAAGCTCAGGGTTAAGCAGGTAAACTCTCTTACGGGATCTATAATAGCGTATTAGATTCTTTCGTTTTAGAGAGCGCCATTTAAGGAGAGATTGGAAGCCTGATACTCATACGGCGAACATCGTCACCAATACTAGGAACAACTTTAAGTACAAGGATGCTGATATCATCCGCGGGACGATTATCATCCAACCTTACTGCATAAGCTAATAATGAATCAGCCAGATCCTGCGGGATTGGATCCTGCTCCTCGAGAAAAGAGTGGATTACCTGGCAGACGTCCATGGGGTGGCCATACCGATCACCAGCATGGGTCATGCCGTCGGTATAAACCACTATGGTTAAACCTATCTCTATACTGATCTCGGTGATAACGGGACGTATTTCTCGAGAGATGCCGAGTGGAATACTTTCATCGCTGAGACAATCCGTCCTCTCGCCGCGACTCACAAAGATCGGTGCCGGGTTGTTACGGGTCAGTACAATTGTCCCGCTGTGCAAATCCACGGAAACAATATTGAGCGTGCTGATCACTTTTCCCTTTTTTTCAGTGTAAAGAGCGTCCGAAGCTGCGCTTGCGGCGGCACCATCGCGCACGCCTTCTGCCAGCAAGCTAATTACTTTACGTACGACCATCATCGAGACGGCCTTCGCGCCAAATCCGGAGGTTTGTCCGTCAGCCAGCACGAGCGAAAGCCCTCCGTTCGGGCGCTCAATTGCTTCCAATGTATCGCCGCTTTCGGGAGACGCGTATTTGTTGACTTTGGCAACCGCTATCTGTACTTCCACAATTTTGATTCTACAACGTTTCAGGCTTGACGTCACTGCCTGATGCCGCTATAATCTGTCGGCTTTATTATAGAAATTCTATAGTAATGACTGGTCACCATCGAAAGAACGCGATGCTGTAAGGACAATGACCTATCATTAGGTGCTCTTTACTCACATGCGGGTTAGAAACAGGTATGATTCAAAACTATTATTATATTTTGTGAATAGAAGGAGACAGTAATGACCCCCCATCCGAAGCGTAAACACTCCAAGGGTCGGCGCGACCGACGTCGCGCCCATGATTCTTTGCTAGGCCATAACCTTGTAGCCTGCTCCAACTGTGGTTCGATGCGTCTGCCGCATACAGTCTGCCCGAACTGCGGACATTATCAAGGCAGGGAAGTGTTCGAAGTTAAAAAAGAGAAAAAGCAACCCGAGTAAAACCTGCGAGCCGTGACGAACACGGCTCGTTTGTGTTTAACAGGCAAAGGTCCATATTTCATGAAACTTGACTCCAAAACAACAGCTTTCGTCTTTCCTGGACAGGGATCTCAAACGATCGGGATGGGACGCGAACTTTGCGAGAAATATCCGGCTGCGAAACAAATATTTGAAGAAGCTGATTCAATCCTTGGATTTGCATTATCCAAAATTATGTGGGATGGACCGGAACCAGACTTGAACGATACAGTAAATACGCAGCCGGCGTTATATGTCCATTCGCTGGCTGCTTTTCGTGCCTTTTCACTGCTTTACCCCGATTTCAAGCCAGCGGCTGTGGCGGGACATTCTCTTGGGGAACTGTCTGCCCTGACAGCGGCGGGGGCTTTAGCATTCGACATGGGTTTGCGCCTTGTCCGTAAACGCGGCGAGTTGATGAAACAGGCTGGTTTGAAAAATCCCGGCAGTATGGCTGCCGTGCTTAATCTCGATATTCCATCCCTGGAAAAAGTATGTAGTGAAGCAAGTTCTGCCGACGAGCCAGTTCAGGTCGCCAACGACAATTGTCCCGGGCAAGTTGTCATTTCCGGAGCGAAAGCTGCCGTCGAACGTGCCATGGTGGGTGCGAAAGCTGCCGGTGCGAAACGAGCCATCCCGCTTGCCGTTTCGATCGCGGCTCATTCGAAGTTGATGTCCAGCATTCAAGGCGAATGGGATGAGGCCGTCAACACTTCGACAATGAAGGATCCTGAACTCCAAATTATCGGAAATGTAACTGCCGATGTAATCCAAACCGTAGGGGAGCTGCGGAACGACATACGATCCCAGATGCAATCCCGGGTTCGCTGGACAGAAACCATTCAATTGTTAATCGGGCGGGGCATAACCTCATTCGTGGAAGTTGGTACCGGAAGTGTTCTACTAGGCCTGATACGCCGAATCAATTCCTCCTCTTCGGCATACACTCTGGGTACTCCCATAGATTTTGCGGCTTTAGAATAACCTCCTGGGATGATATAGTATAATCACCTTGTGAGCAATTTGTCTGACATTTTGATGGTCGGCGATTCAGCTTACTTTGCGATGCGTTCGAATTAAGTGCATGGACTCTATCTGGTCAGAACCTACCTGACCAGATTTGTTTTTTACCCATATCATGATGCCTCTCCTAAAGGAAAGGGCATCAAGGAGACTCAATGAAGTTGAGTAAACTCGCAAGTGAAATCGCTGAGTCACCAACCCTGGCATTGAACGAAGAGGCACGTTTATTGCACGAGCGTGGCGAGGCGGTAATTAATCTCGGCATAGGGGAACCGAAAAACAAAACACCCATTAACGCCATCCTTTCATCGGCCGCCAAATTGACAAGCGGCGAGGTGAAATATACACCTGCTGACGGGGTGCCTTCCCTTAAAAAAGCCATCGTGCGGTATACCGAAGAAAATTATGACCGCCTGGCCGCTCCCGAAAATATCCTTATCACTAATGGAGCCAAGCAGTCACTTTTCAATATTCTATTTTCCCTGCTGAATCCACAAGATGAAGTAATTATCATCGCGCCTTATTGGGTGTCCTATCCTGAGATCGTTAAAATATGCATGGCGCGGCCTGTGATCGTCACGCCAGAAGACGGGACCTTCACTCCCAGGTTTGAAGATATCGAGAAAGCAGTGACGACATACACACGGATCATCATCGTCAATAGTCCCAATAACCCATCCGGCATCATTTATCCACCAGCATTGCTCGGGAAGCTGGTGGATTTTTGCGAGCGGAAAGGCATTTACCTGGTTTGTGATGATATCTATCACAAATTAACCTTCGATAAAAAAGAGGCGATCCCTGCATTTCGCTTTACAGATAAAGATATAGAAAATTCGCATATTATTATTGTAAACGGTGTGGCAAAGATATACGGAATGACGGGTTTTCGGGTCGGCTGGGTAGTGGCACCCCGCGATCTTGTCCGTGTGATGACCAATGTCACCGCACAGATGACCTCGGGAGTAAGCCCGGTGAGCCAGGCAGCGGCCGAGGGCGCATTGAATGGGCTACAGTCAGTCGTCGAAGCCATCCGATTGCAAATCCAGAACAACCGCGATGTTTTATTGCAGGAGATGAAATCCTTTAACGGTGTACGCCTCGTCCCTCCCGATGGAACATTCTATGTCCTGCCAGACCTGCGTGCATTCAACAACAGCTCTGTTGAACTTTCAAAATTCCTGCTTAAAAAAGCATTGGTAGTAACCGTACCCGGTAAGGATTTTGGGATGGAAGGTCACATCCGGCTCTCCTTTAGCGGTACGGTAAAAGATGTTACTGAAGGCATTACCCGCATCAAGTGGGCTCTTGACCCGTCGAGTCCCAATGAAATCTATATCGGCGATAAAAAGTTGGTAAGGGATTGGTTATGAACAACCTGCTCAATATCAAATCTCCGGCTGAGGCGATCGCCCAGACTCGCAAGGCTGATTACAATCTATCCAATCATGGTGTCAGCAATTTACGGTTGGCGTATTGGAACCTGGCGATGGAGGCTTTGTTCGAGGAAGCTGTCTTCCGTAACGAAGGTATGACCGCGTCCGGAGGGCCGTTCGTTGCAAATACTGGAAAACATACAGCTCGTTCGGCGAATGATAAATTCATCGTTCGCGAGGGGTCAAACGAGGAACACGTCTGGTGGGGTCAGTATAATCGTCCACTTGCTGCTGAGAAATTCGAAGTCTTATATGACCGCGTCTTGGGGTTTTTACAAGGGCGTGATGTATTCGTTCAGGATGTTTATGCCGGTGCGGATGAGCATTACCGGCTGCCTGTGCGTATCGTGACTGAAATGGCATGGCACAGCATGTTCGTCCGAAATATGTTCATCGTCCCGCATTCGCTGGAGGAATATAAACATTTCGTACCGGAGTTTACAATAATTGCCCTCCCTTCTTTCAAAAGTTCTCCGGCTGTGGATAACACAGCCAGCGAGACATTTATTTGTCTTTCGTTCGATAAGAAACTGGCAATCATCGGTAACACGGCTTACGCGGGTGAAATAAAGAAATCCGTATTCACAATCCTTAATTATCTCCTGCCGCTGGAAGGCGTGCTTTCAATGCATTGTTCGGCGAATGTTGATCCGAGCGATACAAACGGCGTCGCGTTATTCTTCGGTTTAAGCGGCACCGGAAAAACAACACTCTCCGCTGATCCAACACGGCGCCTTATCGGGGACGATGAACACGGATGGAGCGATGATGGTGTATTCAACTTCGAAAGTGGATGTTACGCCAAGGTGATCGGTCTGTCCGAAACCGCTGAACCCGAGATCTATGCAACCACAAAAATGTTCGGCACTATCCTTGAAAATGTACCTTGTGATCCGCTTACAAGAATTATTGATCTGGACGATGACACCCTGACGGAAAATACAAGGGCGTCCTATCCGCTGGAGTTTATTGCCAATGCGGTGCCTGAAAAGAAGGCAGGACACCCGAGGAACATTATTTTTTTAACTTGTGATGCATCGGGCGTTATGCCCCCAATCGCACAACTAACGGCACATCAAGCGTTGTATCAATTTATATCGGGTTATACCTCCAAAATCGCCGGAACAGAAATTGGCCTGCGCGATGAGCCCGAAATCACATTCTCCGCCTGTTTCGGCGGTCCTTTCATGGTGCATCATCCCGCATATTATGCAGAATTGCTCAAAAAGAAAATCGAGAGATATAACGCGGTGTGTTGGTTGGTTAATACGGGGTGGGTCGGTGGGCCTTACGGTGTTGGAAAGCGCATAAGCATCAAATATACGCGTGCGATATTGTCTGCGGTGTTGGGGGGGAAACTGACCAAAGTTAAATATGAGAACGATCCGATATTTGGTTTTAAAGTTCCGACTACCTGCCCGGGAGTTCCCGAGGAAGTACTCAATCCGTCCAGCTCATGGTCTAACAAACATGAGTATGATAAAAAGTATCGCCAGCTCGCAGCCCGATTTATCGAGAATTTCAAGAAGTTCGAAGATAGTACTCCGCCTGCAGTCCTTGAAGCGGGGCCTAAAGCCTAATTTGGATTTCGATGGGGGAACGGAATACAAATCAATTGAAATCTAAATAATATATTTTTATCTCCGAATTTGGGACAAGACCCACGAAATGGAAGCGAGGATCGGGGCCCGATCCGGTATAAATCTTGTTCAATTGCGGTCGTTCCGCAGGCAACAATAGGTAGTGGGCATTGTAATGTTGTGCAACAAACAAGATGGTGTTAATGTCGTTGTTGGGTACCATTACAGTTTTTAAGCCAGTGCCTTCGTAAACATCCCAGGTATCTCTCGCCAATATAACGATGCCACTTCTATCCAACCCCTTTTTCTGGGCGTCTTCAAGAATGATGGTCTTGACAATTTTGTATTCGTCATAAACGCCGTTGTAATACATTGTGGAACTATAGTTTTTCTCAAATCCGTAATAGCCCGAATATATGGAAAGCAAAAGCACCAGCCCGAGAAGCAATGATTTGGGGTGGAGGTAATGTGAAAAAAAATCGACGATGAGAATACAAATAAATGGCATAAGGGTGCCAAGACTTTTGATGAGCGAACCAGGGCCGGAAAAACTGGCGATGAACGAATAAAACAAATATTCCAGTATAGCGAAGAGTAATGCCGGAATAAGAAGTCGCAGTCGTATCTTATCTCGACGGAGGAAAACAACATCTATCAGAGATATCACCACCAGCCATGTAAAAACCGGGTTGAGGAAATAATTTACTTGTCCAAGATTTTCCGAGGCTGTATGCAATCTTCTTATA
>JBGQIO010000102.1:0-11985 GCA_041498515.1 Anaerolineae bacterium
CCTTGTCTGCGAAGTCAAAGACGCTCCATAAGTTGATCGGTCAAATTTTGCGCGTGGGTCAAACGGTCAATCAAGTCCTGCATGGTTCCTCCAGAAACAATCTAGATCCGGTTTGTTGCCTGTTTGTACGATTGGCTTATTGATCGGGAACCTCTGAGAAAATACACAATGTAACAACTGAAAAATTTCGTGGTTAAGAGGTATGTTTTTGCCCTACCAAAGTGGTAGGCTCTCGGAGATGGCAAGTGTTCTTCTTGCCGCGCCCTACTCGAATGATAAATCTTCTTCTAAGATCTTGCTTAGCCTTCAGTTTATCCATTAAAGACCTAAAACTCCGTCCACGAAGGCATCCGCATCGAACGGCTGCAGATCTTCCAGCTTCTCACCAAGTCCTGCGAACAAAATGGGTAAACCCAGCTCGTGTTGAATGGCAAAGGCCATCCCGCCGCGTGCCGAAGAATCCAACTTTGCCAGGATCACCCCGCTGACATTCACTGCTTCCTTGAAGGCGCGAGCTTGCTGTAGTGCATTTTGACCGGTAGTGGCATCCAACACAAGCCATACGGCATGTGGTGCACCGTCGAGGGCTTTCCCAACTACACGATATACCTTTTTCAACTCTTCCATCAAATTGATGCGCGTATGTAAACGTCCTGCAGTATCTATAAGGATGATGTCTTTTTTGCGGGCGATCCCTGCCTGGACAGCGTTATACGCCACTGCGCCTGGGTCGCCTTCTGGGGCTCCTGCAACTACCTCGACCTTGAGCCGGTCACCCCAAACTTGAAGTTGATCCACCGCGGCGGCACGGAATGTATCCGCTGCACCAAAAAGAATGGTCCTTCCTTCTTCGATAAAACGCCCGCCGAGTTTTGCGATCGTCGTGGTTTTACCGGAACCATTCACGCCGACGATAAGGATCACGATCGGCTTTACTTGCCAAGTCAACGTTGGCGGTGTCATCAATCGCGACCTCAGCTCTGCCTTCAATGCAGAGTGGAGTTCCGCAGTACGGATCAGGCCCTGTTCTCGGATGACCGCCTTTAAAGCTGAAATCACCTCACCGGTCGTCCCAATCCCCAAGTCTGCCTGAATCAAAAGCGCTTCTAGTTCTTCCCAGGTATCCTGCTTAATGTCAGTTGTACCAAGCAGTCCTGCCAACTGACCAAAGGTGCTCTTACTGGTTTTCGTTAATCCCTCACGCCAGCGTGAAATGAGGTCAGTCATTGTTTCCTTCTCAAATTCCTTGACGGATCTTGGTTCTTTTAGCGCGTTTTGATAATGAAGGAGGCGCAAATCGCCTTTATTTCTAACTTTATAAGCCCTTTATCAACTACAGGGCGGGATTATATCATGCAGGTTTTATGTTATACTCTTTGCGCTTTTGAGAAACAGGACGGGTTGACCGAAAACAAAAGGATATAATATAAGTATGATCGAAGAACCAGTTCATGTGACGGAT
Organism: Anaerolineae bacterium; assembly: GCA_041498515.1. Taxonomy (GTDB): domain Bacteria; phylum Chloroflexota; class Anaerolineae; order Anaerolineales; family Villigracilaceae; genus Fen-1038. The sequence goes on from JBGQIO010000102.1 coordinate 1,463, forward strand.
TCAGCTTTTGAACAAAGCGTGCTTAAATCGACCGTACCGGTAATTGTTGACTTTTGGGCGCCTTGGTGTGGTCCTTGTAAAATGGTCGCACCGATCCTGGAAAAACTTGCTAGGGAATATTCAGGCAAGCTGGTAGTAGCCAAAGTGAATACGGATGAAAACCCGGAATGGGCAGGGAAGTATGGCGTCCAGGGCATCCCTACCATGCTCTTTGTATCAGGAGGCAAGATCGTACACCGTCAGGTCGGCGCGCTTCCTGAGCGAATGTTGCGCGACGTCGTTTCCCAATTTATGGAGGTCGTCGCTCCCACCTAGGCAAGGCATGAAAAGAGTTGCTCTCACAGGGTGTGTTGCTCTCGCCTCAGGATTAATATTGGCAGCCTGTCTGCCGGTTATACCGAAGCCGGTACAAGTCAATCTTTCCTCGGCAACCCCTCTAGCAGACGAATTACCTTCGCCAGGATCCACTACTACGCCAACTTCAACATTATCCATTGAATCCTCATCAACGTCTACACTCATTCCAACCAGCACATTTACACCTATTCCAAGCTTTACCTCCACCATCGGTAGTATAGAAACTACAACTCCAGTAGGCGTTACTCCTACGATCGGTATTACAGGTACGGCTGCTCCCTCGGCCTTAACAGCCATACTCGTAACTGATACAGCGACGCCCTTTGGCGCCCTTAGCAATCCCAACACGATCTACGGGCCTGTCCACATTCAGAATAAATCGCGTTTACAGGTGGATCTTTCCCTGCATTGCACAACCAGCAAGGGCGTAGAGATTATTATTGAATTCAACCGCGTTAGGAATGTTGTCACTATGCTGCCTGAAGGAGATTATGTTTACGTTATCTATATGGGGGGCAGGCAAAGTATTGGAAGTTTTTCATATTTGACTGTCCGGAAATTATCCTTCACGATCTATCAAGATGGCGTGGTAATTCAATAGAAGAAATGGAGAGAAATTAATGAAACAAATATTATTTGTCGCTGCCGCCTTGGTCTTGCTGTTGACTACTGCCTGCGCTCAGGCAACTCCAACAATTGATCCGGCCCAGATCCAGGCTTCAGCGGTTGCGGCCGCAAACACGATGGTTGCTATGACTCAAGCTGCTATACCAACGGCCACCGAAGTCCCGCCCACGCCTCTCCCCAGCCCAACGGAGCTTTCCACCCCTACTCTCGAGGCGATCGCTACATTGGATTTATCATTCCCAACTGCCTCGGTTCCGACCGCCGCCTCGGGCAGCACCGGTAGCGATCCCTGTGCGCCAGACGCTCCTTATAAGCCCATGGACCCGGGCGCTGCAGGACCTAAAATTAGGAATTTGGACATTTCCAATGAGACCAATGGCTCGATCATCCTCTCCCTTTATTTGAACAAGACACCCTTTGGAGAATGTGGTGGCCGTGCCTTTAATTTGGGCCCTCACCAGGATCTTTCTGTCTTCGATATGAAGATTGGTTGTTATGATGCAGGAGCGTTCGTTACCGGCAAAACGACATCCAAGGCTTTCGGTCATTTCTGCATTATGGATAATACCCATAAATGGAAGATCCTTGTGGGTACCGAAGTCATTCGATTGATCGGACCGTAAACAAAGTCAGGAATTTCTAAATCAAATTCAAAAGCCGGATGAAGTTCAATAACTTTCATCCGGCTTTTGAATTCAGGGTTTTAGGGGGCTTTATCCTTCGATTCGTTGGATCTTCGCGCCTAAAGATTTTAACTTTCCCTCCACATTCTCATACCCCCGGTCAATCTGGCTGATATTCCGGATTGTGGATGATCCTTTTGCCGCCAGCGCCGCCAGCAATAATGCCATACCTGCCCGAATATCGGGACTTTCGAGTTTTTCGCTAAACAACTGGGTCGGGCCTTGCACTAGACAGCGGTACGGATCGCACAGAATGATACGGGCGCCCATGCTTACCAGTTTATCGGTGAAATACATACGGCCCGAATACATCCAGTCATGGAACAGGACCGAACCGGAAGCCTGTGTGGCAACTGTGATCGCCACACTGATCAGGTCGGTTGGATAGGCTGGCCATACATTTGTTTTGATCTCAGGGATCGCGCCGTCCAAATCTGGAACGACGACCAGGGGTCGATTGGGGCCAACGATAATATCGTCTTGGTTCACCTCCCATTCCATTCCCAGGCGTCGGAAGGCCTGAGTGATCATTTCCAAATAACGAACGCCTGCCTTCCGAATTCGTATTTCACCCCCGGTTACCGCTGCCGCTCCGGCAAAACTGATGACCTCCAGATAATCAGGTCCGATTGTGAACTCGCCCCCATGCAGCACAGGGACGCCTGTGACATGCAGGGTATTTGAACCAATATCTCTTATTTTTGCCCCTAATCCATTCAGAAAATGACACAACTCCTGAACATGAGGTTCGGAAGCGGCATTGTGGATGATAGTCTCTCCTGTGGCTGTAACAGCGGCCATAATGATATTTTCGGTGGCGGTGACACTGGCTTCGTCTAACAATACTTCAGCGCCCTTTAACCCGGTGGAGCGAAAATCAAAGATCCGTTCGTAGGTGACTTCAGCACCCAGAGTCTGCAAAGCTAGGATGTGTGTATCCAACCGGCGGCGGCCGATCACGTCTCCGCCCGGGGGCGGAAGCCGCAAATTACCACATCGCGCAGTAACCGGACCCGCCAGCAAAATGGATGCCCGGATTCGGCGGCAAAGATCCGGATCCAGGTCAGCCGGCCTGACTGACCCGGCAGTAATGCGCCAGGAGTTCGCATCCAGATTTTCGAATTGGACGCCAAGACTTTCGATCAAGCGCCGCATGTCGAGAACATCCCGTATCTGAGGGATATTGTGCAATACCACCGGATCCCCGGTCAATATACAAGCCGCCAACAAGGGCAGGGCCGCATTTTTATTTCCTGAAGGCGTCATTTCGCCGTGTAGTGGTACGCCGCCTTCGATGATGAATTCTTCCATCTTTCTATCTCCCGGAAAATTCATGGATCTTGTGCAGACAAATACTCAGGACTGTCCATCGATCCATGGGTCTGATATCAACAATTATAGGGCGAAACCGCAAACCTGATTTATTAATTAATATTACTCTGTAAACTGATTTGCTGATTACTCTGCATTAAGATTGTAAGTCAGTTTATTTGATTCGCCAAGCAACTTCCTTGAACATTCAACCATATACTTTGAAATCTTTTACTTTCCACCTTCGACCTTGTTGGAACAAAAAATGGCTATGCTATAATTTATTTCATGGGAATTGTATTTGGGCTTATTATCCTGGGCTTGCTCGGGGGTCTTCTTGTCAATTACCTCGCAGATGTTTTACCTTCAACTCGAAGTCTTGGTCAACCGGTCTGTTGGAATTGCAGCGCAGTAATTTCCTGGGCTGATTATTTTCTTCTTCGCAGATGCAAAACCTGTGGTAAATCTCGGTCCTTGCGGACATATATAGTGCTCGTATTAATTCCTGCCCTGACGATTTACTTGTGGCTCGTTCCACCTCGACAGCTGGAATTGCCTTTTGCTTTTATTTTGTTGTTATTCTTGATATTGGTGGCAACGATTGACATCGAATATCGCCTTATCTTGCATATGACGAGTATCGCTGGAGGCTTGATCGGTTTAGGGATTGGGGTTCACCTGCATGGGATCATCACAACGCTGTTGGGTGGAGCGGTAGGATATGGCGTTATGCTTGTATTTTACTATTTCGGTGAATTGTTCGTGCGCTATATGGCTAAGAGAAGGAATGAGACCACCGATGAAGTAGCGCTCGGTTTTGGAGATGTGAACCTGGCTGGAATAACGGGTCTCTTATTAGGGTGGCCGGTGATTATCCTGGGTTTACTTTTCACAATTTTAGCCGGAGGCCTTGTCAGCTTCTTGATCGTCGTAGTTATGCTCCTCCGTCGTCAATACAAGGCTTTTTATGCGATCCCTTATGGCCCATTTTTAATTTTGAGCATCTTCTACTTGTTATTCCGTCCGTAAAAGTCAGCCCTGATAGGTTTTTATTTGGTTTGTTTAATAAATGGGGATTTGTCACCCTCCGTCGTCTGGAGATACCAGGGGCGCGGTTCCGAGACGGTAGCCAAAACCTCGTACCGTCAAAAGCAGGGATGGGCTGGATGGATCTTTCTCGATTTTTTTTCGTAACATGAGAATATATCGCCGGACAACGGAGGCATCCTCCTGGCGATAATTCCCCCAGACCTCTTGTATCAATTCTCTTTCACCCGCGACCTCACCCCGACGGCGAACCAGCGCTTCCAGCAGGCGGAATTCTGTAGGTGTTAATTCAACCTCCCGCTCATCAATGAAGGCTTGATATTTCTTCATATCCAGTCTGATATTTCCGTGAATCGCATAACCACTGTCTTTATCAGGCAGGGTTGCGCGCGCTAGCACCGCTTGCACGCGCGCTACAAGTTCTGCAAAGCTGAATGGCTTGGTGACATAATCGTCGATACCCAGGCGGAAACCGCGCAGTTTGTCTGCTTCACTTGACTTGGCTGTCACCATCACAATGGGTACTTCGGTCATCTCGCGCAGGCGGGCGCAGATTTCCCAACCATCCATACCGGGCATCATTACATCTAGCAATACCAGGTCAGGACGTTCGTTGTAAGCCAGCTTCAACCCTAACGTTCCATTCGGCGCGGAAAAGACCTGATATCCGGCTTCCTCTAAAAATTGGCCTAACAGATCCAGAAGGGTGGGATCATCGTCGATCAAGAGGATCTTATTATTCATTCTCGGGACTCAAATAGAAATAGAAGCGCGCGCCTCCATCCGTAGGCGGCTCAAAATGAAGTTCACTGTTCATGGCGCGCAGGAGATGCTGGGATAGGTATAGACCGAGTCCATAACCATAAACTGACTGTGAATCTTTTGCTTCCAATCGTTGAAAGCGCCTGAATAGCAGGTTTTGCTTTTCGATTGGGATGCCCGGCCCGAAATCCCTGACCTCGACTTGGATCTGATCGCCTTCAGGTTGTGCACAGATCCGTACCATGCTTTGAGGGGCATACTTAAGAGCATTGTCGACCAGATGAGCAAACACACTTCTAAGTGCGTTCTCATCCGCGAATACGAATGGCAGCTCTTCGGGAACGTCTACTTCGATCCGCTCGATTTCCGGCAGGTTATGCCAGCTTCGGCGCACTTCACTTACGATCGCAGCTAGAGAAAGTTTTATGGGGTGCAGCACGAACCGCCCGGCATCCATGGCTGAGACGTTCAGGATATTTTCAACGAACCTTGTCAACCTTTGGATTTCGGCTTGTATCAAAATTAAGGTTTTCTGGTCACCCGAATCATGTTCCCTGCTTAAAAGCAGTTCCAGCCCGCCTCCCAAATTTGTTAGGGGCGCTCTCAATTCGTGAGAGACCATGGAAACGAAATCGCTTTTAATTTGATCAAGCCCCTGCAAAACTCTGTTCTGTTCTTCTAGTTGAAGATAAGCTTGCTGAAGTGTGCTCGTCCGCTCTTCAACTTTTTGCTCCAATTGAGCATTCAGATCTTCCAATCTTTTATAAACTGCCTGTAACTCATTATAAGCATTCTGGATCGCGTCGCGTTGCTGCTTCTGTTCGCTCAAGTCGTGTGCCACGCCCGCGATCAATATCTTGCTGGTTTCAGTAACGATGGGGCTGAGGGAAAGCAAATAAAGTGTTCTTCCTCTTTTCAAGGATGCATTCAAGATCTGGTCTCGTTTAACCGCTTCTCCCACATCTACTGAAGATAGTCCGTCGAAGACCTCGAAAAGTGAATGGCCGATCAGGTCGCTTTGTTCGGAGATACCGAGCAGCGCAGCATAAGCTGGGTTACCCAACAGGATCTTCCCGGTTGGGTCGCAGATAAAACTCGGGTCGGCAAGATTCTTGAAGAGCTGCCAATATTGATTTAACTCAGCCTCGCCTGCCCTGATCCCCAAACGGACGATGACCATAATTCCCAGTATTACGCTCATCCATAATCCGAAAGGAGAAAACTCGCCGTTTAGCTGCCATCCGGTCAGGACATACCATACGAGAACCAGCACCAGGGCAATGGGAAGGACTTTCTGGAATTGGACTCCCAGGTCAAAGCGGGCTTTAGGTGGGATCCGTTCGGATGTAGCAGGATCTAATTCGTTGTCATTTAAGGGTAGTTCGTACCGTGACTCTTCTGTTTGTGATTCCTTTTCAAAGACCGCACCTAAACCGATCAAGAGCGAGCCGCATACCCATCCGAGACTGACGAAACTCCCGGCGCGATAATTCCCTATCAGGACGAGGGAGCTATGGATGTAATCAGAGATGAGAAATGCGCTCCATGCCGCTCCTAAGAATTTCCCTGTACGGCGAGGGACCCAATTCGCCAGGGAAAAATTCGCCAATAAGATCAACAGGATGCAATCGGCGATGGGGTAACTGGCGATAACCAGAGAATCAAGTTGGTTTTGCTCTGTTCCGATCAATGGAGGTTCCAATAGGAGGACTCCTAAAGTTACGACCACACCCGATGAGATGATTGCATCCAGGATAAACCTGAAGCGCGTGGGAGCATGCCGGCTTTTGAAAGGGAACAAGAGCAGTGCGTAACCAGCCAGGAAGCACGCGCCTAAATTGACGAAATTTCCAGCGGTGGTGATGGTCGTAAACCCCTCGATCAAGGGTTGGACGTAGTCCAAAAGGAATGCACCGGTCAGCCAGGCCAGCTGGGCGAACCCCAGTATCAGCCATGCCCGCCGCGCGGATTCGGGCATGCCTGGGACCGAGATAAATATTAATAAAGCCGCGGTTGCTGACGCCGTCAGGATCGCCAAATTCTCAACGAGCACCCGGGCCGGGGACTCTGTCGAGATAACCGTCAGGATGAGGACATAAATAATAACGAAGATCAGGGATTCAAAGAGGATACCCTTACGGTGGATGGGTTGTGGAAACAGTTTCGCCAACAAATCGGCCAATGCAGGCTCCCAACAAAACGCGGTACTAAATTGGAATTATAACAACTTCCTGAAGGTACAAGTGCACCACATAACATGAGCCTTTGTCACGGAAATCTTACCTGATACTTCCCAATTCAAACTAACATATCCGTAAGCAGGTTTGACTATTACTTTGCTGATTTGTTAAACAAGAATGCGTGACGAAATAATATAATATTTTTCATTCTTCCTCATCATTTACTCGCGATCAATTGATTATGATAACTTATATTTTATTCGTTGGGTTTTATGAACCAAACAGCTGATCTGCAAGCACAGCCTTTGCAGGGATCCGTCGGAACAAGTTCCAGGGTAATTGTGTATTTGCTGTTACTTGGTCTCGCGTTTGCCTCCGCAGGTCAAGCTGTGCTGTTAAAGATCAAACCGAACACACCCGCCGGCGCAAGTATAAGTATGCAGCTGCTCGCCGGTCTTATGCTGGTCGCTGGCTGCCTCCTTTTTGGGTTATCTACATTCCGGCACCGATTCGACCATGTGCGTCTTGAATTACCGGCGCAGAGCACAGACACGTCCCGAATTATCCGGCCTCGACTCGTGTCTGACCTCTGGCTTTTGATTGCAGGCAGCCTGGCTCTCGCCGCCATTTACCTCTTCAGCACATTCGGTGAAACCCCTCTGACGGTGTACCTTTGGCTTGTTAGCATCCTTGCGTTGTTCGCATCACAATTCCGGTTACGGGGTCTTTCTTTTCTACGCATCGATGCTTCTGAACGCTTCTATTTGGTTGGGCTTGTGTTGTTATTGGTTATTACTCTCGTCACGCGTGTTTATCATTTGACCACCCTTCCTTATAACCTCGACGGCGATTTCGCCTCGGTAGGTTTGGAAGCGCGTGCCTTGGCAACCGACCAGCAGCAGCATATATTCGCCCTCGGCTGGGCCGATATACCTTTCCTTGGTTATTCCCCTGCCTGGCTGAGCATGAAGCTGTTCGGGACCGGACTGGCGGGGTTGAATGCCTCTGGCGTGGTGGAAGGATTGCTGGTCATCGTCGGTGTTTACCTGTTAGGACGCGACTTGTTCCAGGCGCGGGTCGGTTTCCTCGCTGCAGCCCTTCTGACTGTCTCATATACGCACCTGGCGGCCAGCCGTCAATCGGTTTACATCGATCCGGTTGTCTTTATGTTGTTCGCGATCTATTTTCTGCTGATTGGGTTGCGGGAGACCCGCGGTTGGGCGGTCATTGCAAGCGGAGTGCTTACGGCCTTCTGCTTGCAATTATATTATTCCGGTCGTCTCGTTCTTCCAATCCTCGCTTTCGTTCTGATCTTTCTTTCGATATTCCATAGGACCTGGCTTCGGCCGCGCCTGGGACTTATTTTATTGTGGGGATTGGCGATCCTGGTAACGCTCGGGCCGATGCTTTTGGTCTTTTACCGAGGTCCGGATGCCCTTATCGCACGCTCACGTGAAGTTTTCATTCTAAACCCGGAAGTGGTCCAACACGAGGATAGTGTCTATCATATCCATACAATTCTTGCTCTGTTGCTTGAACAGGCACACCGCACCGTCCTTCTTTTTCATTATTTCCCGGACAAAGGCACGCAATTCGCCCTGGGGCTTCCGTTCCTCGATCCCTTCACCGCTACCTTGTTCACCCTCGGACTCGGTTATACCATTTGCCATTGGCGCCGGTTGGCAGGCTGGTTGCTGTTGTCCTGGGTCACACTTGGGCTCGTGATCGGTTGCTTTCTTACCGTCAATCCGCCTTTTTGGCCGCGCCTGATGATTTTGCTGCCACCCGTTGCACTGTTGGCCGCAATTGCATTTAACTTTCTGTATGAATTTATCCATCGAGGTTTTATTGGGCTAAGTGGTACCTTGGCCCCTGCTGCGTCATTAGTCGTGCTTCTTTTGCTTTTGGGGGTCGGATGGCGGAATTGGAATCTTTACGTCAATGCAAAAGGCTCTTATGCCACTCCCCGTACCTTCATTGCACGCTACTTGGCTGAGTTACCGCCTGCCACTCAGGCACACCTCGTTTCCGCATATTTCAAATACCAGGACAGGGAGTTTGAATTCCTTGCACCGGGACACTTGGTAGACAACCTCCCGTCTGAGCAGGTGGTGGTTGCGGGTGTGCCTCAAAATTCAACCAGGATGCTGATCTTGGGCGCAGAGCAGCAGGCTGTGGTCGAGCGGTTGCAGAACCTCTATCCTGGAACAGCTGTCGAGGCGCATTCAGGGAATACGCCAGATGACGTTTCGTTCTATGTTGTCCATCTGCCCTGAGAGTACTACAATAGACGTCAACGGATTGCTTTGAACCTACCCAGCCTTAGCCGGAATGTGATCTCACAACCGCCACGTGAGCTCTCTGCCACCGCTTCCCTCACGCGGCGGCATTTGTTGTTGCTCGGCCTGTCACTGGCTTTCGGTGGATTTGCCGTTTATCTGCTTCGTCGCCCCTGGGCTCTGCAGGAATTCTGGCCCTGGCTGTTGCTTCTTGTAGCAATGTTTTCGAGTGCTTTTGCATTACGGGGATTGCAGCTGTGGCTGCCCGGTCAACCGGTGTTGCCTCTCCTGGCAGTATTCCCAAAGTCGCGTTTCCGTTCGTTCGCTATCATATACATAATTGTAGCTATTGTCTTAACGATCTTTGTTGTGCTGCGCTTATGGCCTGACTACACGAAATGGTCCGGAGCGCCTTTTCTCTGGATCACATCGATAGGACTGATCTTGATTGGGGCTTGGTCGGTCGGCGCTGTTGGGCAGGCCTCTCCGCGCGCCGCTACAGCCCTGACGATGTGGTCAGATTCCCGCCGAAATCGGTGGCTTGAGATAGGTGCCTTCACTTTCATTCTGATCCTCGCAATTTTTCTTCGCACATATCGCCTAGACAGCATACCCCCGGGTATTTATGTCGATGAGACCAACGGTGGCCTTGATGCGCTTCGCATCCTGGAAGGGAACGGCGTCTCACCTTTCGCTACAGGCTGGTATGAAACACCCAACGGGTATCTTTACTACATGGGCGCGATCTTCAAGCTGCTTGGCGCGACCTGGATAGGTCTAAAAGTAGTTTCCCTGATCCCGGCAATACTCACGATCCCCGCCGTGTACTTCCTAGCTAGACAGCTTTTCGGTCCCCTTACTGCTCTATGCGCAATGCTGTTGATGGCAGTCAGCCGCTGGCATTTGAGTATGAGCCGCTGGGGGTGGAATGAGACCGCACCTCCTCTTTTTCAGGTATTTTCTTTTTTCTTCTTAATCCGCGGTCTTCGTGATCGGCGCGCCCTCGATTACGCGCTGAGCGGGCTTCTTGCCGGTCTTTCGGTATACACATACTTGAGCGCTAGGCTCGCGATCCTGACGCTGATCTTGTACATTTTGTATTGGCTCTTATCTGATCCGGCTGGTTGGCGGGCATCGCTAAGACGGAGCTGGTTCGGCCTGACCCTCCTCGTGGTTGCCGCGGCAATTGCAGTAGCCCCGATCATGGTGACTTACCTCACGAATCCCTTTGTCCTTTCGAACCGCGTTTCTCAGATCAGTGTTCTGCGCGACATTCA
>JBGQIO010000103.1:0-11953 GCA_041498515.1 Anaerolineae bacterium
CCCCCCTTTTTGGAGGCAGAGGGACCAAAGATTTTCAATCCAGGAACCTCTTCCAAACGTTCAAGCGCGTACTCAATGATTTCATGCTCGTGGAATGCAATTTCTTCCATGCCAATATCAGAAAGATAATCCACTGCAGCACCAAAACCAACCGATTCCGCAATGGCTGGCGTGCCGGCCTCAAACTTATGCGGCAAGCTGTTCGGACGAAAGGAACGCAGCTTGACTTCTTTTATCATGTCACCACCTCCTAAGAATGGTGGCATTGATTCGAGCAAATTAGTCTTGCCATATAATGCGCCGATACCCGTCGGTCCGCACATCTTATGAGCTGAAAAAGCCATAAAGTCTACATCCAGAGCCTGAACATCAACTCCAATATGAGGAACAGATTGGGCAGCATCAAGAACTGTTATCGCGCCAGCCTCGTGAGCTAGCTTGATGATTTCTACTGCCGGTGTGATCGTTCCGAGGACATTGGACATATGTGTAAACGAGACCAGTTTTGGATTTTGAGAAAGCAGCAGTTGATAAGATTCAAGGTCAAGCAGACCCTCGTCCGTGACAGGGATGAATTCGAGTCTGATGCCACGTTCAGCCGCCAGAATATGCCACGGTACCAGGTTGCTATGGTGCTCCATTTCGGTTAGAAGGATCAGATCGCCCGATTTTAAATTAGCCCGCGCCCAGGTGTAAGCTACCAGATTAATAGACTCGGTAGTGTTGCGGGTATAAACCACTTGGTGTGCTGAAGGGGCATTTATGAATTTTGCAATCTTAACGCGGGCCTGCTCATACAAAGCAGTCGCTTCTTCCGCCAATACGTGAACACCGCGATGAATATTGGCGTTGGAGTGGCGATAAAAATTGTCCATCGCCTCGATCACCATCTCAGGCTTCTGGGAAGTAGCTGTTGAGTCGAGATAAACTACTTTCACCCCCGGACGGACTTCCCGGTTCAGAATTGGAAAATCCTGACGGATGCGATTGATGTCAAATGTCATAGTGAAAGCCGGCGCTTTCTCCGACTAACAATTCGCGATCTAATAATTGGGGATAACCCTTTTTGTTGCCTTTTTGCCTGCCACCGTGGCATGAATCTGATCTGAGGTAAGTGAATACCACAAGATGCGGTCTGGAACCATCCAGCCATCGGTTAGAAAAACATTCGAGCGGAATTGCACCGCGACCAACTTGTTATCCACCTGAACGACCGTGCCTTTAATCCAACCGCGCACACGTTCACCATCATGTTCGTGATCGCAGAATACCTCAACAGTGTTACCGACGTCGAAGGCGTCTTCAGCCCCAGGTGCATTCATATAGGTAAATTGCGGGGCTCGCGCCAAACGGATCGCCTGCCGCTGGGCGAAGGACACAGAGTTTGCTATACGTGGCACACGTGTTGCATGGATTGTGCCAATCTTATTTTTGACGATCGAACCTGATTTAGGTATAACCTTTGTCACTACTTTCACAACAGGTTTTGGAGAACTTTTCGCAGCGATCGCCGCTACACGACTCCGTGTAGGGCGGGTTGCGATTTTAGCGGATGCTCTTGTTACCTTCTTACGGGTTGTTTTTCTCTTAGTTGCCATTCGATTTCCTGACACGTATCCCTTCGATTATTTTTGACCGGAAATTCTTTCCGGTCCCTATCCCATCTTATCCAAAATTGCCTGGTGGAATCTCTCTCGTACACCCTCAAACGGAATACGCTGCATGATCGGGTCGAAGAAACCCTCCACCATCAGGCGTTCTGCCTCCTTCTGTGTGATTCCTCGTGATTTAAGATAAAACAATGGCTCCTGCTCTAACTTTCCGACAGTGGCGCCATGTGTACAGCGGACATCGTCAGCAAGGATCTCCAAACCCGGGATCGAATCTGCTCGAGCAGCTTCACTCAAGACCAAATTGCGATTTGCCTGATACCCATCCGTCTTCTGGGCCAATGGGGCTACATAGATCATTCCCTGCCATACGGAACGACTACTTCCTTTCAAGGCACCTTTGAACAGTAAATCGCTGGTGGTGTTCGGAGCAAGATGATTCTGCTGAGTATCATGGTCGAGGTGTTGAGAACCGTCCGTAAAATAGAACCCCGACATGCGACCAGTGGCGCCCTCACCAGCCAAGTCTAGTTCGGAGAAGTTCTTGGTGAGTTTCGAGCCGACAGCACCGAAGATCCAATCCAGGGTACCGCCGCGCTCGACACGCACCCGTTCGTGCGAGAAATTCCAGATATGTTTGCCCCAGGATTGTAATTCGACAAATTTCAAATTCGCGCCGCTACCTATCTTGATCTCTACCAGCCCGGCATGCATTGCAGTCGTATTTTCGGTCGGCGAAGCTGATTCGTGCACATAAGTCGCGGACGCACCCTCATCGATCAAGACCAGTAGGTGTGAAATAAAAGCAAAATTTGCGCCTGGTCCCCATAACACAGAATGAAAGGGTTCTTCGACTGTCACACCCTTAGGCACATAAAGCACGATGCCATTCTGAGCAAAAGCGCCTGCCAATGCAGAGAATTTGCCTTCTTCAACATTTACAGTCTGACCGAGCATTTTGGCAACGAGCTCAGGATACTTTTCCAGGGCTGTCTTTAAATCAGTGAAAATGACGCCTTTACCCGTCAATTTTGCATCTAATTCAATGGTTGCACCGCCTGGCAGTAAAACAATTTGTCCACCGTGAGCATTTGCAACCAGGGGTTTTAGCAAATCTTCGGGAACCGAGGGAAGGTCGCTATAGGCACCTTTATTTGGAAGTACGAATGAATCGGCTGGCAATGTATGAATATCGGTGCGGCGCCAGGCTTCATCGGATATTGAGGGCAGAGACAGTCGCTTGAATGCATCCCAGGCGCGTGTTCGATAAGCCGCTATACCATTACTGCTAGCGGGAATATCAGATTGAGTGAATTTAAATTCTTTTGCGGCAGATTCAGTTCGCCGTATTTTCGAAATAACAACTTTAGGTTTTTCCTGCATACTAACCGATTGACCCTTCCATTTGAAGTTGAATCAGACGGTTCATTTCAACTGCGTACTCCATCGGCAGTTCCTTGACCAGCGGTTCAATGAAGCCGGATACGACCATCCCAGTCGCTTGTTCCTGGCTTAGGCCGCGAGACATGAGATAGAAAAGTTGCTCCTCACCCACTTTGCTGACTGAAGCCTCATGACCAATGGTTACATCATCTTCATCAATCTCGATGGTTGGGTAGGTGTCGGAGCGAGACTTGGGATCCATCAAAAGCGCATCGCATACCACGTTGGACTTGACACCTTTGGCACCTTTATAAACTTTGACCATGCCCCGATAGGATGTTCGTCCGCCGCCTTTGCTAATAGATTTGGAAGTGATTTTGCTGGAAGTATTGGGCGCAAAATGGATCATCTTACTGCCCGCGTCCTGTGTTTGACCCGCACCTGCGAATGCCATCGAGAGCATTTCGCCATGGGCTCCGGGTTCCATCAAATAACATGATGGATATTTCATGGTCAGCTTCGAGCCAAGATTAGCGTCCACCCATTCATGCGAGGCGTTGGCATACACCTTGGCACGCTGAGTCACGAGGTTGAATACATTAGTTGACCAGTTCTGGATGGTAGAGTAGCGGGAACGAGCGCCCTTCTTGACCACGATCTCGATCACGCCACTGTGGAACGAATTGGTGGTGTATTGCGGAGCAGTACATCCTTCGACGTAATGGACGGAGGCGCCTTCATCGACGATAATAAGAGTACGCTCGAACTGTCCGACATTGGCCGTGTTCAGGCGGAAATAAGCCTGCAAGGGCAGATCCACTTTAACACCCTTCGGCACATAGACGAACGAGCCGCCCGACCAAACCGCGGAATTAAGTGCCGCGAATTTATTATCTTCAATTGGTATCACCGTCCCAAAATATTCCCTGAAAAGTTCAGGGTATTGTTTCAGGCCATCTTCAATTGATAGAAAGATCACTCCCTGCTTTTCGAGATGCTCCAGGATGGAATGGTAGACCATTTCCGACTCATACTGAGCACCGACGCCTGCCAAAAACTTGCGCTCGGCTTCGGGGATGCCCAACTTATCGAAAGTATTTTTAATATCGTCGGGAACGTCGTCCCATGATTTTTCACTTTTCTGGGTCGGTTTTACATAGTAAAAAATTTTATCGAATTCCAACTCTTTGAGCGATGGGCCCCAGGCCGGCATCGGGCGAGATAAAAAATGTGCCAGGGCTTTCAGCCTGAACTCAAGCATCCACTGCGGTTCTTGCTTCATGCGCGAAATGTTTTCGACTACTTCGCGCGAAAGACCGCGTTCAGACTTGAACACGTAATTGTCATCACGGTCGTGGAAACCGTATTTGTACTCACCGATATCTTCAAGAATTTTTGCGTCCTCAGTCATGGCAGCTCCATTAATTAGGAATCGGGATTTCTTATTTGTGAGATCGAAACCAGTAAACGATTCCCATCTTCAGATCATCATTGAGCGATTTCCTCGTACTTTTCGCGCACCCAATCATAGCCCTGCTCCTCAAGATGGAGTGCGAGGTCAGGACCGCCAGATTCCACGATGCGCCCATCCAACATGATATGCACAAAATTGGGCTTGATGTAATTCAGCAGGCGTTGATAATGTGTAATGACGAGTATGCCCAGTTCGGGCCCGCTCAAGGCGTTGACGCCCTCAGCAACGACGCGCAACGCGTCAATATCCAGACCTGAATCGGTTTCGTCCAAAATTGCTATTTCGGGCTTGAGGGCAGCCATTTGCAAGATCTCCGCACGCTTCTTTTCTCCGCCCGAAAATCCATCGTTCAGATAGCGACCTGCGAAAGCCTGATCCATCTTGAGCAATTCCATCTTTTCCTTGAGCATCTTGCGGAACTCAGGGATGGGCACACCTTTGTCTTCAGGATTTATGGCTCGGCGGCGAGCATTAAGCGCAGTGCGCAGAAAGTTTGCAACGGTTACACCCGGAATGGAAACCGGGTACTGGAACGCCAAAAATATACCTGCTCGCGAACGTTCATCTGGATCAAGTTCAAGAAGGTTATTACCCTTGAATTGAACTTCTCCACTTGTGACAGCGTAATTAGGATGCCCCATAAGTGTGTATGCCAGTGTAGACTTGCCGGTCCCATTTGGACCCATGATGGCATGAATCTCACCCTGTTTCACAGTCAGTGTAACGCCTTTAAGGATTTCCTTGCCGTCAATACCGACGTGCAGGTTTTTGATTTCGAGTTGCGACATGCGGTTGTGCTCCTGAAAGGTTGAATTTAGTTACCGAGCGATGAAAGCAGGTTTTCCATTATGTAAAAATATGTTCAAGACGACCTCATAATTACCGGAAACAAAAATGATTTTTTTCACTTCTTGCGAAAACGAATGAAAACGAATACAGTTATTCAGTCCTAAATGGAGATTTACCAACTTCCGCCCAATGTTTTGAGCGTGAATTGTCTGACAGCTTAACATACATACTCATTCTAATCGGCTTCGGTGGCATTATAGCAGGGTTAGCCGAAAAAGTCAATATTTATGATATTTTTCTAGTAAATTCGGCTCCAAGCCTATTTTAGCCTTCGAGTAAGGCCCTTTTGTGAGCACCTTAAGCGACAATCTTTCTAAATTTGACCCGAAATTTTGCATTCCATTTATTCAGGACGGACGATACAATAATCACTCAAAACTATGTGAACACTGGCCAAAGAGTTATTAAAACGGCAGCTTGTTAATCTGATCATTACTCGGCTAGTACTCAACCGAATGAAGACTGCTGGATCAAAATCCTTAAGACAAATCTGGTGTATTATATAAAGTCAAACAATGGAAAGGAGATCACCTTGAATACTACTTTCGCTATGTGGCGCAAGTCGCTCAGCCAGCTCATCAGGATGGAAGATAAAAAGGAATGGGACGCGCTGGACATCCTTTCCAAGTGGTTCATAGCCACGCGCTCAGCCGTCGGGACGATCACGCTTTACTCGGGCTTGATCGGCGGTTTATTAGCCTGGCAATACTTACACGCAAACAATAAACCCTTCGATTTTCTCACTTGGGTTATCCTGACGATAGGTCTCTTTATTGCCCATGGAACCAACAACTTGATCAACGACTTTACCGATTTCAGCCGCGGAATCGACAAGGATAACTACTTCCGCACCCAATATGGTGTCCACCCATTGGCTCAGGGCTTCTGGGATAAACGTACACACCTGATCTGGTTCGGGATCAGCGGATTACTGGCATCTCTGGCCGGTTTATATGCGATATTCCATTCAAACTTCTCGTCCCTCGTCGTAGGTTTGTTTGTATTCGGCGCTTTGATCCTGCTTTTTTATACTTATCCGCTTAAGTACATCGGCATCGGCGAACTATCCATTTTTATAATTTGGGGACCGATCATGATCGCAGGCGTATATTATGTGTTGACCGGTCTCTGGGTTTGGGCCGTTGTGCTTGCCAGCATTCCCGTAGGACTAAATGTCGTTACCATCAACCTAGGCAAGCACACCGACAAGCTCAAGGAAGACAAAGTAAAGGGCGTGAGGACACTTCCGGTCCTGATCGGCGAACCCGCGGCGCGCTACGTCACGATGTCAGCCATCGTCCTGTCGTATATCATCGTACTTTACCTGATTTTCGTGACCCATTTTTTCACCCCGATCATGCTTTTGATCTTCCTTGCGATCAAACCCGCACAGACTGCCATCCAACGCATGTCAAAACCACGACCGTCCGGGCCGCCCGCTGGTTACCCAATCTGGCCTCGCTGGTTCTCCACAGTTTGCTTCGTTCACAACCGCGTTTTTAGTAATTACTTTGTTTTGGCCTTGATCATCGAAACCGTCCTGCGCACCATATTCCCTACATTCTGGCGATAAACATCTTCAAGAATAGTAACAAAGTGCCCGCCGAGTGATCGAGCGGGCACTTTGTTTGCTAAATTCTTATTTTCCCTGGCTGTACCAGATCGAGCCAGGCGAGTCATAGCTATACCCTTCGCCCCATACAGCATGGGTCGTACCGCGTTCATCAATATCCATCTCAAAATAATCACCGAACGGGAAGCGAAAGCCATCCGTGAAGATATATGTAAATCCACTCACGAAGGTCGAGATGTCTGTTTCTGCCGACCAAGTATTCCCACCATCGGTCGAACTGCGATAATAGACATTCCAGCGATCCATACCCCCATTCGCCGCACGTGCATCCATCCATGCGATGCGGACATCCCCATTACCTGTAGCAGCTATTGCAGGAAAGGCATGATGCGCGCCAGCCGGCGCGGTGGAGACATCCCGCTTAGCGGACCAAGTACTGCCACCATCAAGGGATTTGGAAAAGTAGATACGTTCCGGACCTTTTGCAGAGGAGCCAGCGTTCCACAAAGCATAGAGGTTTCCAGTGGAATCAGAAGTCATGGTCATCGCCGCTCCAAGGAAGGCCCAACCGCAGTCAAAGGCTGAGCAGTCAGGTGGAGAAGAAGAGATATCCATCTGCCTGGTTGTCCAGGAAGCGCCACCATCGGTAGATTGGCTTACATATAAATTGACATTACCTTTCGCTCCTCCATTGGCTTCATAGCCATCCCACGAAAAATAGACATAGCCATTTGGGGTGACTGTGCCCCCACCACCCAAAGACCACCCAAGCTTCGCATTCTGGTTCATTTTGACTTCCGTGAAAGAGGTGCCGCCATCATGCGAAGAAGTCACATAGGCGGTTTGGCTATGGTTATACGACACATAGACATCCTGGCCTTGAACTGCCAAGATCGGCTTGTCGGTGCCGGCATTAGTGTGATCGGCTGTCACCACCGACCAGGTTGCCCCAAAATCAGTGGATTTGGCTACAACGATATCCGATTTATTGTTTTGCAGCCATGCAGCATAAACTGTCTGGCCATCAACCCTGTCCACAACAATCTGTGCATCGACTTGATAGCTGTTCGAACCAGCCGGATAAATGACCGTCGGCGATGCCCATGTTTGGCCATGATCGCTGCTGATTTGCAGGATCATCGTGGGGCTATAACAAGCCGGGCATCCCGGGACTCCTCCATATTGCGGATACAAGACATAGACATGCCCAAAACGGTCGGCTGCGATGGCCGGTTCCCATTCATCGTTCACATGAAAACCCAAACGGGTTTGCGGGGTAAAACCTCCAGGTGCAGCTGATTTCGAGATGAACGCAGGAATATCCGACGAAGAATTCACGACCAATGGGGAAACGACTCCGCTGTTCCGTACCTTGGCTTTTCCCTCAAACCCTTCTTCAAAGGATTCTTTACGCAATCCTTCGGTGCCGATCCATACCAGAACAATAATTATTACAAACGAAAAAACCAAAATCCAGGGTCGTGATAAACGATTTATAGATAACATAACTCCTCCGTATTTACCTTTGGACATTTTTAGGTTTAGCAACCATCTATTGAAGATATTGTATAACTTCCAGGGAAAAATACAACCAAAATTGAACGAAAAACGGTTCACAAGTTTTACCCACTAGAATACCGACAGAATAAAGAGTAGAATCATCTAAATTATTTGTTTATACTCAAAAAACCATAAAGGAGGCCACCATGTCTGTCCTGATCACCATGCGCGTGAAAGTCAACGATTTTGAAGGCACCAAAAAAGCGGCCAAAATGTTCGTAAAAAATGCGAAAAAAGCAGGCTGCCATTGGGCCAAAATCTACCGGTCTGAAAAAGACCCAAACGATGTGCTATGGCTAATGGAGTGGGAAAGCCATGAAGCATTCAATAAGAGCGGGGACGAATCCGGCGAGGAATTCAATGCACTTGTCACACCCGCGAGCGAGTGGGAGGATGTTGTCTGGCATCTTTCGGACGCGGCAAGCATTGAATAATATAAAGCCTAGCTGGATATTTATGATAATTATCTATAATATTGACAGATCCACGGCAGCCGTGTATACTTTCCGGTAAGTTTCCAGCCAGCCTCCCTGTTGTGCCAGATGGCGGAAGGTTCGAATGAAAAGCACGCGCGATCGAATATTACAAACTTTACTGCATCAACCCCGGCGAACAATTAACGAATTAGCCGAGGCGGTTGGCATTAACCCCATATCGGTCCGTCACCACCTGACAAACCTACAAGTTGAGGGTTTGGTGGCAGCCGAAGAGGAACGCCACGGTGTCGGACGTCCGCGTTTGACCTATTTTTTGACCGAGGACGGGATGGAGAAATTTCCCACCCGATATCTGCGTCTAACCACCCGCCTATTGACGCAAATGAAAGAAACGATGCCGGCACCCGTAGTCAGCAAGCTTTTTAGCGATATCGCGGAAGACATGGCAAACGATTATACGGATCAGGTGCAGGGCCTGGGTATGGAGGACCGTTTGGATTTTGTCATGACCCTGCTGTCAGAAGAGGGCTTTACCGTTGAATGGGAAAAAAAGGGCGAGCAATACCACATCCATGAGATATCCTGCCCTTACTACAAGATCGGGATCAACCATCCCGAGGTTTGCACAGTAGACCAGGCATTGATATCAAAAATGCTAGCCCTACCGGCTGAAAAAGTGCAATGTATCCTGAACGGAGGCGCGCATTGCACATACGTTGTGCAGCCTGCGCAAAGCGCAAGTTAAATATAAAATAAAGGATTTTAGATATGACTGAGGAACAAAAAGAGGTCGCCAATCCAATCCAATGGGCCCTTCACGATACCCACCCAGAAATGGTCGAAAATGTGCGAGCCCGACTTTCAGAAGTCGTTGACCCCGAAATCGGATTGAACATCATCCAGCTGGGTCTGATCCGGGATGTAAGCCTTGAAAATGATATTGCTCACATGAAGATGATCCTTACTACACCTTTTTGTCCGTATGGACCGGCCATGATCGAGATGACACGACAAAAAGCAGTGGAAGCGTTCGATAGGCCGGTGACTATTGAAATGCTACCCGACATGTGGGATTTTGGAATGATGGAAGATCCATCCGCCCTGGATTGGGGAATGTATTCGTAGCCTTCTGTTTATTAAATAATCAAAGACGTCCGTCTAATTTTGACGGACGTCTTTTTTATTATTCTAATTCTTCCAGTGCAAGGTATGCGGAAGTTCACCTTCCAAAAATCCAGATAAGACTAGCAAGGCGTTTGTCACCGTTTTACCCGGATTGCGCCAGCGGTGATTGAGCTGCGCGGCAAACAACAGGCTGTCCCCTGCGCCTAGGTCAAATAATTGCTTCTCAACCAGATATTCCAACTGACCCCGCAAACAAAAAACAAATTCATGACCGGTATGGATCATCGTGTGTTGACCGCTGGAGGCGCCACTCTCGAGCGTCAGGATGAAGGGTTCTACGCGACCGCTGAACTTCTCGCCGCCTAACCCTTCCCAAACGCCACGCGAAAATGGGACCCGGATGCGCTCGTCAGCTTTTATTAGCAGAATATCCTGTTTATCAGATTGAGGGCCAAAGAATTCGGTGATCGGCACACCCAGAGCATCAGCAAGTTTGTACAGAGTACTGACGGAAGGTGAAGTCCGCCCACGCTCAATCATACTTAGGGCATTGGCGGATAGTCCGCTTTTGATCGCCAGGCCACGCATAGAGATCGAGCGCGCCTCCCTCAACTCTCGCAATCTAACACCCACATTAACCGACACGGCATCACGCTGGAATACCATTCATTTTTCCTTTTTGTAATCTAGATAACCTAACTCAGATTACAGGTATTTGTCATAAATCCTGTGACATTATATCACCTAATATATGACACCCGGTACTTTTGTACTTTTATTCACAGATGTATCATCCAATTGCATATATTCATTTATGCATATATAGACAGGAGCGCTGTATGGTTACACCAGCATTGGCCCAGGAAATATCAGAGCTCGAAGCAGACTTTTGTTTCGCCCTCTCAGATCCCACTCGTTTACTTTTTCTATACGCATTAGCAGAAGGACCCCACAATGTCACCGAATTAGCGAATGAATTAGAGGTCATCCAACCTACCGCCTCCCGACACCTCAAGATCTTACGTGAGCGCGGCCTGGTTTACACCGTTCGCCAAGGTACGACTATCACTTATCACCTTGCCGACGCTCGACTAATCCAAGCACTCGATTTGCTAAGAACCGTAATGCGAGACCGCTTCGCCCATCGGGCTGGTTTGATGGAAGAGACCAAGGCTGCCTAGAATTTTCTCCTTGAGGAGGAAGATATGCAAATAAAGAAACTCTACGTCATGCTCGTGACTACCGGAATTCTAACTTTGCTCGTCACCGGGGCCGCGCTGGCATTCGTACAACCTGTAAAAGCACAGTGCGGTTCACAGGCGTCCTCGTGTAAAAACTGCCATGAGGTGCAAGCGAAGGACCCGGTTAACAATGACGGAACAAGCTGGCACCAATCGCATGCCTTTGGTGATTTCTGCTATATCTGCCACGCAGGAAATAACCAGGCTACCGATAAGGCAGCCGCTCATACCGGGATGGTCTCGCCTCTGGCTGATGTGAAGGCCTCTTGCGCGCAATGCCATCCAAACGACCTACAAGCCCGCGCTCAAGTTTATGCTGACAAGCTGGGTATTCAGATAGGAGCCAGTGACCCGCCCGCTGCTTCTGGCTCGGCAAGTGCAGCCTCAGCCGCGCCGGGAACTGCTTCCGCCGCATCCGCACCAAGCAATACATCCACAACACAACAACCTGCCACCGCTGCGCCGCAAGCAACGTCAGGTCCCAGTGATCCAAACCTGGTCAATTATGTTCAGCGTTACAACGAGAACGACCTCGGCGAACAACCCACCAATTGGGGCAATATTATCCTCCTGGTTATGCTAGGAGCAATTGTTCTCGGCGCCGGATTCCTTGTCCTTCGTAGAGAAGGATGGATCATGATCTCCTTTAAAGAAACAAAACCGCTTGATAAGGAACTACCTTCTGATGTGGCGGATATGGC
>JBGQIO010000104.1:0-11745 GCA_041498515.1 Anaerolineae bacterium
ATCTTTGCCCGGCAAACTGATTGGGCGCCATAAAGGCCCCGGCGAAATGCACCCAAGGAAAGCTGGGTTCGAGCAAGCTGTTCGCTTGCTAATTGAAATACAGACTAAAAATCCCTCCACGCCTAAGCCGGTGATTGAAATCTTCGGTCTCAACCGCCAGGCTGAAGAAGAAACTGAAGTCATCGCAGTGCATCAATTCCAATGGCGTAGCGGTGGGTTGGTTGCCACTAGCCAAAAAGTTTATAGCAAAGTCACTCGCCTGAAGATTCAGGGACTTGAAGACGTGGATAAGGTGACCCTCCGGAGTGTGGATTCAGCCGGTGAAGATATCACTTTGTTCACCCCCCTCTGGGCGCATCTTATGGACCAGGAGAAGGCGCAGGAGTTGCTTACGCGTTCGGTGTTTGATGCGGGCCGTTTCGATCGGCCCTTCGGTCTACCGGCTCTTCCGGTCTTGCCGGACCCCAAGGCGGAGGCCGTTGCGTTGAGCGTTCATTTGCCTTGGAACCAGATCTTGGGTGAGGGACTCCTGGCATACGGCTTCCGGAATGAGGCCGCTCGTTTGATCGGCCGAGTTATGAATGGCGTTATTCAGAGTCTTAAACAAAGCCGGGCATTCTATGAGCGCTACCATGCAGAGACAGGCAGCGGTATTGGTGAACGTGGTGCGCTGACCGGGCTCGCTCCGGTGGGCCTCTTTTTGCAAACACTGGGTGTGACCTTCCTTTCGTCGGAGCGCGTTCGTTTGGCAGGCAATAATCCTTTTCCCTGGCCGGTGACGATATTATATAAAGGCCTTAAAGTGACGCGTGGCTTGGAAACCACCGATGTTGTATTCCCAAATGGCCAGGTGGTCACCGTTACTGATCCCGCCCCTTGTATTGTTTCTTTGTGATCTCCTTTGTGTTGCGAAAATGTGAAAGCTCGCATATACCGCTCCAAATGGAACATCACTGCAAATCTTAGCAAGGCCTGTCCATAGGTGTAAAATCGCTTACATCGGAAAATAATTTCAGTCTCCTGGTGTACTGCCGCCCTTTCGGGCGGCGGTACCTTTAAAAAAACTACCGAGGTTGCATAGCCTCGGAGGTTTGTCTCGACTGAATTTTCTAGGTATGGAGGGGTTGGCTTACATCCCCATCGCGTGGAAGGTCTCGTATACCGTGATCTTGGCGCCGCCCTTCAAAACCGGACAGCCTTTTGCCAAAGCTACAGCTGCATCCAGCGAATCTGCCTTGATAACCGAATATCCGCTGGCCATAGTACCGACCACACCGTCACTGACCTTTCCGTCGCTGGCGATGCTCTTGGCCTTCGCTGTAAATGGATCGCCTGCGTCGACCATACCTGCGCCAACTTTACCGAACCAGGCTTCCCATTCCTTTAAGACTGCTTTCTGTTCGGCTTCACTTTCGGGCATCTTGCCGCCGCTGTAAAGTAACAAATAGTTTGCCATTTTTATCTCTCCTTTGGTCTATTATTATCTGGTATTACATGGATGGGTGATATCTGGATCAGTTATATAGCACTAAATTGGGCTAAATTATCATAATTATTTTACCATCTTCACCCCCTTTTCTAGATTCTTTGCTCTTAATGGTTTCTTAAACTTTTAATCAGCCGAAATCCAAATCCCCCGCCCACCGAATCTCGAATATAGAATTATCGAATATCAATCCTCAACTCCCAATTTCTCATTTTCCCAATACATCATCCCTAATCACCTACTACCTAATTACCTAATCCCTAATTACCTATTCTCCATTCTCTATTCCCA
The DNA here is from genome assembly GCA_041498515.1 of Anaerolineae bacterium. GTDB lineage: Bacteria > Chloroflexota > Anaerolineae > Anaerolineales > Villigracilaceae > Fen-1038. Next base: position 1,778 of record JBGQIO010000104.1, read on the forward strand.
AATTTACCAATCTCCCAATTTACCAATTTCCCATTATTATTTTTGAATGGTTTTTGTTGTATTTGGCCTTTCCATTTGCTATAATGACTTTGCATTTTCAACCGGACTAAAAGGAGAAATGTATGAACTCCTTCGTTTTCAATGATGCAATTCGTTTCAGGCTTGTAACTCAACGGGAGGATAACAACGCCAAAATACAGGTCTTCTTTGGCGTTTTCCTGGGCGTTATCGTCCGTTGGTTTTATGGCATTGTGGTGGATGTGACTAGGGGAAATCCATGGAATTTTGGGAATTGGTCCGCTATCCTTGCCCGCCTTGTGGTAGCTCTGATCGTGACTTTCTTCGTTTTTTCTGGATATTGGGAGAAGGTCAAGGGTCAGCCTGCCAGTATGCGCTTTTTGAATTCACTGGTTTATGGTTTTTCCATTGATGCTCTGGTTGGTCCGTGGACATACTAGGAGGAGAAACCTATGAACTCGTTCATATTCAATGATGCAATTCGTTTCAAGCTGGCAACTCAACAGGAGGATAACAACGCTAAAATTCAAGTGTTTGTCGGCGTTTTTCTTGGTGTTATCCTGCGCTGGATTTATAGCATCGCAGTGAACGTGATCAGGAACCAGGCTCCCTGGTGTTTTGGAAGCTGGATTGGTATTGTTATCCGGCTTGTAGTTGCTCTGGTTACAACCTTTTTCGTTTTCTCGGGATATTGGCAGAAAGTGAAAGACCAACCTGCTAGTATGCGGTTATGGAATGCAGTGGCTTATGGGATCACCATGGATGTTATCGTGAGTTCCTGGCTGCCCTCGGCTTCCTGTTAAGCACCCCAAGGATTCGGGCTGATCTCGAATACCTATTCCCCATCCCGATTCTCGAATATCGAATACCAATCACCAAGTTAAAGTTCGTGCTCTGCAATGACTTTATTGTGCCTGCCCTGCTTGCCCAAGCAGTGGTAAGCCTAGGCGCGTCAATTCATGATACCAATTTCCGGATCCCCAATCTCCCAATTTACCAACCCCCCAATTTACTAATCTACCAATAATATGGTATAAAATTTTTTCAAAGAAATGAACGGCGCGAACTTTCTCACCATAGAAGAAGCCATGGTTGTCCTACTGTTGATTGCCTCGACAGTAGCGATTGTTGCGCGCCGTTTAAGGATCCCCTATACCGTCGGTCTGGTGTTGATCGGTCTGGCTCTCGGCCTGTTGACGGCGCAGGAGATCCAGATCTCCCCGCAATTGATCCTGGCGCTGCTCGTCCCGCCCCTTGTTTTCGATGGAGCCTTTCACATCCACCTGGAAGATTTACGGCGTGACTTTTGGTTCATCCTGCTCCTGGCTGTCCCTGGCGTCATCCTCACTACTCTAATGGTCGCCTGGCTGGTCGCGCAAGGCACCGGGCTTACTATTCAGATCTCGCTGGTCTTCGGCGCCCTCGTCTCCGCCACAGACCCTGTGGCGGTTGTAGCCCTCATCCGCCGGCTGGGAGCGCCTCGCCGTTTGCAGGTCTTGCTGGAGGGAGAGAGTCTGTTTAATGATGGCACGGCCATCGTAATGTTCACCCTCACGGTAACCATTGCCCTGAGTGGGCAGTTCAACCTGGCAGGTAACATTGCCAGTTTCTTCACTGTGGCCGGCGGTGGCTTGTTGATCGGGATCATCCTGGGGGTGCTCATCTCTCAGGTGATCGGGCGCATTGACGATCCCTTGGTCGAAACCACTCTGACGGTTGTGTTGGCTTTTGGTTCCTACCTTCTCGCCGAATCCCTGCACGTCAGCGGCGTATTGGCGGTGGTAGCCGCCGGCCTGGTGAACGGTAATGAGGGTCCGCGCGGCATGTCACCCACCACGCGCATTGTGGTCTTCAATTTCTGGGAGACCGCTGCGTTCCTCGCCAACTCTTTTGTCTTTTTGTTGGTGGGTCTCGCGATCGACCTCAGCCAACTGGCTGCCAATTGGAAAGCCATCGGCTGGGCGATCCTTGCAGTCTTACTGGCTCGGGCTGTTAGCATTTATGGGTTTTCCCTGTTTGGTCGCGACCTCCTCCCTAAATGGAAACATATTTTGTATTGGGGTGGGCTCCGCGGCGCGATCGTCCTGGCTTTGGCGCTTAGTCTTCCAACACAAGGCGTTTTCGCTGCAGAGCGGACGCAATTACAAGCGATGGCCTTTGGCGTGGTGTTGTTCACTTTGTTGGTCCAGGGCTTCTCCATGGACTGGTTGACGCGGCGGTTGAAGATCGTCGAACGGTCGGGCGTCCAGGCGGAATATGAACGCCGGCATGCCCGTTTCGTGGCAGGACGCGCCGCTTATGAATATCTGCATCGGATGAGCGATCAGGGGCTTATCTCTGAACATACCTGGGGACGTCTCGCGCCTCTGATCGAACATCAGAACGCCGGTCTCGTGCAAGCCGTGAAAGATGTAATGGTTTCGGATCCCAGGGTGGAAGCGGAAGAATTGGATACCGCTCGACGTGAAGCGCTGCGGGCTCAGCGTAGTGCGCTGACCGGCTTGCTGCATGACGGTGTGATTTCAGAGGAGGTTTTTTCACAATTGGTCGGCGAAGTGGATGCCGCATTGACCGAGGAGCATTTACCCTGGCCTGAGCTCTTGCGCGTCGGCGAGGCTGCCTCTTCGCCGGTCACGCGATTGATGGCCGCTGTGATCCGGGAGCAGGATATGGAGAATGCACTCAGCGCTCTGACCAAGATTGGCTTTACGGTGGACCGTCTGCCCAGCGCTGGAGGCTTTCTCAACCATCGAAATGTCACCTTATTGGTGGGTCTGCCCGAAGGTCGTGAGGCAGCCGCGGTCAAGGCTTTGGAGCGTGCTTCAAGCGCAGAAGTGCAGTATGTGCCAACGCCGTTTTCCGAAAAGGCACTCCCTCTGCCTGCTCCTCAAACGGTGAAGGTGGGCGGCGCGACCATCTTCACCTTCGAGGTGGACTCCTACGAGGAATTTTAGTATGATGAAGTTGATCGTTGCAATTGTGCATCATACCGATGGAGAAGACATCTTACAGGCGCTCACCGAGGCAGGTTTCCGTGTGACCCGTATTGCTTCGAGCGGCGGCTTTCTTCGCCGGGGTAATGCCACCCTGCTGGTCGGCGCAGAAGCTGGAGAGGTGCCGTCTGCTGTGCAGATCATACGCGAATATAGCGTTCCGCCGGTGGACCCGGGTCTCAAGCGTGCAGCAGTTTTTGTTTTGAATGTTGATCGCTACGAACAGCTTTAGAACAAGGTGATAGAGAAATGAATGCTGTTTCAGTACGTTTCCTGATGCTGGCGGTCATCCAGGATCAGGATCTGGATGTCGCGATACGCACCCTGGAACCTTTGGGCGCACCGGTCGTCTATTTGGCAAGCGCCGGCGGTTTCCTGGGGCGCCGCAATGCCACTTTGTTGATCGGTTTGCCGGATGGTCGCCAGGAAGAGGTCCTGTCCACTTTGCGTATAGCTTGCCGGCAGCGTGTGGAATATATGTCGATGCCGCTGGAAGGTTCGCCTTTGCCAATGCCCGCCCCCATCCCGGTAACTGTGGGAGGCGCGACGGTCTTTGTCCTGCCGGTAGAAAGGTTTGAGGAGATCTACCCATGAAGATGATGATCGTGATCGTCAAAGATAGCGATTCTGAGGCGCTCACCCGCGCGTTGATCAGTGCCCAATATCGCGTGACCGGAATATCATCTACTGGAGGTTTTCTGCGTAGCGGAGTCGCGACGCTTTTGATCGGTATCGAAGACGCGCAGGTCGATGCAGCCAGCGAGTTGGTCCGGGCAACGCTCAAAGCCGCCCGCCACCGCGCAGAGCATGCCGAAGCGTCTGGAGAGAAGCGGGCTACTCTCTTCGTCGTACCTGTTTCGAGATTCGAACAGGTATAGGAGATCTTATGAGGCTTCATTCAAGATTATTGATCACAGCGCTTCTGTTGGCAGCGGCCTTGTTGGCCTGCGCCTTGCCGGGCGTTCCATCTCAGATCAATGGCGCAGCAACCTCTGTGGCTCAAACCATGCAGGCTCTCGTTCCCTCCACCACTGCGGCCTCACCTCTTCCTTCCTCCGCTCCTGGGAATGTGGCGACGAATACTACCGCTCCGCAAGCAACGGCTTCACCTTCGGCTGCTACACCTTCCGCCACTTCAGCATCGAACTCTAACCCGCTGCCTCATTCATTGTATTTTCTCGACAATGACAGCGGCGGGCTTCTGCAAATTTTTCGCATCGAACGCGACGGTCACACGGTTCACCAGATTACCTTCGAGCCGGCTGCCGTGGATCGCTATGATATATCTCCCATCGATGGCAGCGTGGTCTATGCCTCGAATAACCAATTATTGCTGGTGGATTCCAACGGCGCGGGACGCCGCCTGCTTCTCGATGGCGGGCCGCTGGACGATAACAATCGTTTCACGAACGGTGTTGGGATGCCGGTCTGGTCGCCGGACGGGCAGACGGTTGCCTTTAACCACGACGGCTTGAATTTTTATTCGATCAGCACCGGCGCGGTCAGCAAAGTCCTGGAGAACCAGATAGATACTTCCTCCGGCTTCCCGGTGGTGCGTGAATTGTATGCGCCGGTCAAATATGCGCCTGATGGAAGCAAGCTGTTGATCAGCATCGGCTTTTACGAAGGAGGCACGTCCGGGATTTATATTCCTGCCAATAATACGCTGGTGCGGTTTAAGCGCCCGGACGGCGCGAACGTCTGCTGTCAGGTGGATTGGGTCCCGGATGGAAGCGGATTATATGCCTCCAGCTCAACGATCGGGTTGATCGATTCGGGCCTGTGGTACATAAACCCCTCGGATGGCAACGTGGCGACCTTACTGGTAGGCTCAGCGCCGGACGGCACCTATAATTTTGCTGCCGCGCCGCAGGTTGGGCCGGACGGGAAGCTATATTTCTTTTTCAATAACCTTCCGGCGATACCTGCCAACGGGCATACGCCGCTGGTTTTGGTCCGTTCCGGCTCGGATGGAGTGACCGGACGTCAGCAGCTCAAACCGGATGTCTTCGATAATACCAATGAGATTCTTTGGGCCCCCGATGCAAGCTTAGCCGTTGTGATCTTTGCGCCCACACAGGATATATTCCAGGGGGGCCGTGCTGAGATCCTTTATCCGGACGCACGACCGAACATACTGCTGGTTCCTTTCGCCGAAGAATTGCACTGGGGTCCCTAAAAAATTTTTGGGGATGTCCAATCTCTAAGAATTAAAGATCGTTCTTCTTGCCTTGGAGATTGCCGTGCCCTACCAAAGTGGTAGGTTCTCGAAGATGGCAAGTGATCTTCTTGCCGTGCCCTACCCAAGTGGTAGGTTCTCGAAGATGGCAAATGATCTTCTTGCCGTGCCCTACCAAAGTGGTAGGTTCTTGCCCTACCAAATCCGTGTGCTATTCCCCACAATATCTTAAAAGTGACTGGTGGCTAGCTGACCTCATTGAATCTCATCGGGTACCGTCTCTATAACCAACACATTGCTGCGCCTGAGTATGAATCCCCCGCCGAGGTGGTACGGTGGCTGGGTGCGGTGCAGGCCCAGGACTATGCTGCCGCCAAATGGGCGGTGGGCCTGCGCATGAAAGCCGGCTCCGACGCCGTCCTGGACCAGGCCTTCGCCGATGGCTCAATTCTTCGCACTCATGTAATGCGTCCAACCTGGCATTTTGTCACGCCCGCCGATATCCGTTGGATGCTGGAGCTCACCTCAAAGCGCATCAATGCCGCCATGTCCTATAATTTCCGCAGGCTGGGCTTGGACGCTGCCGTATTTAAGCGCAGCAGCTCGGCGTTCGTCAAAGCTCTGCAAGGCGGTAAGCAGCTGACCCGGCTGGAACTTGTATCCATACTCGAACAGCGGGGTATCAAGACAGATAACCTGGGTTTCCTTCATATATTGATGCGTGCTGAATTGGACTTGATCATCTGCAGCGGGGCGCGGCGCGGGAAGCAGTTCACCTATGCCCTGCTGGATGAGCGCGCTCCGCATGCCAAATCTTTGAAACGTGACGAAGCCTTGGCTGAACTCACCCGGCGCTACTTTACGAGCCATGGCCCGGCCACTGCGCAGGATTTTGCCTGGTGGTCCGGTCTGACTCTCGCCGACGCTAAATTGGGACTCGAGCTGCTCAAATCCGAAATGGCAAATGAAGTTGTAGACGGTCGAACGTACTGGGGTGCTGCTTCCACGCGGCCGGTAAGAGAATTGCCCCGCACTGCTTACCTGTTGCCCAACTATGACGAATACATGGTGGGCTACACCGACCGCGCCGCGGTGATCGATTCGCAGCATGCTGAAAAATTGGAAGCCTGGGGTGTTTACCTCCTGAATCCTGCGATCGTGATCGATGGCAAAATAGTAGGCACCTGGAAGCGTACGATCCATAAGAAAACGGTCGTCATTAAGCCTCGCCTTTTGACTTCATTGAATAAACCCGATACCCGCGCCCTGGTCACGGCCGCCGAGCGTTATGCCAGGTTCCTTGAACTGCCTCTGGTGCTGTCGTTGTAACGGCAGCAATAAGTCGTTTTTTACTGTAATCAGCTCAATCTGCGGATAAAAATTTTCCCTAAGTGTGAATCCGCTTGACCTTCGGTATCCCCGTTCTAATCCCCCAACACAACATTATCGATCAGCCTCGTCTTCCCCATGAACACTGCCATCGAGAGCACGCTCTTACCCGTCACCATTTCCAGTTCTTGCAGTGTGTCGTAATCCGCACAGGAGACGTATTGCATGCGGGTCAGCGGTTCTGAAACCAGGGTATCCTTCATGATCTGTCGCAGTTTCCCGGCCTCTCGTTCTCCTTTATCGTAAGCGGACTGGGCGGTGTTCAAAGCCCTGTACAGCACCGTAGCGGCTTTGCGCTGTTCAGGGTCCAAGTACACGTTGCGGCTGGAGAGGGCTAGGCCGTCGGGCTCGCGCACGATTGGGCAGACCACGATCTCGATCGGGAAGTTCAGGTCACGGGTCATCTGGCGGATGACCGCCGCTTGCTGGGCATCCTTCTGTCCGAAGTAGGCCTTCGCAGGCTGGACGGCGTTAAAAAGTTTTGCAACTACGGTCGTGACCCCGCGGAAGTGACCGGGTCGTTGAGCGCCTTCCAGCGGACGGGTCATTTCCTGGACTTCTACCCAGGTCTGGAACCCCGACGGGTATATATCTTCGGGAGCAGGCGTCCACACCAGGTCTGCATCTTCCGATTCAAGCAGGTGCAGGTCGCGCTCAAGGTCGCGTGGGTAATTTGAAAGGTCCTCGCTTGGTCCGAACTGGATTGGGTTGATGAAGATGCTCACGGCTGCATAGCGGCATTCGGCCTTGGCGCGGCGTACAAGGGACAGATGTCCTTCATGAAGGTAGCCCATGGTGGGTACTAGGCCTACCGACCCGTCCAGCAAGGGACGGGCGGAGCGTAACTCCTCGAGCGTGGAAACGATCATCATAGCCGAAAACTCCCGGTTGACAAGCTTAGAAAATCCGTGCTACACTTTTAGTGTCTAAATCCCAGAAAGGAGAGATAAATGGCTTACGCGTTTACGAATTCCAAAGGTGTCACTTATTATTTACACACCCGCAGAACACCGGCGGCAAGCGGCAAGGACAGAGTGCTGTTCTTCTTCTCGAAAGAGATCAAGGAAGGTGCCATGGACGCTGTTCCTGCAGGCTATAACGTGGTCGAAATGAAAACCGGCCTGCCCGTCCTTAAGAAAGCAGTATAACCCGAAAGATATATAGCTTAGCCGAAGACTGTTACTTTGTTTTGAATAGAAATCCAGCGCTAAACCGCTGGATTTTTATTTTGAGTTTATCCGTAAAATAGAGATGGATGACCTGTCCGGAATCATATGATACGTTCTCTCCCTTTGGGGGGCGGGGTGAGATCAGCTGAAAATTTTTATCTCTACCCTTGACAGTTAGAAAATATGTGCTAAACTCATCGTACAACTTAATAACTCTTTTAGAGAAAAGGAGATAAAAAATGATACACATACACATGTCCTCTAAAAGCACAAACCCCAACGACGGCAAACCAATTATAGGAGGGAAGAATGCCCGCACTGAATAAAGTCCAACTGATCGGTTATTTAGGCAAAGACCCTGAGTCCCGCTTTACGCCCAACGGCAAAAAAGTGGTACATTTCAGCCTGGGTGTCACCCAGCGCTGGAAGAGTGGGAGTGACAGCAAGGAAGCCACCGAGTGGGTCAACGTCGAAGCCTGGGAGCGGCTGGGCGAGGTCTGCCAGCAGTATCTCAAGAAAGGCAGCTTGGTCTACCTCGAAGGACGGCTGAAAACGGACAAATACGAGGATAAAGGCGAGACGAAATATTTCAGCAAGGTGGTCGCCTTGGGGATGCAGTTCCTCGACAGGAAATCCGCCGATGAGCCTGCCATGACCGTGGAAGAGGAAGCCATAGAATACGAAGCTTAAGTTTCATGGACGAATGCGCCGGAGAGTGGTTCTCTTCGGCGCATTTTGTTAAATTTTATCGGTTGGTCAATTCTTTGTTTACGGAGGTAAATTGCCATGAATGCCAAAGCAGCTAAAGTCAAAGGGCAAGGGACGCGTGAGGCTCCGTGGGTCTTGAAGACTCCCAGCGGAAGTTCGGAATATACGATGTACCGTGACGAGAGCCTCGATCCGCCGGCATTGATTTGTATGGTGGGCAAGACCGAGCTGCGCTACCAGCTGCGCTGCCTGGACGATCTGCATGCCATGCTCAAGAAGCACGGCGATTGGATGCTCCTCGGCAGCGCGGACGAGCAAAAGCCGGCCGCCGAAGGCACGGTCGAAGCCTGGGGTCGCTCCCCAAAGAACCCGGTCGGCGGCTGGTATGGATTGAAAAAGGGATTGCGCGGCCGCTTCGGTATGTATATCCCTCCGCTCATGGAAGCGTTGGGACTGGCGGAAGTCGAGCACAACGCCAAGAATAATCGCATGCGGGCGCTGTAACCCCTATTTGTTCGGAGATGAAAAGTAGGCACTCCGGAAATTAATTCCATGACTTTAATCTAGGACTTTAGCAAATAAATTAAACAACTGGAATTTCAAAGTTGCTACTTTATTCCGCTTGTCAGCCCGTCAGGGCTTCCATGAACTAAGAAGGGACTTTAGTCCCGCCGCACAAGACGATGATTTACAATTGACAGACACCTTAATCCCGCCGCACGAGTCCATGATTTACAATTGACAGTCCACTGCTTCCTTTAATGGTAAGGAGAAGAACTCATGCCTGTTGAAGGATCACGTCCGGATATTTGGACCACTGGCGATTCTTATGAACCCTATGTTGGGCGTTGGAGTCGGTTGGTTGCCAGAGAATTTCTCAATTGGCTGGCCCTGCCGGAGGGTTCCAATTGGTTGGATGTGGGCTGTGGCACTGGGTCCTTGAGCGAGACGATCCTTCTATTATGCGATCCGGGGCATGTAAAAGGGATTGACCGTTCGGAAGGATTTATTGAATATATCCGTAATAAGATCCGGGAACCTCATGCAGAATTTCATGTCGGTGATGCGCAAAGTTTGCCGGTGGAAACCGGGACTTGTGATAGCGCAGTCTCCGGTCTGGTGCTGAACTTTGTCCCTCAGCCGGGCCGGATGGTTTCTGAAATGGCGCGTGTGGTACGCAAAGGAGGCACGGTCGCCCTCTTCGTCTGGGACTATGCAGGCAAGATGCAGCTGATGCGCCACTTTTGGAATGCCGCCGTCGCGCTCGACCCTTCGGCTTATGCTCTTGACGAAGGACGGCGATCCCCAATTTGTGATCCCGCCAGGTTGAGTGATTTATTTCGCGAAGCAGGGCTTCAGCGCGTCGAAACGCGCCCGGTTGATATTTCCACCGACTTCAAGGATTTTGATGATTATTGGTTGCCCTTTCTCGGAGGGCAAGGGCCTGCCCCGGCCTATGCCATGTCGCTCACGGAAGAAAAGCGGGTCCAATTACGGGAAAGGCTCCGGGCG
>JBGQIO010000105.1:0-11733 GCA_041498515.1 Anaerolineae bacterium
AATACCCTTCGAGCTGCCGCATTTTATCCGCACTTAATGCACTGATAAGTGTCCGCTCATGAACATGAAACTGAAGAACGCTGAGCTTTGTTATCTGCTCGCCTTCCCTGATGTAGCGGAGGATGTGAGGGAACCGCCCGAACAGATCCGTGGTTTGAAAGACGCACCCTACTTCCAACCCGTGGATATCTCCGTACGTACTTTGACCGGCGGAGCCAAATTCGAAGCGGGAGATGTACAGGGTACTGTTTTGCGTCAGCGGTATGACGAACGCGTGCAAATCGTTGAATGCCACTTCACGCTTGACGATCCGCTCAGCCTGCGGGCTCGGGCTGCGGTTGAGAAGGCTCTGCAGGAACAATTCGTCCCGGCAAAACATCGGGTAGACGGAATGTTCGAAGAGTACGCCGTTCTTCTTTTAAAAGGTGTTAATCCGAGCCCGGATGGGTTCGTAGATAAAAATGCCGCAGCCCTGGCGCGTTTCATCCGGGCCCAGCGCGAGACTTTCGACGAACGCGACATTCAGGACATCCTGAGCTCGCGCATCCGATATTCGAAGGCCGAGATGACACTTGTCGATTGGCAGGCGGCAGTCATCATCGCGCCCGAAGGCGATTTTCAATCGGACCTCGAGCTGCTCAAGATAGGTAATTATCAATTATTGCGCTACCGCATGCTTGATGAAAACGTGGAAGCCAGCCTGCGTGCGATCAGCGCGCAGTTCCGCGCCGGCTCGCGCCGCTCTCTATGGCCCGGCCCTTCACGCGGACAGATCCGCCGCATCGTACAACATCGGCTCGAATTGATGCTCGATTTTGAACATACCGATCAAAACCTTCTGCTGATCGGCGACTGGTATACCGCGCAGCTTTACCACGCCATCCAGGAAGAGTTTTATCTAAAAGAGTGGAAAGAGGCGGTGCGCGCAAAGCTTGATAATCTCGAAGATCTGATCCATACCATCCAGGAAAACTTCTCCCTCTCGTGGCAGAGCCTGATGGAAACGGTCCAGATCACCGGCTGGTTGATACTGCTCATTGGTTACTTCATATTGTTTTTCCTTGAATCTTCCGGATCGTTACGAACTCATTGACGGAGGGCAGCATGAAATTCTTCAACTTTACGAAAGTCGAACCCATCCCGGCGGGCTTGTATCAAAAACAATCAACACCGACCGACCAACCACCTTACCGTATCCATCTGCGGCTTCAAAGCAATGGTTCAGGTGTGCTGATTGTCAACGCTGCGACGGTTCTGCATCTCAACCCGACGGCGGCCGAGTATGCCTACCACTTCATTAAAGGCAGCGCGCCCGAAATCGCCGCCAAAGAAGTCGCGGCGCGTTATCGGGTCAATAAAAAAATGGCCCTCAAGGACTATTCCGATTTCGCCGATCGCATTCAAACGCTTTTGACGACCCCCGACCTCGACCCGGTTACTTATCTAGACTTCGAGCGCGTCGCTCCGCATTCAACCGACCTCACCGCCCCACTGCGGCTCGATTGTGCGTTGACGTATCGCCTGCCTCCTGGAACGCAGGCCGAATATGCCCCGACCAAACGCGTTGTCCGCGAACTCTCCACGGCAGAATGGGTCAGCATTCTTGATAAGGCCTGGGTGGCAGGTATCCCTCACGTCACCTTTACAGGCGGCGAAGCGACCCTGCGCGACGACCTGCCCGATCTGATCGCGGAAGCAGAAAAGAACGGCCAGGTAACCGGGCTGTTCACCGATGGCTTGAAATTCGGCGATAAGAAATACTTCGAATTGCTTTTACAAACGGGCCTTGACCACCTGCTCTTCATGCTTCAGCCTGATAATGCAAACTCCTGGAAAACGCTTGAAGGTATATTGACGGAAGACATTTACGTAACGGTGCACGTCACCGTCACCGAAGAGAATGCGGGAAAAGCATCTGGTTATCTTGAGAGGCTTGCGGCGTTGGGCGTAAAATCACTTTCCCTTACGTTCAATGGCCCTCAACTCCCGGTCACAGAATTACAAAATAAGGCTGCTGTGCTCGGCCTAACGCTCAAATTTGATCTGCCTGTGCCTTACTCTGCCGATCATCCGGTTGCACTGGAGACACAGGAGGATAATATTCCCTCCGGCGCGGGGAAAGTCTGGCTCTACGTAGAGCCGGATGGCGATGTGCTCCCGGCACAGGGTATGGCCGGTAAAGTGTTAGGCAACTTCCTGCGCGACCCTTGGGAGAAGATATATCCTTGATTTGCTAAGCTAACTATCTTCAGTAATTAGATAAATGTTCACGCTTGTCGGAGGCTTAGACCCCGACAAGTTGATTAAGCCTCGGAAAACCGGCGGACAAACCAAACCTTAACGATCTGAGTGAGGATGATATATGTAATGAGCATGCCAGCCAGGAGAGGCCAGTATAGCGGAGGCAGGGCAACAAATCTCAGTGTGGCAGCCAGGGGAGATACCGTTAACCAGGCACCAACTGCTACGATAATAAGCGAAGTAACGATCAATGCACTGCTTGCTCGGCTTTCGATAAAGGGGATTTTATTCGTACGGATGACGTGGATGATCAACGTTTGGGTGAACAAAGACTCGACAAACCAGCCGGTATGGAACAAAGCCGGATTGTTCCAGCAATTAAAGACATAGAGCATGATGAAGAAGGTCATGTAATCGAAGATCGAGCTGATCGGGCCAATATAAAGGATAAAGCGGCGGAGTGAGCCAAGCTCCCACTTGCGTGGCCTGGCCAGCCATTCAGGGTCGACCTCATCGGTTGGTATCGCAGTTTGTGAGAAGTCGTACAGGAGATTGTTGCTCAGCACTTGGATGGGAAGCATTGGCAAAAATGGCAGGAAGAGGCTGGCACCCAGAACGCTGAACATATTACCGAAATTGGACGAGGCCGCCATTTTGATGTATTTAATGATATTCCCAAATACTTTGCGTCCTTCGATCACACCTTGTTCCAGGACGAGGAGGCTGTTTTCGAGCAGGATGATGTCGGAGGACTCTTTTGCTACATCCACCGCAGTATCCACCGAGATGCCGACGTCCGCGGCTTTAAGGGCGGGTGCGTCATTGATCCCATCACCCATGAACCCGACGACATGTCCCTTGCCTTGCAGGGCACGAATGATGCGTTCCTTATGGGTTGGAGATAGCTTGGCGAACACGCTGGTCATTTCGGCTGCTTCTCCAAGCTGGGGATCGTCAAGCTGGTCTATTTCGGGACCAAGCAGGATGCGCTCCACAGGCAGGCCAACCTGCTGGCAAATATTGCCTGTGACGATGCCATTATCGCCTGTCAGGATCTTGACATCCACGTTGTGCGAATGTAGTCTGTTCAGCGCCTCTAATGCGGTATCCTTGGGCGGATCGAGGAATGCCATATATCCGAGCAAAGTTAGGTCGGACTCATCTTTAACCGTATAATGCGGCGTATCATTGTCACCTGGAAAAATCCGGTAGGCAACCGCAAGGACCCGGAAACCTTCTGAATTCAACTGCTTGACGCGTTGCTTGCGATGTTCGTCATGCTCCGGGAGAACGCCCAGGACTTCACCGCCTACCTCTACGTGCGTAGAGAGGTGCATGATCTCTTCGACGGCGCCTTTGCAGATCAGGATATGCCGGCCCTGATTGTCTTCAACGATTACCGACATGCGCCTGCGTAGAAAATCAAAAGGCAGTTCATCGATTTTGCGGTAGAGTTCGTCCACTTGCAGGTCGTCATTGAGGTTGACATGATTCAGGATGGCTTCGTCCATCATGTTTTTCAACCCGGTTTGGTAATAACTGTTCATATACCCGTAATGCAGGACGTGCTCGCTGACGTTCCCTTTAACGTCCAAATACTTTTCCAGGATAATTTTGCCCTGGGTGATCGTGCCGGTCTTGTCAGTGCACAGCACATCCATCGCGCCGAAGTTCTGGATGGAATTCAGGCGCTTGACGATTACCTTTTTCTTCGACATGGAGAGCGCGCCCTTGGACAGGTTAACCGTGACGATCATCGGCAGCATTTCAGGGGTTAAGCCGACGGCCACCGCCAACGCAAACAAAAAGGCTTCTACCCAGTTGCCTTTGCTCAGTACATTGAAAAGGAACACCAAGGGAACCATTACGGTCATGAAGCCGATCATCAACCAGGTGAAACCGTTCACGCCTTTATCAAAACTGGTCAATTGTCGTTGTCCGACGATGCTGCCTGCCAGCGAACCAAAGTAGGTCCCGCTGCCTGTTTGGACGACAACTGCTTGCCCGGTGCCGCTTTCAATATTCGACCCCATGAAGCAGATATTCACCAGCTCCAGTGGATTGACTGTTTCGTCGCTCACCGAAGTCGTCACTTTCTCCACGGGCATGGACTCTCCGGTGAGAGCTGCCTGGTTAAGGAACAAGTCCTTTGCAGAGAGTAGGCGGACATCTGCAGGGACCATGTCACCCGCTGAAAGGTGAACAATATCCCCAGGCACAAGTTCTTTGAGCGATATTTCCCTGCGCTGGCCATCGCGCACGACCGTTGCTGTTGTGCTAACCATCGCCTTCAGCTTATCCGCAGCAGAGTCAGCCCGGCTTTCCTGCACGTAGCGCAGCACTATACCTAGCAACACCATGATGAATATTACGATCGTGCCGTCCATGTCACCGGTGAGGTAAGAGACCAGGCCGAGTAACCCAAGAAGAATGACCAGCGGGTTTTTCAAATTATCGAACAGGCGCATCAACCAGGTTTGGCGTTTTTCTTTCGCCACTTCGTTATAGCCATAACGTTCGAGGCGGGCTTCTACTTCGTCAGCGATAAGCCCGTTCGGAGTCGTATTTAGTTTTTCGAGCACGAGGGGTACATCCTGGCGGGCGCTCTCTACCAATAGTTTTGAGATTTGTATGCCATTTCCGTGCGTAATATTCACCCAGCGCTGCGGTGTAGTAAAAATCGTTGTGAGGAATCCCATTCATAACTCCAGAAAATTTAATCGTTCAAAAATTCATTCCCAAAAGATCGGGCAATATCGTTAATAGGAATCTGAAGGCGGCTGAATATTGGGACATGACTCCTCGCATTATGCACAATGCACTGGATAGGGCGATGATATTCGTAGATATTCAATATTGCCAGCAAATCTTGCCCGGCAGGAAATATTTTTTGTAGGGTTGTAAACATGTGGCTGCCTGCTCTTGCCAGAAACTTCATTTCAAACTCCGTCTAACTAGAGATTACGAAGGCAACAAAAAACGCCATCATTTCAGACGAAAAGACGGCGTTCGTGGGTCGGGCAGCTTTAATTCCCCTCACCGGGTGATGAGCCAGCAAGTCTACAACGCCATTACGGGGAGGAAAGAGCGGTTGTACGTCGATAAACGCCTCAAGTCATTTCGTCTATGAGAAAGTGAACTACCAGAACTTCCTGAGTCCATTTACAACCTCCTTTCCATCTGCACATTGAATTTGGATGACCCAGGTGCAGAGTCAAAAAGAATGCCTCCCGTTATAGAACAGGAGGCGGGTTAACACACACCGAGAATTACAATCACCTCCTGGTTTAGCTTTAGCGCTGCGGGTCGTAGAGGAAGATCCCAGCCACTTTGAGTGAAGCCTTAAGCCGGCCTCACCTGGTCTATCCTTTGGCGTCTTTCGACGTTTCAGGACAATGGCCTGTATACCTTGCAGCCGCCTGGCCTAACGAGGTTTCAATTTGCTCTGCCATGATACTCCTGCGCAAATGAGTTCGTCAAGAGATTTAATCGATTCCTTACATTTTTCTAATCACGGTTGCTTTCAATTTTATTAAGGGGGATCGTCGCAGACGCCTTGGGGTGACCTGGAAAGTTCTTTTTGATTTCTTACAGGCTCCACCCTCTGATTGTATTCCCATGGTTTGCGGATATTCACCTTATTTTATTCACTGAAATCTCCTGTCAAATCCATGATTAGAATTCATAAATTTCAAATAACCTATATCAAGGGCTGTGGTCTTCTTCGAACTTGAACGATCGACTAAAGAGCATCACATTAAAAAGTTAATTTTCATGGTTGCAGCAGTTGTATCATTACCTTCATGCGCGCAGCTTCATAACAATTCAATTTGCCCTAATTAATCTGGTTTAAAATGCTTTGGATATGAAAGGCAAATCGTCAGCCTGGCTGGGCGTGTCTATTGCTTTGCTTGTTCTTTTATTGGTAGTGTGCCTTGCGGCTGTTTCTCTACTCACTGTAATGGCGCCTTCGATTGCACCCTTTTTCGTTTATTCGAATCAGGTGCCGACAACATTGCAACCAACCCTGCAGCCACCGCCAAATATAAAATGTCCCAATGGTAATTGTGCCAACGCCTGTCTTTCGAAATTAACCGATTTCCTGCTGCCAAATTCCGTTACGGAATCACTTCCCAGGTCGGCATTTCAACACGGTCAGGGAAGTAATCCGGTTTTGCTTGTGACTTATCGCCTCCATGGAGACCAGCTCGGTAGCCCGCAATTTGCAGCCAATGTGCCTTCTAACCTCCTCCTGCTTCAGCAAGATACGAGCCCGCAGGAAAAGATCTGGAATTATTTTGCGGCTATCATCCCAATGGACCGCAGACAGGAGTTGGTGGCTTACATGATCTCCACCGATGGCAGAGGCAACATGCTGGCCAGTGTTGAACAATCTACGGACCGGCCTCGAGATTGGGCCTTGAACGTGGATATCACCGATGCTGGCCAACCCCGTGACCTCACTTTCAGTCTGCTCCACGAATTCGGCCATTTGCTCACACTGAATGACTCGCAGGTCACGCCCGACTTGCCTTATTTGGCACAACCGAATGACTTACAGATCTACCGACAGGAAGCTGCCAGTTGCCCCCAATACTTCACAAGCGGCGGATGTAGTAAGCCAAATTCTTATCTCAATCAGTTCTTCGATCAATACTGGACGAAGATCTATGGCGAATGGGAAAAGGTCAACGCGGAGAAAGATCAGAAAAACTATTTAAACTTGCTGGCTAAATTCTATGGAAACCATACTACACAATTCAACACACCCTACTCGGCAACCAGTCCTGAAGAAGACATTGCGGAAAGCTGGGCTTACTTTGTACTGACGCCCAAGCCTGTTAATGATAGTATCGCGCATCGAAAATTGCTCTTCTTTTATAGTTTCCCGGAACTAGTGGATTTGCGCAGCCAGATCATATACGGCATTTGCAACTACGCTGCAAACCAATAAATCGTTGCCTCTTGCGGAAGTTTATCCGGTTCCGTTATACTGACGAAAACCGAATTTTTAAGAGGTTTGATTAAATAAAAAATCATCTACGCGAATAACGCGATTTTTTAATTCTAAGACTTTTCTCTTTAGATTTTCTATTCGCGACCGAGCAAGCATTAAGAACCCAATTTCATCAATTAACCTTGAAAAGGTCAGGAATAGATTGATTTCGTTGATGGCAAGTATTCTTGGAGATCCTGTTCTATCAAGGGTCGGAGATTGGCACGGAGATTGCTTGTGAGATGGTTCGAGGATAGACCAATGATCCCCCAGCATCTATGAGACAAGCGCGTGTCTTTCTTTTCGCAATCCTAGTTCTTGTCTCGTCGTTGGCGTGCCAGGCCGCCACGCGCTTAATAGGAACTGATACTCCCACATTTGTCCCGCCTTCTCCTACTGCCACACTCTTACCTCCGACACCAACCCCGGAAGCCTCTTGTCCTGACGAAATGGCCTCCATCTTGGAAACCGCCAACCAACCGGGTTATACCACCGGAAACTTTCCTAATGTGGATACCGGGGATAAAGTTGACCTTCCGCTTGTTGCCTATACTGTCACCGGCGACAATATCACGGACCCGCTGTTGGAATCCGTCCCCAAAAATTTGAGGAAATATCAGAGCGATATTCCCACCCAGCAAAAAGCCTGGGATTTGTTCACACACCTTATTCCGGCGGACCAACGCCAAATGCTTGCCGAATACCGGATTATTACGGATGGTGAGGGTAATATTTTAGGCCTCGTCGAGCAGATGCCAGGAAATCCGGACAAATGGACGCTTGAAATAGACATAGCCGATGTGGCCAATACGAAAAATCTCGTCTTCACTTTACTTCACGAGTACGGGCATCTGCTGACTCTAAATGCGTCACAGGTTCCGCCGGATCTGAAAATCTTTAGACACCCTGATAATGACTTGATTTACAATCAGGAAGTGGCAGCCTGTCCTTATTATTTCCCTGGGGAAGGCTGCAGCCTGCCGGCTTCATACATGAATACTTTCTTCGACCGCTTTTGGGTAAGCTTGTATGACGAATGGCAGTTGATAGATAACATTCAGAATGAGACCAGACGCCAGGATAGGCTGGATGCCTTTTTCCAAAAATACAAGGACCGGTTCGTGGACGATTATGCCGTGACAGACCCATCTGAAGACATTGCTGAATCATGGGCATTTTTCTTGCTCAGTCCCCGGCCTCAAGGCAAGTCCATAGCCGAACAGAAACTTTTGTATTTCTATCAATATCCTCTACTCACTCAAGTACGTGAAAAGATCCTGCAAAACTTATGTAAAGTGAATCCTTGATGACAGACCCAACCCGCATCCTTCCAGAATCCTATTGGGTGATGGTCGACAAATTCCTGGCTGGCGAAAATCCGGTACGCTTCGATGAAGAACAGACTCAACGACGTCTGGATGCTTTGCTCGATGCAGGATTCGATACGTTTATCGATCTAACGCAGCCTGATGAATTGCCGACCTATCATACACTCTTGGAAGAAAAAGCCAGGGTGAATAATCGCCCGGTTGATTACCACCGCTTCTCTATCCTCGACCGCGGACTTCCGGCCCGTGCAGAAATGATCGCGATCCTCGACACCCTCGACGAAGCCCTCTCGAACGGACATAAGGTTTACCTTCATTGCTGGGGAGGCGTAGGTCGCACCGGCACAACGGTTGGCTGTTATCTCGTGCGCCATGGTAAGACTGGTCAACAAGCCGTGGACCAAATTGCCGTCTGGTGGCGGGATATCCCCAAACGGCGGATTTATCCGCGCTCGCCCGAAACGGATGAGCAAGTGCAGTTTATTCTTGATTGGCGCGAATCCCCTCTCCTCACCCGGCGCACTTGAAGGGTGCAAGGAATCGATTGGGGGCAGGGTGATATGTGAATTGGCATAACCGTTACCTTCAGCAAGCTGCCTGGACGCGCGAACTCCGGACTTATCTATTCAAGAAAGCCGGGTTATCGAGCGCATATTCTGTTCTTGAAGTTGGATGCGGCACAGGTGCCATCCTTTGCGATTGCTCCCTGCTGGACGGAGATTATTCTACAAGAGCTGCTCTTCATGGAGTGGACCTTTCAGCAGCCGCATTGACCGAATGCCGGATCCAGGCCCGG
Organism: Anaerolineae bacterium; assembly: GCA_041498515.1. Lineage (GTDB taxonomy): Bacteria > Chloroflexota > Anaerolineae > Anaerolineales > Villigracilaceae > Fen-1038. The sequence continues at coordinate 9,362 of JBGQIO010000105.1, forward strand.
GGTACGCTGTTGGCCTGCGGAGATGCGCGTTACCTTCCCTATCTTGATAAAACTTTCGACATTACTTATTGCCACTTCCTGCTGTTATGGGTTAAAGATCCGCTGCGAGCTTTGGTTGAAATGAAGCGTGTAACCAGGCCTCAAGGTTACGTTCTGGCATTGGCTGAACCTGATTATACGGCGCGGGTTGACCGACCACTGGAAATTGCCTGGCTTGGAAAGCAGCAAACCGAGTCACTTAAAAAGCGGGGTGCAGATGTGGGATTGGGCTCGCGTTTGGCAGAGTTGTTTTATCAGGCGGGCATCTCCATCCTTGAAACAGGTGTGATTAAAAGCTTGGATAATAAGACGCTCACTTTCAAGGAATGGGAAAATGAATGGGAGGTCCTCGAAACCGACCTGGAAGGGATCGTTCAAAAGCAGGAGATCCAGAAAATGAAACATGTAGATGAGCTCGCGTGGAGGCATGGCGAGCATATATTTAATGTACCCACGTACTTTTCTTGGGGTCAGGTATAATAACTCTTGTTTTTACTCACAGCCCTACGTAAAGGTTCCAAAATAATGGACTTATTGGCAGGACTTATCTGGAGGCGTTATTGCAAAATTTACAACCTGGGAGCCAGCTTGAACCGCCGCTCCCTGCACAGGAAAAAACTGATTGGAAACGCTTTCTAATCGATCTGTTCGAAACAGTGGGGCTGGCTGTCGTCTTATTTCTGATCATCAACACAGTGTCAGCGCGCGTTCGTGTGGACGGGTTTAGCATGTTACCCACTCTTCATGACGGTGAGTTTGTCCTGGTCAATAAACTGGCTTATCAATGGGGTACTCCCACCCGCGGCGACATCATCGTGTTCCGGTCGATCACGACCAACGATCTTGACCTTATTAAACGGATAATGGGCCTTCCTGGTGATAAAATCAATATTCACAATGGTCAGGTCATTGTAAATGGTCAGACCTTGGCTGAACCATACATCAATGCTGTACCAAATTACAGCGGCGAGTGGCAGGTGCCGGAGGGCTTTTTGTTCGTTCTGGGCGATAACCGGAACGACTCTTCCGATTCGCATGCCTGGGGTTTTTTACCGGAAAAAAATGTGATCGGCAAGGCCACGCTTATCTACTGGCCTCCGCCTGAATGGGCAATGATTAACCACGTTCAAATTGCCGCCGCTGCACCGTAGAGGCGATTATGGTTGACAAACCTTTAGCCGTACGTCCCGAACTGGTTCCCTGTAATGAATGTCAGGCCGGCGTCATGCGCCTGAAATTCATTACTTATTTTACTTGGCTGGATGAGGAGCTTATCACCGTTCCCAATTTCCCGGCCTGGATCTGCGATGTTTGCGGACGACGGGAGTATGACGAGAAATCGATCTCGTGGCTCACCATGCTTCTGGACCCGAACGCCGGGAAACCCACCGGTCGTAAACGCGTACGCGCGCGGCCGGCACACCGTTCAGCTCCCCGTCCTTCCGCTGAATCCTAGCTGAAGGATGCTTGCGCTATGACCATGGACACCTCACCTCGCACATACCGCTTCCTTCCCGCAGACGTTTTTACCTCAGGCTATCGTGTGGTGGGAAAGATCATGGTCAGCAGCAACGGTGCCATAGGGATGTTGAACGATAATACGCGCTCGGTGCTTGAGATCCATGATGCCCGCCTGGCGCGTTTACCCATGCCCACCAAGCTGGTGGATCATTTCGAGATGACGCGCATGATGAAGGCTCATGTGTTTGCGGTCTGTATGGCGCGCCGCGAAGACCTCGGTCCACAGGCATTGGTGCGTGGCGGTTTCTCCAACATGGTCGAATTTCCCATCCGCGTTACAACGCACATGTTCGAGATCGAATGGAGCATGGAATTGCCGGGCCGCTTCGACTTCGCCGGGTTGATGACGGATGGGTCGCGAGAATTCGTCCCGATCTTCAACGCTACCCTCACCGGCATCCTTATCCCTAACTTAAGGATCGAAAGCGGAGGCATGCTCATCAACCGCCGGCAAATGGATCTGGTGGCGCTGCTCAATCAGAGGGTCAAACCGGAAAGTTCTTCCTGATTTCCCTGTTATCTTTTGCTTGACCCGTAGTTGATCGGATGATAAAATCCGCCCGCTCATCGCATTGTCAATAAGTTCATCAGGCCAAGCCCCCATCGTCTAGAGGCCCAGGACGCAACCCTTTCAAGGTTAAAACTGGAGTTCGAATCTCCATGGGGGCACCTCGCTGTTCGGCAGTAACGTTATAGAGCTCGTCTGGGATTAATAAAAGCAAAGCATGCGAATACGTATGCTTTGCTATTGTGTATTTTGCCAACAGGAAACGAACCTCGACAGAGCGGTTTGAGGTTCTAGTTTTTAAAAT
>JBGQIO010000106.1:0-11705 GCA_041498515.1 Anaerolineae bacterium
CAAGTGTGCATGAATTTACTGGTTGAAGTGTTTCGTCCGCCAAATGAACCGATCGTCCCGAATGAATCTATAGCCAGTCGGAAGGCGTTCTATGATTCCGCGTTATACGTTTCCATTGCGGGGCTGGCTGCGGTGGCAGTCATTGCGTTCCTTCTTTTCAAAGACGGTCGCCTCACACCTCCAACCTGGGTTATCCTTGCTCTTTCGCTAGTGATTATCGTGATTTATTCCGTCCCGCCTTTGAGGTTCTTCGATAGAGGTTATGGTGAAGTATTATTGGCCATTCAATTAGGGTTTCTCGTACCTTCCATAGCTTTCCTGATTCAAGATGGAGCTTATCACCGCTTGTTGAACGCCACGATCGTTCCACTCACCCTTCTTTCCTTAGCGACGATCCTGGCGCTTGATTTCCCATCTTATTCCGAAGATCTAAAATATGCGCGTCAAACCCTTCTCGTTCGCATTGGATGGGAACGCGCTGTCCCTTTACACCACGGCCTCGTCGTTGCCGCTTATATTCTCTTCGCGTCCACGCCTCTTCTGGGTTTTTCTCTCGGGTTAATGTGGCCGGCTTTCCTCACGATCCCTTTTGCCGTACTCCAAATCTACTGGCTTCGAAATATTGCCCTAGGTGCGAAGCCGATCTGGAGCCTGCTATCCGCCAATGCCATTGCGGTTTTCGGACTGACCGCCTATTTTTTAGCCTTGTCATTCTGGCTGCGATAAATGCCCGAATTCCTTCGACTCATTCCACCGGATGAAGCGCGCAGTCTCCTGCTTTCGCATCTTTCCGGACCTTTCGACCCGATTCAGGGCGAACCTCAAAAAGGATCGGAGATCATCGACAGCGCCCTGTCCATTGGGCGTATTACAGCAGAGGATATAGTCGCCCCACATGCACTCCCCGAATTTTCCCGCTCAACAGTAGATGGATATGCTGTTCGGGCGGGAGACACATTTGGAGCTACAGACTCACTGCCCGCGTATTTAAATTTAATCGGTGAAGTGCCGATGGGAAAACCGTCACCGTTCGATTTGATGGGCGGTCAATGCAGCTTAATTCATACCGGCGGGATGTTACCTAACGGTGCAGATTCAGTCGTCATGTTGGAATACTCACAACAGGTCACCGGGGTCCCAAAAAAATCCGAAAGCCGAACGAATGAAATTGAGATAACCAAAGCCGTTGCAGAAGGAGAGAACGTTATCCTCGAAGGCGAGGATGTGGCGAAGGGATCGGTAGTCTTGCGGAGGGGCCGAAAGTTGCGTCCGGCCGAGATCGGTGGACTTATGGCTTTGGGTATTACGTCCGTACGTGTAGCCAGGAGAATAAAAGTTGGCCTAATATCATCCGGTGATGAAATTGTGCCTCCAGGAGAAACACCAGTCAAAGGCCAGGTTCGAGACGTAAATGCCTATACACTTGCCTCCTTAGTGACCAAGTCGGGTGGGGAGCCGGTATCGTACGGCATCGTGCCCGATCAAATCGCGCTTTTAAAGGATACCGCAGAGAAGGCGTTGGCAGAATGTGACATTGTCGTGATCACTGCAGGGTCTTCAGCCAGCACGCGTGATATGACCGCAGAGGTGATCGGCTCGCTTGGCGGCCCTGGTGTGCTTGTGCACGGCATCAATACCAGGCCAGGCAAACCAACAATTCTGGGAGTTTGTTCAGGTAAGGCGGTTGTGGGACTGCCGGGAAACCCGGTAAGCGCATTGGTGAACGGGTATTTGTTTGTTGTCCCTGTGATCGAGAAGTTGTTGGGTTTGCCATCAGGTGATTTATTTGACATAGCCTTCCATGAATCGGTCGCAGCGCGCTTGACCGTAAACTTGCCTTCACAGGCAGGACGCGAGGATTGGTGGCCGGTGAGACTAATTCCGATGCGTGTATCGGCTCAGCAACCATTAAGGGAGAACCCAGGCTCAGGGTCAAGCGACCTTTGGCAAGCAGAACCGATCTTTGGAAAAAGCAACCTGATCTTCACACTCGTCGCTGCAGATGGGCTACTACGGATACCACCTGACGTAACCGGGTTGAGTGCAGGCGATAGAGTGCAAGTCGTGTTATTTTAAAGGCCAATAGATAAGATTACGAGTTTAAGACACAAAACTTGGAGCAGCGGGAGGTGAAGAGGTAATGAAGATGGTTACCGATGAGGAGCAAGCCAACAGAAAGATCACAAGCGCTCTGATATAATTTTCCGATGTCTGTTTACCTCCATGATATTCCCTTGCCTGAGGCGCAAGCTCAAGTAGAGACTGCGTTAAAATCCGCCGGTCTTTGGAAAGTCCTGGGGGTTGAACTAATTCCGCTTGATGAAAATGCTCTTGGGCGCATTACGGGTGAAACGATCTGGGCAAAATCATCCTCGCCCCATTACCATGCCTCTGCTATGGATGGCTTTGCAGTCCGTGCTGAGGAAACAATCGGAGCACGACCGTCATCACCAATTGTCCTAAGGATCGAACCCGGACCGGGGAAACAAAAATTGGAGATGGCGATTCAAGCAAAATATGTTGATACAGGCGATCCTTTGCCTCTATGGGCAAATGCCGTTATCCCCATTGAGAACGTCGAATCGCTCGATAAACAGGGTGAGATCACACACGATATTCGTTCCCCCGAATCCATCCGAATTCGCGCGGCGGTCGCACCTTGGAGTTATGTGCGTCCACTCGGCGAGGATATCGTGGCTTCACAACTCGTCCTTCCAGCAGGGCATACCCTTCGACCGGTTGATTTGGGCGCGATCGCAGCAGCCGGACATGAACAGATCAGGGTCACCCGTAAGCCACGCGTAGCGATCTTACCGACCGGAACAGAGCTTGTCCCAATTGGAACAAAACTTAAACCGGGTGATATTTTGGAATATAACTCGCTTGTTATATCTGCACAGATCAAAGCAATGGGCGGAGAACCAACGCGATTCCCGATAATAAAGGACGATTTTGACTTGATCAGTAATACCGTGGTTGAAGCTTCGAGAGATCACGATCTGATTTTGCTCAATGCCGGATCTTCTGCCGGGGCTGAAGATTTCTCGGCAAAGGTGGTTGAACAACTTGGCAGCCTCCTTTTTCATGGGGTTGCGGTGCGACCAGGACATCCGGTGATTTTTGGTTTGATTAATAGTGAGGCTCCGGGAGTTCAAAGCTTAGGTCATAAGCAAGCCACTTTAGCCAAGGAGTCCATAACACCAATATTCGGTGTTCCGGGTTATCCGGTCTCTGCGGCGTTGACAATCGAGATTTTTGTCGAGCCAATTCTTGCAAAATGGCTGGGACGTGAGGCAACAAAACTACCCATGGAAACGGCCCAAATCACGCGCAAGATCACTTCGCCGGCAGGCGATGAAGATTACGTGCGGGTTGTGGTGGGTAGGATCGGAGATCGATTGCTTGCCGCGCCTCTTGCGCGAGGAGCTGGGATTATCACCTCTTTGGTGCATGCTGACGGCATCGTTATTCTGCCTCCCGGTGTACAAGGGCTGGAAGCCGGTGATCGGGTACCTGTAAATTTATATCGAAGCAGAGAAGAACTTGAGAACACAATTTTCTGTATCGGTTCACACGATCTTACACTCGACCTGCTTGCAGAGTTTTTGTCACAACATCATCGACGTTTTATATCGGCAAATGTTGGTTCCCAGGGTGGTTTAGTCGCCTTGTATCGTAAGGAGGCTCATTTGGCCGGTTCGCACCTGCTGGATTCTCAAACCGGTGAATACAATATCTCCTATATTCGCCAATATATGCCAGAAATTCCGGTTAAACTGGTAGCGCTGGTCAAACGTGAACAAGGCTTATTAGTGCGTCGCGGTAACCCTAAGAAAATAAGAACATTACGAGACCTCGAACGCCCGGATGTCCAGTTTGTGAACCGACAACGAGGCGCGGGCACACGCGTCCTATTCGATTATCATCTAAATTTGTCCGGCATTTCTTCGGAATCGATTCAAGGGTACAATCAAGAAGAATATACACATTTGAGTGTTGCAGCAGCAATTTCGTCGATGCGGGCTGATTGTGGATTAGGCATTGCAGCTGCAGCCCAAGCGCTTGACCTGGATTTCATCCCGTTGTTCCAAGAAAGATATGACCTGGTCATCCCGAAAGAATATGCAGAGGGCGAATTGCTAGCACCACTCTTCGATGTAATACGAGACCGCGAATTTCAAGAAGCCGTTACTGCCCTGAAAGGATATGATGTGTCAGTAATGGGAAAAGTAATTTTGGAGGATTGATTCATGAACGACGCTATTATCATCGATGATAACCGCTCCACGGCCGACGCCTTGCACCAAATGCTGACCGTATTGGACATCCCGACGCGTGTGGCCTATGGAGCAAGCGCCGCTATGTCTTTGTTGAGTGGTTTCACTCCCGGTTTGATACTGCTGGATATCAATATGCCCGGCGTCGATGGCCTTGAAATCCTGGCTTATCTTAGGCGGGAACCGAGGTTAATCTCAGTGCCTGTAATTGTCATCACCTCGGACGACCAACCTGAGACAAGAAAACGGGTTATGAAAGGCGGGGCAAATGCAATGATCATTAAACCTGCTACACTCGAGTTTTTGGAAGAGAATTTAAGGAAAATTGGTATTATGAAATAATTAATTATGTAATAACAGTAGCTTCTCACATTTTTGCCATCTTCGCTGGGCTCATTTATCGGTCGAACCAGCAACAAGGCTGTGTGTGAATACCAATAACAAATAGAACAGGTGCTTGCACCTGTTCTATTTGTTATTGGTATTGGAGGCCGATGGAATCGAAGAAAGATTGTATGTCGAAATTAATGTCACATCTATCAGCGGTCCTTATATTTATTTAACATTTTCCCCGGTCTCGTCAACAGAGACAATCTAAAATAGATTAATGAGAGTATAATCCTCCGCCGAAGGAGAGACAAAATGCCGATTTCTGCAGGGATCCCTGCACCGGAATTCGTAGCGGTCGATGATACCGGAATTACTCGTCGATTAAGGGATTTTCGCGGTCGAGCAATTATCCTGTACTTTTACCCAGCGGATGATACACCGGGGTGCACAAAAGAGGCCTGCAATTTTCGTGACGATTATTCTGACTACCAAAGGGCGGGTGCGACCATTTTAGGTGTCAGTCCTGACACGGTTAATTCGCACGTTAAATTCAAGGCAAAATATCAATTGCCCTTTCCGTTGTTGGCAGACGTCGGTCATAAGATTTGCGATGCTTATGGCGTTTGGGGTCCAAAAAAGCTGATGGGTCGCGAGTATGAGGGAGTGCTCAGGACAACGTTTTTAATCAACAAACAGGGAAACATAGCGAAGGTCTTCGAAAATGTCCGCCCAAGTGAACACAGCGCTGAAGTGCTCAAAGAGTTGAACAATCTGTAACCGAAAGTCACGATATCATTAGAATATTAATTATGGACTAAACCCTCCAAATAAGCGTGACAAATTCGAGGAAGTTTGGTAAATTATGTGCGTTTTAGGTAGCGTTCCATTTTAGCGATTATCCTTTATTCTATCAGGCAATCTTTATTTGAAGCTGAGTAACCCGGCCCCTTGTTTTACAGCAGGTCACTGTTGTGGGACAAGGGGACAGCGCGCCAGAATGGTGTGCGGTAGTTCAAATTTCAGGAGAGAGAACTTATGCGACATTTTGTGATCGTCGGGGTATTTATCGCCATATTGACCCCCTTGGTATATTTTTCCATAGTAGCCTCTAATGTGATGCCTGTTGAGGCAAGCGCACAATCCATTCCTGTGGATTGGATGTGGAATATGGATATAGGGGTAATATCATTTCTTTTTGCCCTGATCATGGTTCCTCTGGTCTATAGTTTGATCGTGTTCCGCCGCCGCAAAGGCGATACTACGGACGCAGACCATATGGAGGACAACACAACCCTTGAAGTTACCTGGACTGTGGTGCCTCTCATGCTGGTAATAGTATTTGCATATTTAGGGGCCTATACTTTAGGGGAGACTCGAACTGTAGACCCTAACGCCTTAGTGATCAATGTCACGGCTCATCAGTGGGATTGGAGTTTCGATTACCCCGAGGGATTTACATCAAATGAGCTGCATTTGCCCATCAACCAGCAGGTGGTATTAAAGATGCAATCCCTGGATGTAATCCATTCATTCTGGGTGCCTGAGTTTCGCGTTAAACAAGATATCGTACCCGGGCATATCACCGAATATCGCATAACACCTACTTTGCTAGGTAATTACACAGTCCGTTGTTCGCAATTGTGCGGGGCTTCGCACGCATATATGGAGAGACCGGTCGTTGTCACTTCCCAGAATGATTACGATGTCTGGGTCCAACAACAGGCTGCAGCAGCCGCGGCGCTCGTGGCGAAGGGAGGACCCGATGCAGGCAAGGCATTGGTCGTCCAGAATGGGTGTAGCGGTTGTCACTCCCTCGATGGAAGCCGGCTGGTAGGCCCAACGTGGCGAGGGTTATTTAATTCGCAAGTCAAGCTGTCGACCGGGAAGACAGTCACTGCAGATGAAGCCTACTTGATCGAATCTGTTGCCGACCCAAGTGCGAAAGTGGTTGATGGGTTCCCTGATGGCATTATGCCTAAATTCAGTTTGACCGATGCACAGATCAAAGACATTGCCTCTTATATAGAGACTTTGAAATAGCCGCGTGGAGGAAGTCCCATGAAAAAATTCTATTCTTCTGATTTAACTCGAGGGCTGGTTTGGCAATTTGTTGGCTGGGCGGTGGGTGCGGTTTTTGTTACCCTAATCCGCCTACTCATGGGTTTGAAAGCACTGGATACATTCTTTTTCACGGAACCGGCCTGGGTTTTTGGCGGATTCGTTGGCGTTTTATCATTTTTTGCCGGCAGCGGAGTATTACGAGATTGGTTCAAGTGGGCCAAGGGTGAAGAAACGCCAGAACATCACGAAGACCCTGACGGATGGGAGAAATATATCAATGTCTCGCTGGATCACAAGGTGATCGGGATCCAGTACACACTTACTTCCCTGCTGCTGCTCGTTATTGGCGGCTCCTTTGCGCTGATTTTCAGGACGGAATTAGCCGAGCCGGGCCTGCAATTCCTTACTTTACAATGGTACAACACCTTAATGTCCCTGCACGGTATTGTCATGATCATAGGAATCCTGGTTGGGGTTGCCGGGGTAATAAATTATCTTGTGCCCCTTCTCATCGGTGCGCAGGACATGGCCTTCCCGCGTTTGAATGCTTTTTCCTACTGGATTGCGGTTCCAGGTGTAGTGATCTTACTGTCCAGCCTGGCTCTAGGCGGCTTCGATACCGGCTGGACAGGTTATCCGCCGCTTTCTGCCAGGGCTCCCGTTGGAATGCAAATGTTCTTTCTCGGTGTGATGACCGCCGGTTGGTCATCGGTTCTCGGCGGGCTTAACCTGTTCGCGACCGTGATCCGCATGCGAGCCAAGGGAATGACCGCCTTCCGCATGCCCATCCTGGTGTGGGCGGCGATCGCCACTTCTCTGATAACGTTAACCGCAACACAGTTGATCGGCCTCTCATTCCAATTGGTGATGTTCCAGCGATTGTTTGGCATGGGCTTTTTTGACTCAGCCAAGGGCGGTGACCCGATCCTTTTTCAGCACTTGTTCTGGTTCTATTCACACCCGGCTGTCTATGTCTTTGTGCTGCCCGGGTTGGGGGTAATTTCGGAACTTCTGCCCGTCTTCGTGCGGAAGCCGTTGTATGGATACCGCTGGGTTGCCATGTCCTCGCTGGGGATCGCATTGGTAGGGTTCCTGGTTTGGGCGCACCATATGTTCGTTTCCGGTATGAACCAATATTTGCAAGTCCCATTTATGTACAGTACCCTTATCGTCGCCGTTCCGACCGGGGTTAAATTCTTTTCCTGGGTTGCGACATTATGGAAAGGCAAAATCGAAACACCGACTCCCATGTTATTCGTGCTGGGCGGAATTGTCGTCTTCCTGCTAGGTGGTTTATCCGGACCCCCGAATGCTACTGTTGCAACGGACCTACAACTGCACGATACGTATTTTATTGTCGGTCATTTTCACGACACAATATTCGGCGGTTACGTCTTCCCGTTTTTCGCGGCCATCTACTATTGGTTCCCGAAAGCAACAGGCCGCCGCATGAATGAAACGCTCGGAAAAATCCATTTTTGGCTTATGACACCCGCCTTCCTGACCCTGACCTTATTAATGATGCGGATCGGACTGCTGGGCATGCGACGGCGTATCGCGGATTATGATCCTGCATTAGGCTTCACCGGTTATCATATCGTCATGACTATTTCGGGATTTTTGATCGGGCTCTCCGTTCTGATCTTCTTTATCAATCTTATCCGCAGCATGAAGAATGGCGAGGCAGCGAAAGGGAATATATGGAACTCACGTTCCCCTGAATGGCAAGTCCCATCGCCTTTGCCCGTTGAAAATTACGACCGACCGCTCGAAGTAGTCGGAGAGCCGTATGACTACGGTCTGGCGGGCTCAGAATACACCAGATTCATCAAGGGAAAATAGGGTAAAGGATTTCAATTCATGGAACCTAACAACAAATCCGATGTGCTGCGCCAGGGAATCGTCGTATTTATTTTTTTGGCGATACTCACGGGCCTTGAATTTTTCGTGGCGATTGCCATTGGTGCGGTCGCTTTATTGATCGCCATGGCGCTCGTCAAAGTCGGCCTGGTGGTCTATTATTACATGCATATTTACAAGCTTTCCGAAGACTCAGGCCAGGACCTCCACTCTTTGAAATATAAGACAGCAACGAGCCGGCTCGGCTTATGGCTTTTCCTCTTATCCGATTCGTTCGTTTTTGGCGGCTTACTTATTTCACGCTTTTACTTATTGTCATTGACCAGGCCCCCTCTCAACCAGACATTAGGGCTGATCGTCACTTCCGTTCTGCTGCTTTCATCGTTCTTCATGAACCGTGCCGAAGCTTCCATGGAGCACGGTGACCGTAAAGGCTTTATCATCGGTATCATCGTTACCTTGGCCCTCGGCGCCGCCTTCGTGGCAGGGGTACTCGGAGTAGAATGGCCGGCTGCAATCGCAGAAGGTGTAACTCCATCCGTGAGTGCGGCGGGTGCAATATTTTTTATGATGACGGGCATGCATGCGTTACATGTTGTCACCGGCTTGATATTCCTTACTATCGTTCTACGAAACGGAAGCCGAGGATTATATTCTCCTGAGAAGCATTGGGCTGTAGAGGCTTCTGCCGTTTATTGGCACTTTGTAGATGTAGTCTGGATATTCTTTTATCCAGCTCTTTATTTGATCGGCAGGCTTATCTAGAATTAACCTTACTTGAAGTACAATGTGGGCGACCATTCGGTCGCCCACATTGTACTTCTCGGAGGTTTTCATGCAACAAAAAGTTCTCCTGTGGGGAGTTGCATTAATTGCGGTTCTGGCGTTAATTATTGGAATGTTGTATTTCACCACCAAACCATCATTTCATGGGGCCGTAATCGACCCGCCAATACCAGCCGCCGAAATTAAGTTAATGGATTCCAACGGGAAACTTTTTACTTTAAGTGATCTGCGCGGCAAAGTGGTGATATTGTATTTTGGGTACACCAACTGCCCGGATGAATGCCCTTTGACCATGGCGCACCTTAAACTGGCAATGGATATTCTTGGGAACAAATCAAAAAACGTGCAGGTCGTGATGATCAGTACGGATCCAGCACGCGATACAGCGAATGCCATGAAAACCTTTCTCGGTAAATTCAACCAGGACTTCATCGGGCTGGTGGGTACAAGCGATGAGTTGGTGAAAGTCTGGAAGGATTACGGCGTCACGGTAGAGAATGCTGGAGAAACGCATAGTTACTATATTTACATAATCGACCGGGCTGGTAATTTCCGCGAGACTTTCCTGCCGGACTCTCTACCGGCGGATATCGCGGCTGATACCAATCTCCTTTTGAGCGAATAATAAAAGAATGGTCATCCCCTTAATCGTCAAGCGTTTGATTCTATCCATGCTGGCAGGCCTTCTATTCGGTGTGGTTATCAGTGAGATGACTTTTTATTTTCTAAAGACGGGTGAGACACGCCCTCCGGGAACCATCGAGTTGATCATCCCAGCAGGAACTGCAGAAAGAGTGGCTCGAGGAGAGACTGATTCAACCCTACCGGCGACGATGGTCTTTGTAGCGGGAGACATACTAGAGGTCAAGAATCTAGATTCGGTAGTGCATCAGTTAGGACCTTTGTTTATCCCTTCCGGCTCAACCGCAAGCATGAAACTGGATACCGAACAAGATTATTCCTTTGTGTGTTCTTTTGAGGCGAGCAAATATATCGGCCTGAGTGTAAAGTCCCCACTCACACTCGGTACGCGCATGCTCGGCATCCTTGAAGCGGGCCTGCCCATGGGGATGCTGATCGCACTGTACAGTGTCTTCGCCATGCCGGTGAAGAAACAACCTGCAACATGATTTTATTAAAATTGCTCGGTATCAAATGGTTGCCGATCACTTTGCTGGTCGTGATCGCTGCGATGGTTTGTGTTGGACTTGGTATTTGGCAGCTTGACCGTCTCGCACAACGGCGTGTTTTCAACGTGCATGTTCTTGCAATGCAAGCACTACAACCACTTATTCTGCCGGCCCAAGACGATTTGACGAGTATGGAATATCGGGCAGTTAAAGTCAGCGGAACTTATGATTTCGCGAATCAAATTGCCATCCGTGACCAATTCTACGATAACCAATATGGTTACCATTTGGTGACCCCACTCCAACTTGTGGATGGAGAAGCGATCTTAATCGACCGCGGCTGGATACCCTCTGCAGGAAACTCAAGCAGCTCCGATTGGCGTAAATATGACCAGCCAGGTGAGGTAATCCTCAATGGAGTTATCCGCCTTAGTCAAACCACACCCAATTTCGGCGGCGTACCTGATCCGACATTAACACCCGGTCAACCCCGGCTTGATTTCTGGGTGTATGCAAACCTTGATCGAATTCATGAGCAAATGCCGTATCCAATATACCCTGTGTACATTCAACTTGACCCTGACCCGAGCAGGACAAATCCACCGATACCCTATCAACCTGTTTTGGATTTAAGCGAAGGTCCTCATCAGAGTTATGCGATCCAATGGTTCAGTTTTGCAACTTTATTGATAATCGGATATCCGTTTTACATCAACAGACAGGAAGGGCAGAAAAAATGAGATTCTCCTTTTCCTCTTCTTTTACGCGCCTGACGCTCTTGTTATTCATGAGTGTATTATTTCTAACTGTTGCGGGTCGTGCATTGAGCATAAGCGGTTCGACGGCGTTGTGCACGGGTTGGCCGTTATGCGGACCGATGAATCTATTCGGTTGGTTGAAACTAGTTCATATCTTACTGGCAGGAATATCAGCAGTCATAGTCACCACCCTTTTTATCAAGGCATGGCGCGAACAACGGGACAACCGAATATTACTGCCATTATCGACCATTACCACCGTTCTATTCTTCGGCCAAGCATTTGTAGGCGCAATTCAAGTGACGCGGAATTTTCCGTTACACCTCGTTATTTTGCATACCCTCACCGCCGTCCTATTGTGGATCTCGTTGTTCACTTTGATCGTGACTTCCGGATTCTCAGTGCATGACAGAATAGTTCAACCCCAGATCGAGTTCCGCCAGCGCGTACTCGATTTCTTTACCCTTAGCAAACCGTTGATTGTCGCGCTATTACTCCTCACG
>JBGQIO010000107.1:0-11672 GCA_041498515.1 Anaerolineae bacterium
CATGATACGTTACCTCCCGATGTGGACACCGTCACCAGCCGGAAGAACCCTCGCGGCGATGCTTGGCGGAATGGCGGTGGTAACAGCTTTGGCAGGTTGGCTGATATTCCGCTATTCAGACTCACAACTCGACCGCGGTTCTTGGAAGCTCGGGGCGATTATTTGTCCTATCGGCATTCTTATTTTGGCAGTTTATCCGCCTTTGTGGGGTGAGGGCATCATTGGGGGTATTTCTGCGGCCTTATCAGGTATGATGCTCTTCTTTGTTACAGTTTGGTCGCTCTCAATTGGGATTTCCTCGGAAATTGATGAACCTTTTGATGATTTTATTGATGATCTGGACGCCGTTTACGGTTGGACCAAAGCCCATTCGAATTTTGTCAATGGTTTATCCCAAAAGGTTGAGAAATTCATGAACCAATTATGGATTCGATCTCTACTTGGTTGGTTGGATGTGCGTAAGCACCCCTGGAATTTCGTTATTTTGACAGCGATCGCAATGGGGTTCGCTTTGGCCGTGGTAGAAGCAATCAGTGAAGGTGTCTCGCTTATCCCAGGTAGATTTGTGATCGTAATGTCTGTCTTCATCGGTATTGAAAGTGCAGGCATATTGTTCGGGTATGCGCTCCTTGCACCGTTTCTAGGAATTTACCGCAGCACAAAGAGCGTATAATTATAAATATTGGAGGAGGATTTAATGGCCGAAGAGTCGACTTTAACCTTAACCCAGGCCCAGCTTCATTTCGCTACGGACTTCCATGGCAAAACCTGGGAGCTTCTTGAAAAGAAAATCCGCACACCTGATGAGGACGAGCGAATGTTGGACTATGCTCACGCATCGCTGGCACACTGGCGTACAGCAGGAGCGGAAGTCCGTCATCAGCGCGGAGAATGGTTGCTAGCGCGGGTTTATACGGTTCTGGGTGAGGGAAGTCTGGCGCTGAAACATGCCCATCGTTGTTATGAGCTGTTGGAAGAAAACAAATCCGAGATGGCGGATTTCGATATCGCTTTTGCCTTTGAAGCCGTAGCGCGTGCTCACGCGGTCAGCGGAGATAAAGTGGGCGCGAAGAAATATATCGACATGGCTCAAACAACCGGAGATGCAATTAAGGAAAAAGAGGATCGAGACATTTTTTTCGCTGAATTCAACGGTGGGAATTGGTATGGGATGAAATAATACTGATTAAAGCTCATCCAATCGATGAATTGATATGTAAAACAAAGGAAATTAAACAACCCTGTGTCTTTTAGTCCAGGATTGTATTGTTAAGAAGATTAGCCCTCCATCCCTACTTCCTCCCCACCGTAAGGACCATACTTTCCGTACAAAAGAAATAACCGCCTCGTGCTGCAGTCTCCAAACTGGCACGCCAGCGGATTAACTCCTCGTTGCTGATCGCGCCGGCTTTCAGCGCTGCCGGCTCGACCTCATCCAGCATGAACATAAAGCGAACAAGCTCATAATTCGTGAAGTAGCCGCTAATGATCTCGCACCTCACATCTTTTAATCCGGCTTGCCTGAATAAGCGGTATAACTGCCGCCCAGCGTAACCGTTGTGCCCAAAGTGATCTGCTTTGAATCGCGAGAGTCGGCGCTCGATATCTTTTTCCGGTGTATCAACCGACCATGTGCCGTGGTCCGTATCTAGGACAACCACACGTCCGCCGGGTTTTGTCACACGCAGCATTTCGGCAAGCGCAATTTCGGGATGAGTTAAATGTTGAAAAAGCCGCTCGCTCCGACAAGCCTCGAACGAGTCAGAAAACAAGGGCAGGCGGGTTGCATCCGAGCAGACATGGAGCACGTCGTCCTTTGCACCTGCCGCTTCTGCACTGAGTTTGGCACTTACCAGCATCTCGCGATCGTAATCAACACCGATGACTCGACCGTGTACGCCGACCAGCTCCCTCAGTAAAACCGTGTCCGCCCCCGCTCCACAACCCACATCTAAAACCGAATCACCGGAATGGATCTCCATCCGCTCATACGTACGTTGTTTGAATGAGCGCAGGAGTTCTGCTGCAGACGTTAGATAATCCTTGTTAACGTAGCCGGGTTGATTAGGCACGGATCATGGTCAATAACATCTTAAAGCGTTTCGTCGCTCTGACGGCATGCGGCTGATTGGCCGGCATCACAATCGCATCGCCGGCGCTCAAGGCGTAAGACTGTCCGGATATACTGATCTCCGCTGCTCCATCCAGAATGTGAGCGAGTGCGTCAAAGGGCGCGGTATGTTCGCTCAATTCCTGACCGGCATCGAAGGCGAAAAGCGTTACATTCCCGGCCTCTGACTTCGTGATCTGTCGGCTGACCACCGAACCCTCCTGATACGAAACGAGGTCGGCCATCTTTAGTACTTGCGATTTCGGCGCAAAAGTCATGTTCCCTCTCGAATTTTTAGGAGGGGTACAGGTTTTGAACCTGTCCCTTTCAAAGAATATTATTTGATCTCGATTGTATACCCGGCTGGCAGGCGTGTAAAACGCTGCGTACCGGTGATAACCAGAATTGCGCTCTCGCCGGATTTCAGAGAAAGTGGGATGTCCGCTGTTTGATCGACCTGGACCGCAATATTCTGGACGGTGACCTTATCGCTGCCCTTTAGGATGAGTGCCAGCCGGAAGGACTGCGGCAGTGTGTTATCGATTCGCGCAAAACCATTCGCGATCCAGCCGCCATCGTCGGCTTCGAAATCGGTTTTGTATTGGATCGCATCGATCGAAACATCGTCCAGAAGAAAACCCTCCCCGTTTATTGCCGCATCGGTAACATATTCAAACCGCAGTTGAATTTTCTTCCCTGCATATTGCGAAAGATCGACGTCCTCATTGATCCATCTGGACGTATCACCGCCTCCGCTCTTTGCAGTGTAACCGCAGCCGTACGCGTTACCGGAAGTATCTTTATCGGTGCAGGATGGCGTCTTGATAATGTCCCAATGCTGGCCATCTGTGGAGACTTCGAGATAGAGATAGTCATAACCGGCTTCCAGGTCGTACCAGGTCCAATAGGAGATATCGAGCAGCCCGCTGACATTGGAGAAATCGAATTGGCGCGTTAAAGTTATATCTGACTCATCACCTTTATTCGACCAGAAAGCATATTTGCCGGAATGCGGGTCAGCAGGCAGGACCCTCGCCACGGTTGAACCCTGAACTGAAAGCGCATGGTCACCGGTGCAGTCGATCTCAATATAGTCCGCACCATATTGATTGACCGAGCGGTTAAACGGAGATTGTGGACAGGATTGAATCATTTCGGTCACCGATGCCTGTGGGGAATTTTGATAATTGTGATACGTATAACGTCCATCGCCCACTGTGCCATCTTTCAAGATCAAGGTCACCATCCAGTCCATGACCACATCGTCTGCACTGATCGGTTTACCGCTTAGTTTATCGATGATGTTCAACGTCTTGAGCGTATCGTCTACGCTGGGGAGACCGTTTTCCTGATCTTTGACCAGGGCCTGCGTGGCCTTGTCTCCAAAACGGTCGAGGAAATAGTCCAGGAAGAGGAATGACTCTCCATAATGAGGACCGTTCGCGCCGGGGTTGGGGAGCCAATCCGTCAGGTTAAGGTCTGGATTCCTGACGTAATCGTAGTCAAAGAAGGCAGGGTAGCCATTCAGATATTCAGCCAATACCGAGAAGCCTTCGTTCATCCATGTATCTTCATTGCGATCAAGGTTCCAGTGGATCATGTGTTGAAATTCATGCGCCAACGTGCCGAATGTATACTGGTCGCCAAGGGCAACATTATCGGCGTTAAAGACGAACATTTCATGCCCGTTGGAATACTTATGGACCAAAGGATTGTATTCATCCGGAGTGGAGAAATAACCGGCGTTGGAAGCCCCTGTGCCGCGTGAGTAAACAACATAGATATGCGGGTCGTTATCCACACCGGGAGTCCATTCACTGCCGAAGAACTCGCGATCGGTTGGATATATCTTATTTTCGAAGGTGTCCATGAGGCTTTTCATATCACCAGGGTTGACGTTCACACCGTCCTGAGACCAGAAATAAGAGTGTGGTGTGATGTATTTTAAAGTTGCATGGATCTGAAAATTCTGGTTGGTATCCACATTGCTGATCCAGAACTGCTGCTGATCGCCGACTGTGAAGGGCGTCGCCGGCGCGGGTAAAGTATGGGGGACGTTACAGATATTCTTGAGCCGGCAAGCCAGATCGTACAGGTCATTATCAGGAACGATGGTTTGGCTGAGCGTATCCATCGTGTCGGTCGAGATCGAGTCCACGGGAAGTCGCGTTACAGAGACAGGCGGGAGTTCGGTGCTTCCATAATACATATGGCTTGGCGCGTCTGGTGTAGGATATATATTGTTGGTTATGTAATAATAAGCTGTTCCGCCGCGAGCCAGTACGAGAGCACATAGACAACATAGTATGACGACAAATGCAATGATCGGTCGCCGGTTGGATGATTTAGGTTTAGTCGGTTCCATGAAGGTATACCTAATATAATCCCCCGATATTACTTGAATTCTCTAAATCCCGCCTTAGTATTTTCGAGTTACAGGTAGAAATTCCAGCATTTGAACGGACGGTACGGCCGGGGTGAATTTTCTACCTTATAAAATCCGTATAGGTCGCGGACGAGCGAGCTGTAATTGCGAAAAAAAAGTTGGGACAACAGTTCTAATGTTGTCCCAACCACGAGGAATGGCGTTGTTAGATGTTACGCGGTCGCTGGCTGTTTGGTCTTCTTAACTGCCTGGGCAGTGTGGAAAACGATCTGATTCTTCTTTTCATCGACGTCAACCAAAACAGTAGCGCCATCTTTGTATTTACCACCGAGCAATTCCACCGAGAGCGGACTCTCGATATATTTTTGGATAGCTCTTCGCAAAGGCCGTGCACCAAAAGCCGAATCATAACCTTCCTTGGCCAGCCACTTGCGGGCCGCCTCAGTCAGTTCCACATTGATGTGATATTCGGTCAGGCGATCCTGTACTTCTTTTAGTTGAAGAACAACGATCTGTTCCATTTCTTCGATGGAAAGCGGCGAGAACATGATGATCTCATCGACGCGGTTGATGAACTCGGGGCGGAATGTGCCTTTGAGAGCTTTTTCGATCTTATCATGCGATTCGCGCTCATCATCATCCGTATTTTGCTGGAGGAAACCAAGGCTGCCGCTTCTCTTCACGTATTCTGTGCCGAGATTTGAAGTCATGATGAGGATCGTGTTACGGAAGTCAACCACATTGCCTTGTCCGTCGGTCATGCGGCCATCGTCCAATATTTGCAGTAGCGCATTCCAGACCTCCGGATGAGCTTTCTCAATCTCATCGAACAAAATAACGCGATAGGGCCGGCGTCGGACTGCCTCAGTCAGTTGACCACCTTCCTCATATCCCACATATCCTGGCGGCGCGCCGAACAAACGGCTGACGGTATGCTGTTCGCGGTACTCGGACATGTCCACACGCACCAGCGCTTCCTCGTCATCGAACATGAACCAGGCCAAAGCCTTGGCCAGCTCGGTCTTGCCCACGCCCGACGGGCCGATAAAAATGAATGAACCGATTGGCCGGGAAGGGTCTTTCAAGCCGGAGCGAGCGCGGCGGATAGCATCTGAGATGGCGTGAATGGCCTCATTCTGACCGATGATGCGTTCGTGCAGGCGCTCCTCCATATGCAGGAGCTTGGTAGCCTCGGTCTCCATCATCTGACTGACCGGAATCCCCGTCCACTGGTGGACGACGGATGCAATGTCATTGACATCCACAACTTCGTCCAGTTGGTGTTCTGATTCCCATTTATCTCGCTTCTCCCGATATTCCCCCTCTTTGCGCAGGCGTTCCACTTTTATTTCGGCTGCGCGCTGATAGTCGCGAGCGTTAGAGGCAGCATCTTCCTCTGCCTGCGAACGGTCGAGTTCAGCTTTCATTTCTTTCAAATCAGGAGGCATGGAATACAAGGCAACACGCAGCTTGGCGGCAGCCTCGTCCATCAGATCAATGGCTTTGTCAGGCAGGCGGCGGTCAGTGACGTAGCGGTCGGCAAGACGGGCCGCGGCTACCAGCGCATCGTCCGCAAAGCGGACTTTGTGGTGCGCCTCATAGCGGTCACGCAAGCCCTGGAGCATTTTGATTGTGTCATCCACCGTTGGTTCTTCAACATAGATGGGCGCGAAGCGCCGTTCGAGTGCCGCGTCCTTTTCAATGTATTTATGGAATTCATCAAGAGTTGTCGCACCGATGGTTTGCAATTCGCCGCGTGCCAGGGCTGGCTTAAGCATGTTGCTGGCATCCATGGCACCTTGCGCGGCTCCCGCGCCGACCACCGTATGGAGTTCATCGATCATCATGATGACCTCGCCTTGGGCGCGTTGAACTTCCTCGATAACGGCCTTTAGGCGTTCCTCGAATTCACCCCGGAAGCGAGAACCCGCGATCATCGCACCAAGGTCAAGAGCCACAACGCGTTTACCGGAAAGGATTTCCGGCACATCATTGCTAGCTATTTTCTGCGCCAAACCTTCCACAATGGCAGTCTTACCGACGCCAGCTTCACCGATCAACACCGGGTTGTTTTTTGTGCGTCGCGAAAGGATTTGGATCAAACGCAGGATTTCGTTATCACGTCCAATGACCGGATCGAGCTTGCCTTCCCGTGCCAGTTGTGTGAGGTCGCGCGAATATTTCTCGAGGGTGCGGTAGCGCGCCTCCGCCTGCGGATCGGTCACACGCTGCCCGCCGCGCAAATCCTGGATGGCATCGTAGACCCGGTCACGGGTGAGACCGGCCGATTCGAGAATACGGGCTGCAGGTGTGTTGCGCTCGGTCAAAATCGCTAAAAAGATGTGTTCGGTTGATATATACTCGTCCTTGAGGCGGTTGGCTTCCTCATTGGCGAGGTCGATAATGCGTTTTACACGTGGGGTAATGAAAATTTGCCCCGCCCCGCCCCCGAAAATATTGGCCTTCGGGCTGGAGCGCAGAGTGGCGTCTAGACGCTCGACAAGAGCATCGGGGCTGACGTTCATCTTCTCAAGGATCTGGGGGATCACACCGCCGGGCTGTTCGATCAGCGCCAGAAGGATGTGTTCAGTATCGATCTGATTATGGCCGTAGCGCTGGATGATCTCTGCCGCACGTTGGGCGGCCTCTTGCGCACGTTCTGTAAATCGGTCAAATCGCATCATAGTTAAAAGCCTCCGCAGGGGTGGTTTTCACCCCTGCTGTGAATAGGCGCATTATAACAAAGTCGCGTTGGCAAACAGTCTGCAGCGCGTTAGAGTTCCATTAAATTTTTCCCCGCGGGCCTGGCGCACTGTCACTTATCGGGTGTTTTTTTCAGTTTGGGCGAATAATCAAGGCTATAATACACGAATGGCCTCCATCACGGTTCCGGCTCAGGGTACAGAAACCGGCCCAATCCGTCCACTGAGCATCCTGCGTGACTTGCCTCAGGTTGCCGACCTGATCGAGTTGTGCTTTGCCCTTACAATTGACGACGAGGGACAGTCTTATCTCCAACAGATGCGCCGCGCCAGCCATAACAATGAATTTCTGCGCTGGGCTGGCAAGGTGGTGGACAGCACTTCCTTGCCCCTTTCCGGGTTCGTGTGGGAAGAAAACGGCAGGATCGTTGGTAATGCCAGCCTGGTTTACCAAACCTACAAAGGCAGGAAAATTGCCATGATCGCCAATGTTGCCACACACCCCGATCATCGCCGGCGCGGCATCGGACGTGCGCTGACAAGGCAGGCTATGACCTATGCAAAGCAAAAAGGTGCTCAAGACCTCTGGCTGCAGGTTCGCGATGACAACCCAACCGCCATTAATATTTATAAAGATCTTGGATTTGTTGAACGCGCTCGTCGAACAACCTATCACCCGAAAATTGGTGCTTCCGGGACATCGTCCCTTCAAACCTCGCTCCTGTCGCAGGATGACCCTTCCATCCGTGTAACTTCCATGCAGCCCAATTCGCGCGACTGGGCGCTCCAACGTGAATGGCTAAGGCGGGCACATCCTGATGAATTGAGTTGGTATGCCCATTGGGATTGGGAGGCACTCGCTCCGGGTTTATGGCACTGGCTGTATCGCGCTTTTATCGAATTTGACGTCCGGCAATGGGCCGCAGTAAAAGATGGGAAATTACTCGCAACGGTCAGCTGGATGCCGACAACGCGCGCTCCCAATACACTATGGGTGGCTGCCAATAACAACGGAGGCGCGGTCGGCCTGAGGTATGCGTTGGAAGCGGCCAGCCGCGATCTCATTCATTATCGAAGATTGACGATCGAATATCCTGCGGGTGAAATGGTGGACGCCTTTGCGTCAACAGGGTTCGAAGCGTTTCGTACATTGATCTGGATGCAAGCCGGCGCAACCTCTTAATTCATTTTTCGTATTTCCTCTTAAGGAGAAAATACAATGACTAGATTCGTTTTGCGCTGGGCGATCAATACCGTGGCCATCTTTCTTGCTATCCGGTTCGTGCCCGGGATTTCACTTGAAAGCGGTTGGTTGAGTGTGATCTGGCTGGCATTGATCTTGGGGTTAGTGAACGCCTTACTGCGGCCATTGCTGACCCTGTTAACCTGCCCGCTGATCATCGTAACACTCGGCCTTTTTACTCTGTTGATCAATACTTTTCTATTCTGGCTTACAGGACAGATCGGCCAAATTGTTGGCATTCACATCGCGATTAGTGGATTCTGGCCTGCTCTCCTCGGCGGACTGGTAATCAGCGTGGTTAGTGTGGTCATGACACTTCTTTTAAGGGATGAGTTAAAAGGTAGACATCACCAGGGTAATTGAGCATTGTTCGGTAATGAATCCCGAATCTAAAAGGACGGCTTGCGATATGCATTCCATCCTTTTACTTCTCCCTAAAAATTGATAATTAGTTGCTTAACCCGGGTAATCCGCCTGCAGGTGCGGCCAATTTCACTGCTCGCAGGATCGCCTGAGTCATCGCTTCAGCTGCGAAGGTGCCAATAGAGGTTACATCGGCTTTTTTGTTTCCGGTGGATAAGGCAAAGAAGGTATCGCCGTCCAGCATCGTGTGCGCGGGGCGGATGGCGCGCGCTAGACCATCGTGCGCCATCTGCGCGACTTTAGTCGCTTCGGCTTTAGTGAGCTGAGCATTGGTGGCGACCGCGCCGATCACGGTATTGCTTCGTGTGGCAAATCCGAGTACCATCCGTCCGAGTGGCTTTTTGAGCATTTCAGAAGTGTCGGCAAAATATTCTTTACTACCTACACGCACCGGTCCGACTTTTCCGGAACGAAGACCGGCGACGATCTCCCCGTTTACTGGATCAATGACATCGCCAAATGCGTTCACAGCCACTATCGCACCGACAACCAGTCCGCTTACATGGATGCTCGCGCTTCCCAATCCGGACTTCATAGCTAGCGCCATCCCGAACATCTTCCCTACCGAAGCGCCGGCACCGGCTCCCACATTTCCTTCCGCAAAGGCGGCGTTCGAGGCGGCCAGACAGGCTTTATAACCCATCTCCGCGTTTGGGCGGACATTTTTATTTCCTATCGCCAAGTCAAACAGGATCGCGGCTGGCACAATCGGGATTTTGGCTACGCCAGTATTGAACCCGATCTTTCGTTCCTCAAGATAGTGCATCACACCACTGGCTGCATCGAGTCCATAAGCCGAACCTCCCGCCAGTAAAACAGCGTGAACTCTCTTAACCAGGTTGATGGGATTGAGCAAATCCGTTTCCCTCGTACCGGGAGCGCTGCCGCGTACGTCCACGCCTGCGACTGCGCTGTTGCGGCAAAGGATCACTGTGCAGCCGGTCAGTGCGGCATCATCCTGGGCGTGGCCGACTTCGATGCCTGGCACCTCCGTAATGGAACCCGCTCCAGGCAAAGTCTCTAATGCGGATTTCATTTATTTAAGGAGGCGGGCGAGCTCCTGGAACTCTTCCCATTCCTCCCGAAAGAAGTGAATGGTGACATTGTTAAGTTCAACATGATAAGTCGTTTCGCCGTCGGGTTCCTCGGCTTTCCAAACCAGGTAATTCTCGGTCTCAGCGAGAGTCTCAGTGTGAGGTTCGGTATGATTGTCAGGCATAAGATTCTCCTTCGTATTTAATCGGACAGTAGTCAAATCTGGGCATCAAACTGTTTTCGTTAAGCGTCCGCGGAAGTCAACCCAGAATTTGCGAAAACGGTTGAAGATTTGGGAGGCGGGAGGAGAAGGCGGCTGCGCATCGCTCTCTGGCCATGGGTCAAGGTCAAGCATTTTTCGCATCGTATAACGCCAGAGAAGGGCAACCGTCGCCAGGATCGGCGCGGCCACAACCACCCCCAGCAAACCGAGCAGATTCGCCGCAATAATAGCCGCAACCAGCACACCGGCAGGATGGACCCGCAAAGCCTGTGCGATGATCCGAGGCGTGATAACGTTATCAAAGGTCTCGTCAATTAAGACCGCCAGTGCAACTGCGAGAATGGCGTAAGCAAGAGGCGTCAATCCAAATATGGTGCCTGGCTGAAAATATGCGATGAGGGCCAGGGTTGTCCAAACTATAAAGGCACCAACATAAGGTACAAACTTGGCGAGTCCTGCCAGTAAAGCAATCCCGATCGCATAACTAACCCCTAAAATGCTAAAAACAATTGTGTAAGAAATGGCAGTTAAAAAGAAAACAATCATCTGCCCTCGCAGAAAGGCATTCCAGATACGGCTCAATTCAGCCCCCAAACGGCGGATATCATCGGTGTAACCGGGAACATCTAACCAGACTATGCGACCTCTTAAACCGCCGCTTTCAGCTAACACGAAGTAGGAGAGGAGCAAGACAAAAAGCGCCCAGCCAAGGAATTGAGCGGCGCCACTGGCAATCGTACTGAGCAGCTCTCCAGTACGTCCCAGCACGGGTTGGAGCAAACCCAGAATTTGATTGCTTAATTGATTCAGATCAAACTGGCGGAAGTCGATATGTAATGGTCCGAATTGGTAAACCAGCCCGGACAAATTCTGGATGATATCGGGCAGGGAAGCCAAATTCGCTTCGACGACGGTTATAAGACTCTCGATTTGCTGCACAAGCCCCACCCCCCCGAGGGTCAACATCCCTAGCAAGAATACCATCAGGAACAGATAAATCAAGCCAACCGTTAATTGCCAGGAAAGGTGTATGATCCTTTGTAGGACACTGGCTATGGGATATAACAAATAGGCCAGCACGAAGGCCATGAGCAAGGGGCCGAGGATTACATGAAATTGGACGAATAGACCTGCCGCGATCGCGACCACCGTCAATGCAACGACCAGTTTTGTAGTTGCGCCCCAGTGCGGAGAAGAAGGTTTTGGAAGTTCGGTCATGGGTCGGATTCCCTGTTAAAGTTTACTGCTAATTTTCGTTCCTTTATATATCATTGTGCAAGTGTTTTTTTTCCAAGTTTAGCCGCGCTGCCCGCAAGGAATCCGCTGTTTTGTGAACTGTGATTGAGGTGAAAGGGATATCAGAACCTCCACATCCACTTTTGAACCCTGGCCCCTTCGATCACCATAATAATTTAAATTGGACGAGGGTGACGTCAAAGAAATTAAACGGAAGGGAAAATCCTGATTAGAAATATATACCAAGAACAGTATAACTCGATTGTCGTGAACGCGAGCGACTTGCAATCGTTAAATAAAATGCCCCCGCGAAC
>JBGQIO010000108.1:0-11565 GCA_041498515.1 Anaerolineae bacterium
AGAAACTATTCCTTTTAGTTTTAATCGCCGTAATGCTTGTGATAGTCACGGCCTGTGCTTCCAGCACCGTTGTACAAATCAATACACCCGCCCCGAACACAAAAGCCGGAACGCCCGCTCCCAATGGTCAAATCAACGTGCCCGGCATAAGCATACAAATCTATGCCCCCGGCCCGAACCCAATGGTCAATACAGCCGATCCGCACGGGAATGCCGCCGGTATCTTGCTGGGAATCTGGCACGGGATCATTTCCCCGGTGACCATGGTGATCTCATTCCTCAACAAAGATGTGCAGATATACGAAGTGCACAACAACGGGAGCCAGTATAACCTCGGTTTCTTGATCGGAGTGACCATCCTGTTTGTCATTCTGGGAACAATCTTTGGTTCGAGACGCCGATAACCACGCCGTGCGTGTAAATAAAAGCTGTAAACAGGTGAACAGTTTTTCCATTCGTATTTTCAAACTTAAAAAAGGAGATTTCTGATGAATACCACATATATTATCATCGCTGTTGTTCTGATATTGGTAATCATTGGCACAATAATGGGACCAATTTTTGCCCGCCGTAGACGTTCGGCGCGGTTCCATGATCAATACGGACCCGAGTATGATCGCACAGTGCAGACCATGGGTAACGAGAAGGAAGCACAAACAGAACTGAATGGACGACAAAAGCATGTTGATTCTTTGGATATTCGCCCACTTTCCGTTAGCGAGCGGGAGCGTTATCTGGCTGATTGGACTGCTGTCCAGGCCAAATTTGTCGATCAACCAGGACAGGCGACCGTAGAAGCCGACCACCTGATCATGGAGGTCATGCAGCTTCGTGACTATCCGGTATCTGATTTTGAGCAACGAGCGGACGATATCTCGGTCAATTATCCTGATTTTGTGGCGAATTACCGGGCCGCGCGGGAGACTGCGATCAGAAATGAGCATCACCATGCAGGCACTGAAGATTTAAGGCGGGCATTGATTAATTACCGGTCTCTGTTCGATGAACTGCTCAAAGCAGAGACAGTAGCTCCAGAAAAGTAATAGAAATGAATGGACAAGCTGGCTTGGAATGCCACCACCCTGCCTCCCCCAAGTGACGGAGAAGAATACTCCCCAGCCGATGGATGCGGCCGGGGAGGTTCTAATGTAGTATGAGTGCATGACCCGCGTGTATCTAGCCGATGCCCTACCCGAGGAACGTTCAGCTTTGCGTCTGGTTCTTTTAGATCTGAACCTGGAGATCGCCGGTGAAGCCGCCGACTGGTCGACCACATTGGCACAGGCACCCATCAGCCGCACAGATATGTTGTTGGTGGATTGGGATTTACTCCCCAGCGCTCCTGGCGCGGCGCTCGAAGAACTCCGAAAGGCCTGCCCGGCTGCGCTGGTCATTGTCCTCATCAGCCATCTGGACGCCCGTCAGCAAGCCGCACTCTCCGCCGGTGCCGATGCGTTTATCAGTAAAAGTGAAACGCCTGAGCGTGTGGCCGAACATTTGCGAACCGTCGCCTTAAGCGTTCCCATTATATGACGCCACCTAGCAGATAGAAGGACATGAAAAACCGGTGCATAATGCTGCCCCGAGCGCCGGCGCAAACTGGGACAGCTTTCTAAAAATATCAGGAGATTCGCAGTATGAACAAGACTATCTTCGAGGGCAAGTGGAAGCAGATCCGTGGAAAATCCAAAGAATGGTGGAGCCTGATCAACGACCTTGACTTGAGCAGGGTGGATAAAGCGGCCGTCAAGCTCGATAAATATGTTGTTCTGCTCCAGGTGAAATACGGTTACACCAAGCAATATGCCAAAGAGGAGATCAATAAACGTATAGAGGAGCATGAGGCCGTGGAAACGGAAAATAATATACCGGCCGCGTGAGTTAGAGAAACAAAAACTTCGCCCAGTAATCAAAAGAGTAAGTAAATCAACTTGCAGACGCGGATTATTCGTGAAATGCAAACTTTTAAAAAGGAGAGTACCAAATGAACCTAATAATCTATCTAGTTGTTGCAGCAGTGATCGGCTGGGTGGCAACCCAACTCATGCATGACAGTTCGAACCTGCTCATGAATATCATTGTAGCCGTCGCGGGTGCATTCCTGGGTGGTTACTTCCTCAGTCCCATCTTTCACGTCGGGACGATCAACAGTGCTTTCACAGTTCCAACCATGCTGGTCACCCTGCTGGGTGCCATCATCCTGCTGGCGGTTGTCAATCTCTTCCGCAATCGAGGGATGCGAACAAACTAACGGTTTAGGTTTACTTTAATATCGAAGGTTTTCACATTTACAACGAGGCCGGTTGCTCCGCCGCAACCATGTACCAGAGCTATGCGGAACAACCGGCTTTTACACCTTATCGAGGATGCTCTCTTTAATATTGAATTGGGGTCATATTCACAAAGGAATGAAGGATCATAATGCCTAAAAAAAGAATGACAGAAATAACCTCCTCCCAACGAGAACCAGAACGCGAGCAGCGTATCTTTACTATTAATAAAGCCACTCAGCTGATCTGGCTGTTGTTCGGCACTCTCGAGGTTCTCATTGCGCTTCGCATCGGACTGACGTTGATAGGAGCCAATCCGGAAAGCCCGATATTTGCCCTAATCTATAGGTTTACCTACCTGGTCCTCTTCCCCTTTACCGGATTGATCGGCTCACCGACGTCAGGCAGCATAGTGCTTGAACTCTCTTCGATGTTCTCCGTATTGTTCTTCGGTCTGATTGCGTGGGTTGTGGAAAGAACAGTCTGGTTGATCTTTTTCCGCACGCATGGGCCTCCAATGGGCACCACTCAAACAACGACAATCGAGAGCCATACGACTCCATAAACATAAGAGGCAAGAATGGATCATTCCTTCCACCGGCAAGAGTCCGACACACAGGGACCGAGCGGCTTTTTAGCCAGCCTGCAGATTTTTGATCGCATTCTAAATTGGCTGGGTGGCAACTGAAGTTATGCATGACCGCTCGAACCTGCTAATCAATATCGTTGTGGCTGTCGTGGGCGCATTCCTGGCCGGTTACTTCCTCAGCCCCATCTTTCACGTCGGGACGATCAACGATGCGTTCACAGTTCCAACCATGCTGGTCACACTGCTGGGCGCAGTCATCCTGCTCGCAGTGCTCAACCTCTTCCGCAGAGGAGGAATGCGAACTTAACTAAAGGTTTTGCTCACCTGTATATCGAAAATGAAACCCTAAGCCGGACGCGATACGGCAACCCTTTCACAGAGTTGTGCTGAATGACCGGCTTAAAAGGCTTAGTGAGACGGATCCCCTTATTATTCGATCTGGACCCTGCTCAAAAAAGAAAGAAAGATAAAAATGTCAAACGAAAGCAGAATTACTGAAGTAACCTCCTCACAACGAGAACCCGAACGCGAGCAGCGCATCTTTAGTTTTAAAGTTACCCAATTGATCTGGTTGTTATTGGGCATCCTCGAAGTCTTCATTGCGCTTCGCATAGGATTGAAACTGATCGGAGCCAATCCGGACAGCCCGATCGTTGCCCTGATCTACGGGTTTACCTACCTGTTCTTGTTCCCCTTTACAGGTTTGATCGGCTCGCCAACCGCAGGAAATATGGTGCTTGAACTCTCTTCCATGTTCGCAATGCTGATCTATGCCCTGATCGCGTGGGCAGTGGAAAGAACCGTCTGGTTGATCTTTTACCGCCCACGTGGGCCTGTGGTGGGCACCACTCAAACCACGACCAGCGAGCACCATACCACTCCATAAATAGGTGAGGCGAGAATGGATCATTCATTCCGTCAACAAGGGTCCGACACGCAGGGACCGAACGGCTTTTTAGCCAGCCTGCAGATTTTTGATCGCATTCTAAATTGGCTGGGTGGTCTCATCAAGTTGACGGAAGAGGATAAAAGGGATGCCGGTATTTATCTGGATGGTTAACGCACCAAGTAACTTAGTCTGGTGTTTTGGCCCGCGTATTTATCAAGACGACCGTAATAAAAACACCATACTCATACGATAAGGAGAATACATAATGGTAAATAAGAATCAAGAACCCGAATATCACACTAATAATATTTTAGGCGTTTTAGCCGGCCTTCTGATCGGCTGCCTGGCCGGCGCTGCTGCGATGTTGCTGCTGGCACCGCAATCTGGAGAAGAGACCAGAATGCAAATCCAGGAAAAAGGCATCGAACTGCGCGATCGAACCACCGAAATTATGGAAGATGCCATGGCGCAAGTACGATTGGATAGGAACAAAATCACCATGGGTGGACGCCAGAAGGCCAAAGAATTATTGCAACACGGTCAAGCGCTGGTGGTTGAGCAATTAGACCGAGTATCTAATGCCGCACAGGCGGGAAAAAAAGGGATTCAAAGTTCCTAGGATTGTGATAAGGGCATATTTCAACCCTCTGAAAGGAGAAAAATCAAGCTGATACGTGACAAGATACCACGATCTCTGTAGAAAGAAAGTAATTCCGTTTAGGATTAACTCATAGGAGAAATTAAAATGAACATGGAAAAAATCAAATGGATTCTGCTGGGCGTTTTCTTGATCCTGGATGGCCTAATCCTAGTAGGTATAAGCCTCGGAGGTCTTCCCCTAGCAGTGATCGCGGGGATCTGCGGCATAATTGCCGGTGTTTTGTTCCTTATCAACCGCTAACCACAATCTCTTTCAGGAGCATAGTCTCCCCCTAGGAGGCTGTGCTCCTTATCGAGTTTGTCTCTTTTATCCTTTAAACGAAGTTTAAAGCTGGATCAGTAGGTTAAAAATGTCCTCGGAAAATTCGACCGGGTAACACCAAGATTATTCAAAGGCGGGTTTCCGTGTGTGAATTATCCCGATATTGAGGGCGCAATAGTTGCTTAGTTTCCTCGGTCGGTCAATCGTTCCCGGCATTTTCAGCACCGGCGATTTCATCTATATGCAACCCGTCCTTATTTCTGTCCTGATTATTATGAAATTCTGTATTCATCCCACTTTTGCTATTATTCTTCTGACAACCGTCGCTGCTTTCAGTAAAGGGACGATGTCTTAACAGTTATTTAATTCAAGTTATCCCGGCCAATTAAATGAGAGGTGTATATATGTTTCCCGAACAAATTCCACGAACCAATCCCGATAAGCTATCAAGGTGCAGAGATTCAAACCCATTTATTGCACCAGACCAGAAGGGTCAAATTGAAAATACCAAAGAAGATGCGGCTTTAGCTCATGAAGTTGATAACGCGCTTTGGAAAGACGCTGCCTTCAGAGCCACCGACTATGACAATATAGAAGTCCGAGTAAGAGGCGGGATCGTACACCTGTATGGTCACGTAAGCAGTTTGACAAACCAGCACCGGGCTGAAAGGGCAATTCAAGCCATCCCTGGCCTGCTGGGCGTTAATAACTATCTGATCCCGGATGATAGGCTCCTGGCGGAAGTGTCTAAGGCGTTGGGATCCCTTGAACACACCTATGACTGCAAATTCTTTACAGGCGTTTCCCATGGGGTGGTATTGCTAAGCGGGACCGTTGGCGAAGCAAAGGTAGTCGTGCTGGCAGAAAAATGCGCCGCCAGCAATCCGAATGTCCGCGGCGTAATTAATAGTGTGCGTATGCGGGGGAGTGATTTGGATTTGCTAGACCAGCCATTTTTACAACCCTCCATCGGTGAGGAGATCTTTTTTCTTAATGGGATCTCGGGCCTCGTCAAGCAGGTCATCATTAACCCGGATAATCGGCGAGTGGTTGCCATGACCGTCAGGGGACGATTTGCGGACCAGCGGCAAGAGCTCACATCCCTGAACAATAGTGAAGCCCGGTCTTCAGAAAGAGTTATTGTTCTTTCCATGGATCTAGTCCGTTATCTGACCAAGGTCTCAGGGTTTCTAACTATCAGCATCGAGGAGAGAAACCGGTATATGGATTTCGATCCTGCTTCGTTTAAAACCCCATCTGTGGATTGGGTGCCCCCTTATCCTTATTGTAGTGAGGATGTACTATTTCCTATTGAATACCAGAATGTGGATGATCAAATTGTACAACAGCTTTATCGGTCTCCTTTTGGGGTTTCGATCGAAGATCAGTTGCTTAGGGAACAACTCCTCGCAAATGACAGCCTCGGTGGATAGCAATGAAAAATAAATCGTCGGATGACGAAATGCCTTATGGTTTCACGCAACGAATTCATGGCAAGGACCCAGACAAAGTCCTTGAATTGGTAATTGCCGATTTAGAAGGAACCAAATTCGACCTTAGAAATATCCTGCGCTGGGAGGAGGATGGTGGGCAAATGATTGGATGCGGCAATCCAAGCGACCGGTTAAACCCGGCTATTGCTCACATGCGTACGATCAGGAATTGATATTCAGTTGTCAATATCAGGCAAATTCAAATCAGTCTACGGCCGCCCGCTCCGGGCGAAACTGATCTTTAATGCAGGCTCCGGCCGGCCGGAAGAATCACCTCAGCAGCTTGCCAGTATCCTTTCAGAGATGCAGGACCAGCATATTTTGCCTGAGGTATATACCGTGCGGCCGGACAGCCAACTTGAAACCGTTGTACGTGACGCAATTAAGACGGGGATCAAACTGATCGTAGTGGCGGGCGGCGATGGAACGATCGATAGTGTCGTGGGGGCCATGGTCGGAAGGGACGCGACCCTCGGCATCATCCCCATCGGCACACGAAATAATGTCGCTTTTAACCTGGGGATCACTGGGGATATTGCGAGTTCTGTCGCCCTCCTGCGCAAGGGACGCCGGTTGAAGATCGATGTAGGACGAGTCCACTGCGGACATTCGCGTCACTGGTTTCTGGAAGTTGCCGCGCTGGGTCTCCTGTCGGATATATATCCCCAAGCTGATGATATCCAGCACGGCGATCTAACCATGATCGGGGGATTGTTATCAACACTTATCTCCGCGACACCCTCCCGGCTGCGCATCATTCTGGACGGTCACAAACATCTCGGCGCGACAGCGCATATGCTATTGATCACGAACATGCCCTTTCTCGGACCGCACTTCCAGATTTCCCCGAATGTATCCTTCCGGGACGGCCGTTTGGATGTATTCACTTTTTCGGATATCAGCAAACTGAATATGATTTCATATGCCATGCTGTCTCAAATTGGAGTTGTTGAAGATATCGGTATCCTTCACTACCGCGCCAAACATGTAAAGATCCGTTCGATTCCGCGCATGCCGGTGCTTGCCGATGGGATCCTGCTGGGTGAAGGTTCATTATCTGTACATATCCATCCACGCGCCCTGACAGTTATGACCGGCACAGCGCTTACGGGTCACCTGGCCACATCGGATGTCAGGGATACAAAGGCGGCAGTTATTGGTTAGCGGTTCTGAACAGACGCCCTTGCCGCCGCCGTCACATGCGGCTTCTTTTTGGTCTGCTAATCGACGACCCATTTTCCTGGCAGTCCTCTTGATAGGATTGGCATTGTTCCTCATCTGGCTGCCGGTAGGGGCACGCGCTTCGCTATCATCGGCTCTTAATGTCCAACGAGGACTGCTGCTTTTGCTTTTCCTTTTTGCCCTGGTTACCTTGTCCCTGATCTGGTCTGCCGGTCAACGCCTGGACGCCTGGGCTTTTACAGTCTTTAACATGCGGGGCTATCCCAGATGGCTGGATCGCTTTATGTGGCTCGCAACACAGCTTGGCAATATGCTGACCGCATTTATCGCGGCATTCCTTCTATTTATTCTGAACTATCGCCGCCTAGCCGCAGAGATCATCTTTGGCACACTCACGCTTTGGTTATTGGTTGAAACTATCAAAGTGTTATCCGATCGGGATCGTCCATTTCTAACCCTAGCTAAGACACGCGTCATCGGCTGGCGTGAAAAAGGTGATTCCTTTCCCAGTGGTCATACAACCCAAATATTTTTCCTGATGACCCTCTTCATTCACCGTTTCCAGTTAGGTATGGGAGAATCCATCGCCCTGTATGCAGTCGCTGTTCTGGTCGGCTTTACGCGGATTTACGTCGGCGCGCACTATCCAAGAGATGTCATGGCAGGGTTAGTGCTTGGATCAGTCTGGGGGATTCTAGCTATGATGGTGGATCGCTATTGGCTTGTCCTTCACTTTTGAAGCGGCCTCCCCCAACTGGCGGAGATTAACACTCCCCGGGCGAACGATGCGTCAGAGGAGGGTTTGTTGTAGCATTGATTCAGACCTTATGTAGGTCCAAGGGTCTGTCAGTTACGGACTTTGCAACTGGTGGAAATCATTCAATCCACCATCCCTAATCATCATACTTAGCGATTCGCTCAAAAGGAGAAATCTCATGTTGTGGACTATCATCGTGGTTCTCGTAATTTTGTGGCTGCTTGGCTTTTTCGGTCGTAACATAAGTCCAAGCTTTCCGCAAACAGGCGGTTGGATCCATATTCTGATCGTTATCGTCGTCATACTCGTCATATTGCACGTGTTGGGGATCGCTTAAATCCGCACTTTGTTGAATATAGGAGAGGCGCCCAGACAAGCGGCCTCATCATACACAACTCGAGATTTGGGGGTTTCTAATGATGTGGCCCAGGCAGAAAAAACTGCTGCAATAATGAAGGGAATTTCGCAAACCCGCAGGACGTGAACCGTCTTTTAAAGTCAAAAGACAGGGAATAAACGAAAGGAATATGAAATGCCTAATAAAAGAATGAGCAAGTCCCAGTTTGTAACTACCCTGGCCGAGAAAAGTGGCCTCGATAAGAAGCAAGCGACGTCCGCGCTGAATACGATCAACGCGATAGTGGCCCAACAACTCGGCCAAGGAGGACCGGGCGAAGTTCTCATCCCTGGCCTGCTTAGATTGAATGTCGTTGACAGACCTGCCACGCGCCAGCACGAAGGCGTCAACCCATTCACCAAGGAACCGATGACCTACAAGGCAAAACCTGCTCGCAAGGTCATCAAGGTGAGGCTTCTCAAAGCGCTGAAAGATGCCGTATAAGTTCCTGCAATCCAATCTGGCGTTCTCGCTAGTGCGGCTGGCAGCTTCTCATCTAGCTGGATTGGAAAATTAACATGAATTTTACACGCCGCGATTTGCGCATTGGCACTATTTGGACATTGGTCTTGGTGTTGCTGACGCTGGCCGCCTGTCAACCTCAGATAACATCGCCGTCTGTCTCCGGTACTAAGAATTCTCTAGCCTTACCGGCGGGAACGAATGTTGCGACTGACTCTTGTCAGGGATGTACCCAAGGGACTGTGAAAGCGGCGGCACTTACTCAGGCTAACATAGAGGCCAATGCCCTTAATGCTCAAGCGTCGGCCACCGCTGCCATTGTTCAAGCCAACCAAAAGGCAACAGACATCGCAGCAAACTCGACACAGGGCGTGGCGCTGACCCAGGTAAAAGAGAACGCCAATGCAATTCAGGCTCAAGTGGCAGCCACCGGTGAAATTAACCGCGCCAATGGACTGGCAACATTAAACGCAGCGAATTCAACCCAGAGCGCCGCACTGGCCCAGGATGCAATACGACTAACCCAGGCGCAGTTTAATTTGGAATCAACGCTGGAGCAACAGAATAGAGACCAATTTGCCGCTGGCACTCAGACGGTTGTCGCCAACTTTATCGCTACACAAACTGAATCTGCGGTTGCTACAACGCAATGGTACACCGACCAGTCACGCCAGCGCGAGGAACAAAGACAGAGGCCGATTGCCTTCCTGTGGATGTGGTGTCTGCCGATCTTCATTGTTTTATTCGCGGGTCTGTGCCTTTGGGGATTCTGGCGTTGGTTGAAGATACAGCAAAACCGTCAACGCATGACCGAAGAACCGATCGAGAACCTGCAAGCGCCGGTAGATCCAGGCGAGCCGCAAGACAAGTTCCTTGAACCGGGTAGCGATATTGTAGATGGTCGATATCGGCTTACGCAGCCTGACGACCAGATGCGCGGCTGGCTGGATGAGATCAAGCGTAAGTTATTAAATCGTGAAGAGGATAAAGATGATAACTCAGATGGTTGACCCGAATCATTTTCATCAAAAAGCGAGGCAGGTACGAGCCCGCGTCACAACCATATTGTCACAATGGGGCCTGCCAGCGAAGTTTAATCGCTGGCGGTTGACGCAAGACCCGGATTCGGGAATGGTAGTGTTGTTTGCCGTGTTAAACACCAGATATATAGCCACACACACCGCCACCCCGTTCCGCGACTATTTCGATCCCCGCTTATTGCATGACCTGGCGAATGATCTGCACTTGCAAATAGTGTCATGTAATACCGATGGGCTCCGCTACGCCTTCATTCTGGACCGGGGCCAGATTGACTTGTTGCCTACGCATATAGACATCCCCGTCCTGGATGGCGATAGACTTCTTGTCCGCGTCGTCTATGGCGATAAGCCGGTTTCTGAAGTGATAGGACCGCGAGTACCAGTTGCACCGCTGATCGCTGTTGATATTGTCGATGATCAGACGCTTGTCCACCGAGGCGTCGGGGCCTTCTTGAAGGTCTTTGACGATATTAAACTTAGGGACGATGCCGCCCTGCATCACTCTGTTCAAGACTCACTGGATGTTGTTATTATTGAAGCAGAGAAATTTAATAAACAAGTGGCAGAGTACAACGCCGATCAGAAGAGGAGCAAGCACATTAAACGATTGTTTGACAAGAATGCCTAATAGCTAGATGAGTAAAGCTCATCCTGGCGGAGGCCTGATCACATGATCAGTCCGTAACTCGAAGATTTTTTAAAAAATAAGGAGAAAAAATGGGACGCAAAGGTGTAAGTAAACGCAAGCCGAAAAAATCTAGACCGTTTTCCAATGCCGATATCAGCGGTTCTTCCAATATACGCTCCAGTGAACGACCGTTGGTGCAGTCATTGTTGAAAGACAATGGGGCTTCTCTCAATCGGGGCGGCATGAATCCTTCCGTTGGATCGAATAAAAAACACAAAAAGGGAAATTAAGGATCTGAAGGAGGCAGAAATTCTACTTGTTTATCCGGAATTTCCGTAAACCTTTTGGAGTATTAGACACAACCTAAAATTTGTCCATAAGAGGGCCGGTTCGTCACCTCGGTCACCCTGATATTCGACGACAAGATCCTGGGCAAGCGGAGCGTGGGCTTCTTGTGGTAGACCACGGCTCGCTAGCATTCGATCAGAGTTCCCGCTCGGACCCCCGCCTCGACTGTGGCACGCTCTGACGCCGCCGCTCATCGTTGAGTCGCCTTTCCTTATCGGGTGCAGATCGGGTGCCCCTGGGACTTGTGTCCCAGAGACTTGCGGTTGCCGCTCGAGGCGGCTCTGCGGCACGCTGAGAAACTATTGATTTTGTAGACTGATTTATCCCTAAATTTCGAGAACACTTGGCATCTTCGCGCCGAGAATAACGCTCGGCATCTTCGCGTCAAGAAGAACGCTTGGCATCTTCGACTCTGCGGGGTAAACTCCGACCCATGCCGAGCGGAGCAAGGTGCAGGGTTCGAGGAAATACCACGGAATACAACGCTGACGAACTGCTAGGGGATATTCAATCCACAGATCGTATTTCCATCGTGCCTTAAGAAGCCAGCATAATTATTCCCAAAGAGCGGGGTTTGGCTTATCCAGC
>JBGQIO010000109.1:0-11466 GCA_041498515.1 Anaerolineae bacterium
AGAATGGAAATACCGAGACATTGGAGACTAAAACAACAAAGATACTCGCTTGTAGGCGAGGTATGCCCTCATTGTGACTATAAAATTTTTCCGCCTCGCGACATCTGCCCGAACTGCGGGAAAGAGGCAAAGGACCTGTATACATTCAGCGGGAAGGGTGAAGTCTATTCGTACACGACGATTTACGAAGCCCCGAGCGGGTATGACGCGAACGCGCCGTACACCGTCGCGTTGGTGAAGCTGAAAGAAGGCCCCATGATCACGGCCCAGCTTACCGACCTTGACAATGCGCCTGTGAAAATCGGAATGCCGGTCGAGATGGTCACACGCAAGATGCGGAACGACGGCGACGAGCGCGGCGTGATCGTATACGGGTATAAGTTTAGGCCTGTGATGGCAAGTTAACTACGGTAACCAGCTCATTAAAATAAATTTTGCAGCTCCTCAAAAAGAGAAGCTGCATTTTTATTACTTCTACACCAGCTCATAAGTCATCTGAATTTTCATTTTCATAATCACCCTCCGGGTGATTCTAGGGCAAGAGCTATCGCCTCCTTTGTAGTCATTTTATATCCATCCTCCCATGCAGCGGCCCAAGCCTCCGGGATGGTGCGCTCGCGTGCCTGTTGCACATACGATTGAAGAGTATCGCGATCCAGTGGCAGAGATTGTGCGGCAATCAAATCTCGGATAACTCCAGCCGCGGCAGCAAGACGGGCAGCCCCCTCGACCCGATTAGTCACTGCAAATACGGAGGCCAAGCCATCAAAACATTCAGCGATGCCCATCTTCTCATTCAAATCCGAAAACTTGTGCAAGCTCTGTCGAAAATAGTTCTCGGCAAGCTCATAATCACTTCTCAACAGCGCGGCATAACCTAAGTACCCTTCTGTTCTTGCCACGAAGGCCTTATTTCCCAGTTCAAGATAAACTGCCAATGCCTCTTCCAGCAGGAGTACAGCTTCTCGATTGTCTCCTAGATGCATGACTGTGCGGCCCAGATTCAATAAAGAGGTGCCTAGGTGCCAGTTTTTGCCGATCCCTCGGCAGATGTCGAGACTTTCACGCAAAAATGCCAATCCTTCGTCATAGCGTCCCAATGCAACGGCGGTCACTCCAAGCCCTGTAAGCGCGTTCCGCAATGCTAAAGCATCGTCCGTCTCGCGCGCTAAAATAAGATATTCACTACTTTCTTCGCTTGCTCGAACATAATCTCCTTGATGATAGGCGAGCCATATGGCTCCCCAAAGTGCATTTGCCCTTACCTCTTTGGATATATCCGTACCCTTTGTTAGTCCTTCTTCTAACCAATAGCGTCCCTCGCCCAAATTACCTTGTCGTTGCCAATAGCGCCAGATGGAACCAGCGAGGCGTAATGCTGACTCGGCCTCATCATTCTCCATAAGCCAATGGAGGGCGGCTCGCAGGTTATCTTCCTCAATTCCCAATAGCCGATGCCAGTCACTTAACTCTCCGGCTTCGAGAGCTGGTGCGGCCTGCTGGGCGAAATGTAGATAATAATCGGCATGGCGTTGTTGAATTGCTTGCGCTTCGCCTGACAGAGTTAGTTGTTCCTGAGCAAATTCACGAATCGTGTCAAGCATTCGATAACGAGCCTCAGACAAAATCACGAGACTGTTGTCTACTAGAACGCGAAGAGCATCCAGCAGATTAGGATACTCCACGTCCGCGCTGCACATGAACTGTGCTGCCTGCAAACTCCAGCTCCCCACGAAGACCGACAACTGTCGAAAGATGCCCTGTTCAGTAGGGTTAAGGAGTTCGTAACTCCAGGCAATCGTATCCCACATTTCTTGCTGTCGCTCTGGGGCATCACGTGGGCCCCCCTTTAGGATTCGCATCCGATGTAGCGATTGGTCACTAAGCTCTGAAAGGGAAAGGTGTTTGACACGCGCCGCAGCAAGCTCGATCGCCAATGGCAGACCATCCAGACGTCGACAGATCTCGGCAATGATCTTCAACGAAATGTCGTCGTTTTGGAAATCAGGTTTCACCAATCTTGTACGCTGGACAAAGAGAGCCACTGCTGAATACTGGAGCAGGTCATCAGTGGATGATAGTTTGGTAGATGAGGGAAAAGTCAGAGGTTGGACTTGGAACTCCTGCTCTTCTCTCAACCGAAGCGGCGCACGGCTAGTCCCCAACACCTTTAGGTGTGAGCATTCGGCCAGAAGTTCAGAGATAAATGGTGCCGCATCCAAGACTCGCTCCATAGTATCGAGCAGCAACAATATCTCTTTCTTGCGCAAGTATCCAAGCAATCGGTCACGGATGAGTTCGCCGCCCGCCTCTCTCAACTCGAGTGCCTGAGCAATTACATAAGGGACTCGCTCAGAATCATTGACCGGTGCCAAGTCAACGAATAGCACCCCATTGGAAAAATCATGGCTCAAAGTGGCAGCGATTTTCTCTCCCAGGCGAGTCTTCCCAACTCCACCTGGACCAATGAGAGTCACTAGGCGCACGTCCGGCTGTCGCAATAGGGAAATGACCATGGCCAGATCCTGTTCCCTCCCAATCAAGCGGCCGGGGACAACTGGAAGGTGAGACTCAATGGGTATCTGCATACTCCCTCCCCGCGCGGCTGCATCCAGTATCGTTCGATCGGCAGAAGTCAGCCCTAAAGTCTGTGCGAACGCGTCCACTGTGGCAGGCGCGGGCCAACGGACACCCCGTTCCAACATGCTGATATAGTTTGGGCTGTAACCTACGCGCTCCGCTAGAGTTTCCTGTGTCAGGCGTGCCGACCGCCGATAGTGCTTAAGCAGATGGCCAAAGGTTTCTTCATCTCGTGCCATTTCAACCTCTATGATATAGGATCAGTATTTCGATCATGACCAGAACATGCTGCTGCGTCAATATAAGGTTTGTACGATAAATGTACGAGTTTGTTCGTGGACTTGAGCATCGTCCTAGACTATGCTAAGCATGTAAGTACGAGCATTTTACAAGAAGATGAAAAGAGAAAACACATGTCAACAGAAACAAATAAAGCTACGGTTCGACGGTATTACGAGGAAGTTCATAACCGAGGGAAACGGGATGTGCTCAATGAAATCGCGGTGGAAGACTATGTTGAGCATAATCCTTTTCCTGGCCAGGAGCAAGGCCTGAAAGGCTTTCAGCAGCGGGTTGAAATTTTACAGACGGCCTTTACCATGAACTTTACACTCGAGGACATCATTGCTGAGGGCGACAAGGTTGTGGTGCGGTGGACTAATCACAACGTGCACCATGGACCGTTCATGGGAATCCCCGCTACGGGCAAATCCGCCATCGTTTCAGGCATTGATATTCATCTGCTGCGAAAGGGCAAGCTCGCAGAGCATTGGGATGTGTTCGACGCATTATCCCTGTTCCAACAGCTCGGAACTTTCCCACAACCACATTGAACCAAACGCCAAAGGAGGCGAGAATGATTCTTATTATTGGTGCTAGCGGTTTCCTGGGCCGCGAAGTGACGAAACTACTTCTTTCCAAGGGTGAGCAGGTGCGGTTGTTGGTGCGAACACCCACCAAAGTGGACGACTTGAAGGAGGCGGGTGTAGAGGTAATGCAAGGTGACCTCATTGATCCGCAGTCATTAGCGCGCGCCTGTCAGGGCGTGGATCGCGTTTTCGCCGCAGCGCATTCCATTCTCGGCAAAGGCCAATATAGATCTGAAGCAGTAGATGATGCGGGGCATCGTGCGCTGATTGACGTCGCCAAAGCGGCAGGCGTGGCTCACTTTGTCTACATGTCCATGCTAGGTGTGGCACACGACCACCCGTTTGATTTTGCGCGTACGAAATACTCCATCGAAGAATATCTGAAAGCCAGCGGCCTAAGTTACACCATTTTACGCCCCTCTTGGTATATGGAATGGCACGTGCATATCTTGAATGGCAAGTCAATTTTGGAAAGTGGCAAAACGAGCCTGTTGGGCAAAGGCGTCAAGCCCCGCAATTTTGTGGCGGTGCGCGATGTCGCCCATTTAGCCGTCTTAGCATTGATGGATCCGAAGCTGAAGAACCGCACAGTTGACATTGGTGGGCCACAAAACGCCACCAATAACCAAGTGGCTGAACTGTATGGAAAGGTTGCAGGCATCACGCCAAAGGTAAGCCACATGCCGCCGCTTATTGCGAAAGCGATGAGCGTTGCACTCAAACCTTTCCAGCCTGGAGTAAGCCGCATCATGTATTTGAGTAGCTTGCCTGACGATGCGTTTAGCGAGACATTTGACCCAGCACCCCTACTCGCTGAATTTCCTATGCACCTTACTACACTGGAAGAGTTCGTCCGCGAACGGGTAGCAGAGATGAAGAAACAGTCAGCAGTCTAACTC
The DNA here is from genome assembly GCA_041498515.1 of Anaerolineae bacterium. Lineage (GTDB taxonomy): Bacteria > Chloroflexota > Anaerolineae > Anaerolineales > Villigracilaceae > Fen-1038. Next base: position 4,349 of record JBGQIO010000109.1, read on the forward strand.
AGGCAGAAACGCATTTATTTTGGGCTTCACAACTGGATAGAGAATTGCCGAGCGCGGCATATATCAAATATACGGGAATAAATTCAGGCCCACCTTGCAGGTAGAGATAAGAGACACAGGAAAGTGAAGCACCTTCCGAAATGGAGAGTGCTTTTTTGTTGGCGACAAGATTTTTATTGACCTTCATTTACGTTCGCGACGGACTAGATGCTTATCGCCGCGAGGGCGCAAACGAGAATGCCCGCACGAAGCGATCACTCGACGTTGAAATCGGCACAGACCATCCGATGTAGCTGGTCTCGCCAGCTATGAAAGTGTCCAGACGGAAAGAGACCTTGGGCTACATGTGACGCACAACATCGCGGTCAGTGCTCCTACGATCAGTAAAGCTTTGCGCATCACTTACTCAGGTCGAGAGTACGGACACGCCGGTAGCCTGAGGATGGTGATATCTTCGTTTCATCCCAGACTGCCTGGCAGCGACGGCAACGCAACCTGACGATCGCCACCTCATAGATCCGCACATAGACATCTAGAAAATGCTTGCCCCAGGCTTCCCCGCCGCGTTCGACCTCCAGAGTGCGCTCTTCGTCACGGACATGCCTTCGACTGACTTCCTCAACTTGCAATGGCAAGAGGCTGTGGCATTTTTTGCAGCCCGTTTCCCTGAGCAGCCGAAAATAAACCACTGCCGACCCATAGAATGCGGACACAGTTCCCACCTCGGCTAAGGATGGGTGCGATGCTTGCAGCCTGGAAAATACAACGGTCCAGAAGAAGAACGCAGGTATGAATATAGAGACCCATTCCAGGACAAAGATAGCCGGGTTCATCCTGTGTTCCTGTTCTAGAAACCAATCCCAAATCGAGTTTCCTAACATGGTTACCGCTCTCCCTTAGGCCCACTTGAACGCCTAACAAAACCCCAAGGATTGATATGATTGGGGGCTTCAAACGTCAATAGGTTAGAGCCGCCTCTCCTGTTTTGAGTGCAATAAGACCCCTTCCTGCCAATAGCGATGAATATGAAAAATACCTGAATGAAAACCTTAGGAGAGAGGTGACAGAAAAGAGAGCGGAAGAAAATACCGGCTCAACCGCCCAGTAGGAGATGAACGGGTGAGCTTTCGCCTCCCCCCAGCCTGGTCGCAGCCTGACCTGCGATCGGTTCATAAAGTGGGTAAGAGGCCCATGTTGGTTGCGACGAGGAAAGATGCGATCAAGGCGATCAGTGCCGAAACAGCCAGAGCGATAGTTCGCTTTCGGTTGACGGCGATGTTTTTCGAGTCATCTTCTCTCCCCACATTGCGTAGCATCCGGCGGTTTTGAGCTTCTTGCTGCAGTTCATCCAGGTGGACCTTATTAGCCATCTCACGGGTGTACATATCCAGGTTGTTCATAACTGCCTCCTTTACGGCATATTTTTCCAGGTTAGCTTGACAGGGTGTTTTGTTCTACTTCCTTAGTTTGTGAGGCCCTGTGCCGGGAGGTCCCGGCACAGGCTGGTTCACGCCCTTGGAGGAGTAAGAGAATGGGCGATTCACCTCAAACACTATTCTGCTCAACGTGCAGCCCTCGAATTCTCGATCGCGTCGTACGAGCGGTCAACGATAGGCTTATTCGTGCCAGATGTGGACATCGGTTGCTCGTTGAGTAAGAGGTTGGGGTTGATCCCGCGGCTTCCCCGCATCATCTCCGTCCGGTTGTAGGACGGGTCGGCCCGGGCAATTGCTCCGGCGGCTATGGCTTGCTGGAATGTAAAGAAAGTCCCCACTGCCAAAGCCAGTACGATAAGCACATACAACATTCGGTTGACAGACATTTTTTCTCCTCGATCGGGGTGTGAGTTGGTTGGTCCCGATCACTGTCTGGATGGTAGCACCCCGCCACGTAATCTATGTGACATTTCCTGACACAAACCTGACATTTCCCGCCAAGTTGATAAATAAGGGCAAAAAACTATTGATTCCGCCTATTACAAGTCGTAAAATGAAAGCAAGTTTGTGGCCCAGCTTATCCGTGGCACTTGGTGAAATATGTCCCCCCCATCTATATCTCCGGAATCATTCCAAATCTTTGGCGAGCTGCTTAAATTTCTCCGCCGTCGCGAACGCCTCACCCAACTCGAACTCTCCATCGCGGTCGGTTATAGCGAAGCGCAGATCGGCCGCCTTGAACAAAACCAGCGGAGGCCCGATCTCAGCGCCCTCAAAGCGCTTTTTATTCCAGCTCTGCATCTTGAAAACGAGCCCGAACTAACCGCGCGTTTTCTACAACTGGCCCAATCCGCGCGGCAGGAAGACGCGCCCGAGGCAGGTATTGCTCCATATAAGGGGTTATTATTTTTTGACCGGGCGGATTCGGATCTATTCTTCGGGCGCGAGACCCTCACAATGCATATGGCAGACCGGGTAACGGATCTCGCCATGGACGCCTCGACCCGCTTCCTGGCGGTTGTCGGCGCATCCGGAAGCGGTAAATCATCCCTGCTACGCGCCGGGCTGGCGGCGACGCTTCAGCAGACGGGCTGGAAGAGTAACCTCTTCACCCCGACTGTCCACCCGCTGAAAATACTGGCGGCAAACTACGATCCCAGCACTGTAAGCGACAATACCCGCCACCTGGTTCTAGTGGATCAATTTGAAGAAACGTTCACTCATTGCCGGGATGATCACGAGCGTTCGGAATTTATTGAAGGATTGCTGTCGATCGCGCGCGATCCTCTCATAAGGACAACAGTCGTCATCGCGCTACGTGCCGATTTTTATCCGCACTGTGCACAATATCCCCTGCTGCGAGAAGCCGTAGCGACAAACCAAGAATACATCGGCCAAATGACAAAGACCGAATTGCGGCGTGCCATCGAGGAACCTGCCAGACGCGGCGGGTGGGAGTTTGAACCTGGCCTGGTGGAGATTCTGCTCAATGATGTTGGCGCGGATGGGATGGGGCAGCCGGAGCCTGGTGCCCTTCCATTGCTATCACACGCGCTACTCGCAACCTGGGAGCGGCGCCGTGGACGGATTCTTAACATCCAAGGGTATCGTGTTTCAGGCGGGGTTCGTGGCGCAATTGCGGAGACGGCAGAGAGTGTTTTCACTGATCAACTCGATGGCAGACAGCAGGACCTGGCACATGATATCTTCCTACGCTTAACGGAATTGGGAGAAGGCACGGAAGATACCCGCCGTCGCGCGACACTTAAAGAACTAGTGCGGCAGTCCGAAGAGGCGGGTCAGTTGCGTGCAGTGCTGAACACACTGGCGGAGGCGCGGCTGATCACCCTAAATGAGGATAGCGTCGAGGTTGCGCATGAAGCGTTGATCCGTGAATGGCAGAGATTGCACGAATGGCTGACACAGGATCGCGAGGGACTCCGCCTGCATCGGCATTTGACTAATTCGGCGCATGAATGGGAAGCGCGTGGGCGTGACGCGGCGGAACTATACCGCGGGGCGCGTCTGGCACAGACGCGTGAATGGGCATCCGCCCATCTGGATATATTGAATGCCTTGGAGAGCGCCTTTCTGGATGGCTCCGTTAAGCAGGAACAAGACGATGTCCTGGAGCGCGAGGCACAGCACCGGCGCGAACTCAAGGCCGCGCAGGAACTTGCCAAAACACAAAGCCGCGCTGCAAAGCAATTGAGACGACGGGCAGTATTTCTTAGCGGCGCTCTTGTTCTCGCCATTATGCTGGCGGGCGTAGCGATTTTCTTCGGAGATCAGGCCAACCGGAATGCTGTCAAGGCGCAGAACAATGCCGAGATCGCTCAGCAGAACGCGGCGTCCGCGAATACAAGCAAGAAACAAGCGGAATCCGAAACAAGCATCGCGACTTCGCGTGAGCTGGCTGCGGCTGCCGTCTCCGACCTTGGTCTGGATCCGCAGCTCAGCATATTGCTTTCGCTGCAGGCCATTAAGACCTCAATCACCGTGGAGGCGGAGAATGCCTTGCATCGTTCCATTCTGGCTTCGCGCGTGGTCTTCACGATGCATCACGAGGCATCGGTGTGGACTGTTGCTTACAGTCCGGATGGCAAGCGAATTGCAACTGCCAGCGCGGACAAGACAGCCAAGATCTGGGACGCGGCCACGGGAAAGCTGCTGCTTACCCTGGTTGGCCACACGGATTCGGTGCATGTGATTGCGTTCAGCCCCGACGGGAAACACCTCGCTACCGCCAGCGATGATCATACCGCCAAGATCTGGGATGCGGCCACTGGCAAGGAATTGTTCACGCTGAGCGGTCATCAGGACATTGTGTTCTCGGTCGCATACAGCCCGGATGGCAGGCTAGTGGCTACCGCCGGCACTAACGACCGGACCGTCCGGATATGGGATGCCGGGACTGGCCAGCTTAAGCAGGTGCTGCAATATCCTGCACCACTCCTGTCTGTGGCTTTCAGCCCGGACGGGACGCGCCTGGCTACCGGCACCGGTCCAGGTGACAACGCCAGTCCTGGAAGAGTGGTCATTTGGGAAATGCCCACCGGAAAGGAACAGTTTGAGCTATCCCTAGGCACTTCCGAAAATTTCCCCTCCGAAGATTTCCCCAGGGTCACCTTCAGCCCGGATGGAACGCGTGTCGCGGCAGCTGCCGAATTTGTGGGCCTGGCCATCGTTTGGGATCTCAACACCCACCGGGAGCTCGCACGGTTTCATCAGGCAACGGGAGTCGAAGGCGTGGCCTTCAGCCCCGATGGCAAATGGCTGGCGGCCTCCGGTACGGATCAGACGGGGAACATCTATGATCTTGCCTCGGGCGCGCAATTGTATTCGTTGACCGGTAGCGCTAGTAGCGTACTCACTGTTGCTTTTAGCCCGGACGGTACGCGTTTGGCGACCGGCAGTGATCGTGGAATCGCGTCCGTGTGGGACCTGACGCCGACCTGGGAACTGCTGTACATTCCCGCGCTAGCCAAAGACAGCCTCGGGGTCTCGCGCATGGCTTTCAGCCCCGATGGAAAGCACATCGTTGCAAATCAGGCCAACCACACGACCAAGGTTTGGGAAGTAAGCTCCGGAGCCGAGCTGCCCCTGGCCGGACCCGCTGGCATCAACACGCTCTTCACCGGCTATAGACCGGATGGACGACTGATTCAGGTAGGCATTCAGGATGGAACTGCCATGGTCATCGATCCGCAGACAGGTTCCACGGGCCCGGTGCTCAGCGGGCCCGTCGAAACAACGGGCGGCTTTACACTGAGCCTGGATGGGACTCGATTCGTCAATTACAAGCTTGACAGCACGATCAGCGTCTGGGATCTCCGGAGCGGCAGGCAGCTTTCTTCATTCAAAGGGGATGTTAATGGAAGCACCAACCTCATAGATTGTATTTATTTTGGCGCCGGATCATTTCCATGCATGGCCTTCAGCCCGGATGGGCAGCGTCTCGTGACCTCTGACGCCGATACGAGGACACATAATCAATTGGACAGCGGCGGCACCAACAGCAGTTGGGATACATCGGCCACCGTTTGGGACGCAGCCAGCGGACAGCGTCTGCTTGCGCTCCCTGCGCATATCGGCACGATCTGGGACTTAAGTTTCAGCCCGGATGGGAGTCGCGTCGTGACGGTAGGCGATCGGGCAGCGGATGTCTGGGACGCTGTTACTGGAAAGCTGATCCTGACGCTCTCGAGCGCTACCAGCAGCTTATATCAAGTTAAATTCAGCCCGGATGGAAAAGAGATCGGAACCTATGGCGGCGATGGAGCTGTTAGGCTCTGGGATGCCTTCACCGGCGCAAATCTGCTCACCTTACCAAGCGTATTAACGAGGTATAGTAGCGATCTGGCCTTCAGTCCGGATGGAAAAAATCTCGCGGTGGCTGACGCAATCGGCATCCATATATTTGTGCTGCCCATTGATGACGTGGTGGCATTAGCGAGGTCGCGCTTAACCCGCTTATTGACCACCGCAGAGTGCCAGGAGTATTTGCATGTGGATGTATGCCCAACTGATCCCTAAGAAATGAGTTGTGCTTATATCTCTATAATGAGTCCCGTCGCGAGGCATGTATAAAATAGATGGGTTTAAATTCAGGCCACGACTGGCTGTACAATAATTCGACTGATAAACATATCGCCCTGCCGAAATCAGCAGGGCGATCATTATTATATGAGAATTGGTAGACATACTGCCACCAGCGTTCGGGCTCTTCTTGGACCAGCTAGCTCAACTGATCGAGATATTTCAGGCCTGATCCAGTGTTGAATAGAACAATTCGTTCTTCAGGATCAATCCACTCTTGTTCAATAAGCTTTTCAAGAGCTGCCAGTGTTGCCGCACCCTCCGGAGCCGGAAAAATTCCTTCCGTCCTGCCGAGTTTACGCTGAGCCTTCAAAATGGCTGCGTCGCTCACATCCACTGCTTTCCCTTTACTTTCTCGTAAGATCTCAAGGATGAGGGCGTCGGCAAAGCTTTTAGGTACGCGTAATCCAGACGCCAGGGTATGCGCGTTCAACCAAAAATCACAAAAAGACGCTCCCGATTCGAAGGCTTTGACAACCGGTGCACAGCCTTCCGCCTGCACCGACACCATCCGCGGTCTTTTTGCATTATCTAACCATCCCAAGGTTTCAAGCTCCTCGAATGCTTTCCACATGCCTACCAGGCCAGTACCGCCTCCGGTGGGGTAGATGATCACATCAGGTAAAGTCCAATCAAAGGTCTCGGCAAGTTCAAATCCCATGACCTTCTTACCCTCCAGGCGATATGGTTCTTTGAAAGTAGAAAGGTCGAACCATCCATCGGCGCGCGCTTTTTCACCTACCATACCGGCAGCATCGCTGATCAACCCATCCACCAGCACGACTTCTGCACCGGCCATACGGCTCTCTTCGATATTGGCGCGAGGGGTGTCCTTCGGCATATAAATAAGCGCTTTGATATTCGCCCTAGCTGCGTAGGCGGCCAATGCTCCACCCGCATTCCCGGCCGTCGGGATGATTACTTTTTCAATTCCCAATTCCTTCGCTTTGGAAACAGCCGCTGCGAGACCACGCGCTTTAAATGATCCTGTCGGATTTGTACTTTCATCTTTAACGAATAGATTGGAAAGCCCGAGTTCCTTCCCTATCCTGGGAACACTCAATAAGGAGGTGTCCCCCTCTC
>JBGQIO010000110.1:0-11386 GCA_041498515.1 Anaerolineae bacterium
AGGTGATACTGCATCATTGTGGTAGGCGAGCTTGCCTGTGCTGTTAACGAAGACTCCGCCGATTGCGACATTTGTGCCTGTGCGGAAGCGTTGTAGATAAGCGGAAGTGCTGCCCTGACTATTGATCTTGAACCACAGATTGTAGTAAAGATCACTTTGTGTAGTGCTGAATGTTTCGTAGGCGTAACTACCTGCCGAGCCGCTGCTTGTGGCGCGGGCAGCATACGCGCCCGAAAAAACATCCTGCTGCTGCATCAACAGGGTAGTTGATGTGATGCCGCTCGTCCATGCCGAGAAATCTCCGCTCTCGAACCCATCGTTGAACAAAAGGGCGATTGTTGCCATTGCGGTGTTGCTAAAACCAGAGGTATTTCCTGCAGCATCTCGCGCCAAGATCTGGTAGGTGTAAGTCGCGCCCGAAGTCAGGTTTGTATCGCCGTAGTTGGTCACGGGGCCGACACTGGTTAATAAAGATCCATTGCGATAGATGTCGTAACCGGCCACACCTACATTGTCGGTTGAAGAGCTCCAGCTCAAGTTTGCATTGGTAGAGGAGGGAGTCGCTGTCAGGTTGACCGGTGTAGTCGGTGCGGTCGTATCCGCCGGCGCGCCGCTGCAAGGGACAACGCCAGAGTCCAGTACTGAGCCTTGGTAATTAATGTATTGATAATTGGCGCCATATTGATTAAGTTGCAAGCGCAAAGCGCCTAATGCATTTGGGGTAGTGTCTAACCCAATCACCATCCGATTGTCTGTTGTGATAAAAGGTGTGGTACCGTGCCCGCCGCCTCCAGCGACAAACTCGGTAATTCCGGTAGGGCTCGGCACCCCGTTCCCATCCAACGGCACCCAGCGTTGATACTCATGTTCGTGGCCGTTCAGCACGATATCCACCCCGTGTTGAGCCATCAAAGCCCACATGTCGTTCATCATCGTGGTGTAGCCCTCTTGCCCAACATTAAATACCGGGTGATGGTAATAGGCGATGGTGCAGACATTAGAATGGGTATTGAGATCGTTCTGCAGCCATTGATACTCAGTCTGACCAACCAAACAAATTGGTAATATCGAACAATTGCTATTGAGGGCGATGAAGTGCCAGCCTGCGGCATCATAGCTGTAGTAACTATAGTCTTTGGTGGTCCTATTCGGGAAATTGCCCCAATAATCAAAATAGCCAGGCGCGACACCATTTGTATACTCGTGATTTCCGATAACCGGGTCCGTGATCGAGCGAAAGAGTCCGTAGAATGTGCTGGAGTTACCATACCAGTTGTAGAATTCGGCGGAGGTGCCGTTATCATATACGTCTCCCAGATACAGGAAGAGATTCGGGTTCCAGGATGCGATCTGGTTGGTCACAAGGCCGGCATATGATGCACCGTCAGCTCCATCGCCAGCTGCAGCCAGCACGAACGGCTGACCGGATTGAGGCATGGTTCCGATGGTTGGAGTAAATGAATTATTGTTGACCGGTGGGGTGGTGATACCGTTATTGAAGGTCATTGTGATCGAGGAGAGTTGGGAGATGAAACCGTCTTTCATCGTCACCGCGACCGAAAGCGCCTGGCTGCCATCCACCCACTTAGTAGTCGGCAAGGCAAAGGTGTATGGGCTTTGGAAATCGGTGATCAGGTATTGACCATTCAAATAAAAGATGAGTTTCGAGATGCCTGTATTGGGTCCGACGACTGTCACGATGACAGAGACGGTTTGGTCACCGCTAAGTGTGGCTCCATAGGCCGGGCTGGTAAAGCAGGGGGTTACGGTATATGCACCTCCCGAAGGGCTGCTGATTATACAGTTGTTTCCTGCAGCCTTCGCCGGGGTTTGGAATGGTGCTGACACAAAATTGATCAGCACGATTATGGCTACGATCAAAATAATATAGACTCGTCTTGATGCCTCAGATAAGGTATGGAATGTTTTCATGCAGCGCCTTTGTCATCTTCATGGTTTGAAGCGTCGGATAATTACAAACAGAGCGACAAATACGAGAGTTCCCAACATACTTAGAGCAGCTATCTGACTAAGTGTAAATTTATTGAGAGTGGTGCCAGGGTCACTTGAATCGAAATCGGTAACTGATGGGTTTGGGAGATGACGAATATCAGTCATCAGCTGCAAATAACGAGCGCCATAGATTTGACTGGGCTCGATGTATGAGTTCTCGCTGAACTCATTCCAACTGATAAGGCCGATTACATCGGGTGCTGAACTATAGGCGACATTCATCTCCGTCCGCAGGGTATCGCCATTCTTCCTGTCTACGACAGTAGTCCCACCAACCAGCCGTGCATCAAAGCCCGGTGAAGCGGGTGGGATCCAATAGCCGCCGTTGGAATGGACTGCTGTACCCATCGCGGTCAATTTATCAGCGTAGCCGGAATAAGTGTCCGGATTGACCGATGACCAGTAATAGGCATCACCATCCACCAGATCCGCCAAGCGGTTATATCCTTGTAAATTCTTTTCGGAGGCCAAGATTAAGAGTGAGGTCCGCCTGCTCTGCGTTACACTTGCGATTTCATCCCGAGTAAATTTCCAGGTACCTGACCAAATGATCATTGGTTTACCGAACGTATCAAATGCAGGTTGACTGGCGTAGTGATTGATAAAATAGTCCAGACCAGTGCTAATTTGCCCGGGAGAGAGGGGGTTCCGGTTAAAATCCAGACCTTCATAGATAATGACAAGCTTGAAGTTTTCTTGGTCCGCAATGGCAACAAGCTGATCGAGCCGGCGATTAAGGCTATCGGTGTTTTTCCAACTGACGATAAAACCGTTAATTCCTGCAGACTTCGCCCACTCAATATGCTGTCGCATAACGTTTGCGTCATCGCTTGTGTAGCGACCTAATTGCGGATAATCTGACTTGGCACGATTCCAGGAATTAGTGTCGAACCAGATATAGTAGTATGCAAAGACGGGAATAGGGTCAGGCGACGCGGTAGCAACATTGTTAGATGCTGGTGTGCACGATGTCGCTACCATCATCGCGAGGATGAGGCACAGAATTCGAGTCGAACTCAACGATAGCCGAGCGGAAACCTTCCGCATTAAAGGGAGTTTCCAGGTACGAATTTTAGATTTAATCATGCCTTCGTTACCGTTAGGAAAGCACCGATTAAATTAAGGGTTAGGAAAAGATCACAAATCCATTTCTTCACCCGCCCAAATAACGACAACGAAGGTACGATCATTGCAAGCTCTTCTTGTTATCCTCTTGATAAGAAGGTACCTGGTTGAGATTTAGTGTCCTGTTAGCACCACAATTATTGCAGTGAACCCGCTGCCTACCTTTGCGGCCTCTACCCATCTTGACAAGATTAGTACTACTGCATACAGGACAAGTTGCAACGATTCCCGTTTGCATTTGAACCATATTCATTTTTGGATCATAATCTTCCTGGTGCTCAATATCGTTCTGTAATGCTATCTCCTGTTCTTCGGGTAATACTTCAATTTTCTCAGGCAGTGACTCTTGATAAGCAACTGGTGTAACTTCAAAATAGGAGGACGATTTTGCCAGTATACGCCAATTTTGCCGCCATCCTTGGAGGGACTCTCTCCAATTTCCAGTAGTTGTAGGCGATAAACGGTGCGGTAATGACAGCAAATTCGAAAGGATTTCAGGCCGACCGATAAATAGCAAACCTAAAACCAACGATAAGCCAAGAACGAATACGATCATCATATCAAGATAGCTTAGTACCTGTAAATCCACGTTTTGGTTACGAGACAGGGCAATGGGAGTGGAAGGTGCCAGCCCCCATGGCCCCAGGGCGGTGGCCCGATAATTACCTCGAGGCAATCCTCCGGCGGTGTAAATTTCATCTTTACCGAAGGATAGTGCCTGGATTTGTCCGTTTGGGAATTCCAGATTGATCTTTGACTTGATTGGAAAATTAAAAAGCATGTCGCGTGCAGTAAAATTGGCTGTGTAAAGTAATAAATTTATCGTCCAATTATCGTTAGGGTGGACGTAGAAACGCTGCTGCGCATTACTAACCACGTTTGACCCTTTCATTTCCACCTTTGCGACGGAATACAGGATCTTGGTCTCCTGGAAAGAACCCAGACGGACTACCCGGTTCGATTGCAGCCATTGCGGTTGGTTATCATTAAATGTAAGGACTTTCCCATTGCTCCCTTTTAGAGTTAATAAAGTGATCAGTGAGGGATCAACCGGACTCCCTTGTAAATTTGTGAAATTATGACTGACCAGATAACTTACATCGAAACCTGCCTGAAGAAGCTGCGTATTCGGAACGGTTACATCGCGATAGGGAAAAAAGGTCTGATCTCCCCAGCGGCTGAAGGTTGCTTGAAAGTCCCGTCCCGTAAATGGCATTGGAAGGACTTCAAGGTGATAAATACCAACTTTGGATACTTCGACGCTTGCAATACCATTAGCATCGGAGGAAAATATTTGACCTCCCAAGGAAAATTTGATGCCGGGCAGCGCTGGAAGAGTTTGAACTTCAACGATCGCAGGTTTAATAATCACCGGCGTTCCAACATTGACAGGTGCAAGTTGGTGTTTTCGAGAACCGGTGTAAACGGCCCTGAAAAGATAAGTACCGACCTGGTCCTGCTTAAGAACCATGGAAGTTCTACCTGCAAAATTGGTTTTTGCGCTCCGCACCTTTACCCCATCTATATAAAAATGGATGGTTTGGTCGGCGATTGGTTGCCCTGCGTAGGTTGTAAGTTGAACGTCAACCAGCATCGATTCTGCAACTTTTGCCGATTTTGGCATTTCGAATTTTAGGAGGGTGCCGGTGACTCGGTATTTTCCTGCCTGCACGTTGGATGCGAGAGGGAAGAAATTCAAGATCCCGAGCACAAGTACTACGAAAATACTAAAAATCCGGTGGTGTTTCATGGTTTACTTTCCTCATGTGGTGATAAGGGGTCGATTAGTGTTTGGGTTTTCCTCTTGGCATGGTCGCCAATGGCTGTAGTGGTGAATAACAATCCTGCGAATAAAAGCGCCGCTCCATAAAAAACATAAATTACTGACCGGCGAGGCTCAACAACTACTTGTGTCGTTTGGCGTGTAAAAGGCATATAGAACGGCGCACGCGGGGTCTGAGAAAAGTCCAGCGCTGAAACAAAACTGTTCGCATGTGCATCGCGATCGGCAAGGGGAGCAAGATTCCAGTTATCCTCAATAAATTTCAGGATAGAAGTGTAATCCAGCTGAGTACTATCAATGTAACCGCGTCGGGCATACGTACTGATCAGCAATGCGGGAACCCTGAAGCCGTAGCCGTATGCATCAACCTGTGGAGGCTTGACATGATCATACCAGCCGCCCCAATCATCCCAGGTAAGGAGGAAGGCAGAACTATTCCAAGCCTTACTGCGCAACAATGCCTGGATGAGCCCTTTTGAGAACTTCTCGCCTGATTGGACGCTCCCTGGTGGGTGTTCGCTGGCACCGGAAGGCACAATATAAGCTACTGCAGGCAGGGTATCATTTTCCAGATCTGAATAATATTCACTGAGGTCAACAATATGGCTCGCAAGCTTCGGATCATCAAGGAAGCGATCAAATTTCCCGAGGGGTGCCCAGATAATCTGAGAAGCACGGTTGCCGTTGATCTGATGGGCAGTCCGGTAATTAATTCCGGGATCATAGTTTTGAATATAGAACTTCCATGAAATCCCCTTTTCTTCCAGTCGGTCAAAAATCGTAGGCACCGCGGTTCCGTACCCCCTACCCGGATCAATGCCGGTGTTTCCAGGCAGAGCAGCTATCCAGTACATATGGTTTTCAATACTTCCGTTTCCATCCGAGCTGAAAAAGCGGTCAAATAACACGTAATTATCGGCTAGATTCCAATAATAGGATAAATCACTTCCATCGTAATAGCCCATAGCAATGGTCCCATCCAGATTCCTTCGTGACTGGGCATAAACGAAACCATCCATTTTCCCGTTGTTATATTGCCTATTGAATGTTGCCTGGCTGTGGTCCAAGTCACTGATGGGAGATCCGCCGATGTGGTATGATTTAACACAGGTGGGAGCATTAGGGTTAGTCGGATCAACCAGCATACAAACGCCAGAGGGTATCCCATCCGCTCCGGGATAGGTGCCGAAGTAGTTGTCGAATGAATGGTTCTCCTGCATTTCCACGAGGAGATGCTGGATCGGCGTTTTCGGTCCGTTCGCCTGAACAGGGCTGTCCGCCTGAGCGCTATTGCTGGACATCATAAGACCCAGGATGAGCGTAAACAAAACTAAGCCAAGCCTTCGAATAAACATCACGGGCGTACCTCATAGATGATGATCACCGGTTTAGCTACGGTAGTTCCATCCGGGGAGGGAACCATCACAGACTCGACGTAGATTATTCGGCCATGGTATCGTTTGGTAAATTTAAGCAGACCATTCGAAAAGAAGGATGAACGTTCAGCTGAATATGAATCCCAAACGACATATTGCAAGTCGCCGTTTCTGATCTGCAGATCCGGATTGACAATCGCCTGATAAGACGGGTTACGACGGAGAGGATTAGGACTGATCGATAGGCCGTAAGCTTGGCGATACCCATAGAATTCGAGGATATTCGCCATGGATGGCCCAATGGTAAGCAGCGTAGCACCTGTGGGGATATGATCACGAATCCATAGTCCAGCTTCGCGACCACCTGGAACACCTCCCGTGCCGGCAATGAAGGTTCCGGTTGTGGCAGGTCGAATCGATTGCAAACTTGGGATAAGGAGGGTGAGGACCGTAATCGCTAAGATCACTGCCTTAATTAGGGCTATGTTCAACCGCCTGCCTAAGAAACGAATATCCTCAACGGGATGCCAGCGAACCAAAGTCCGAGCTGCGAGCACGGCGAAAGGTGGGGCAATCGGCAGTAAGTATTGAAAGCCCTTGGTCGGCCACAGGTCGAAGAATATAACAGGAACAAGGATCCAACACAGTAAGAGTCTTTCGCGCCAGGTGTTCTCCTTGCGTAGTAACCAGAGGCCGAACAGGCCAATCACGATGACTAGGATGCCGATCACAGGCGGAACAGTGAGGAGGTAAAAATTCCACGGGTGATTGGCACGTCGGAAAAGCTGCCAGACGAGATATTGTTGTCCAGACCTGGTTCCCCCAGCTAGCATTAAGGATAGTGGATACGGGGCAACGATCAATCCAACGAGGGCAGTTGATATGATGAGATCGATAATCCGAATCCGGATTTCACGCGACAGTGCCAAAAAGGCGTAGATAGCCGCTAGGAGAATGATTCCGGTCTCTTTGGCTAGGAAGGTCAAACCCATTCCCACACCGACGGCATGCAACCAGGCAGAACGTCCCGTATTTGCAAAGCGAGCCAAGAGGTAGAGAGTCAAAGTTGAAAAAAATACCATCGGGCCATCTAGCAGAACCTGCCGGCTGACAACTACATGGTAGGGCATAATGGCTAAAATGAGCGCCGCCAATATGCCGGCATTTTTTCCATATAATAAGCTTCCAAGCAAATAAGCAAAGTAGACTGTGGCGAGGCCAATAGCAACAGCCGCCAACCGTCCGGCCACATCGCTGACACCATAGTGAAAAACCAGCGAAAGGATTACATGGAACAAAAGAGGGTGGGCTCGGAAGATAGGGAAGATATCTTTGAGTATCGGAGCCCCGGCAATCGCTGCCGCCTGACCGGAGTAAACGGCTTCATCCGTATTAAATCCAACTTGTCCTAGGTCCCAAACGCGCAACCCGACCGCCAGACCCATTATGAGTACCATGGCGAACAGACGAGCAACAGCTACTCGATCCCAACTTCGTTTGCCTACAAGATTATTGTTGGCGAATGGTAGACGGCGGGAAATCCAGTCACGCAGATAAGGTAAATCTATTAAACTCATATCGTTTGTTTAAATATTTGCCGCGGCTAACTCATTGGAAGCCGAGAGAAATGAATCAGTGATAACAGGCAAACGCTGCCACCAATTAAATTTGGGATCTCGGAGGCGGATAGTAGGGATCTGTTTAAGTGCCTCACCAATGATCGCCTGTTCAGCGGGATGAAGATCTTTCTCCTCCCAACGGCTCAAGGCTGAAGCAAGAACCGGATAGGGCGGAAATCCATAAGCATCCTCGCCATTATTAATAAATACTTCAAGAGCCTGGTCGGGGGTAAGTGCTTCTTCAAATTCCAGTCCACGCTCGATAATGACGGCGCGGGAGAGTGTCGCTTGGTTAGCATAGGTGACCTGTGGAATTAGACGGTGAACCATGTATTTAGGCGGCGGGATGAGCATCTGGACAATGGTGTTCATCGTTGCGGCGGGTAGTTTTGAATCACTCAGTTTCATACCGACGCGTCGACCGGATTTTGAATGAAGGCGGCTCTGGAGTTGTAACGAGAGGCGCTCCAAGAATGATAGAGTGGCATTACTGGATACCGCCTTCAAGGTGTGGTTACTAATGGTCAAGGGCTTGGGATAGCTCAAGACTTCTCCGTTCTTACTCACAATTGTCATGTCATCAGATAAAAATGAACATTGGTAATTATCCACAGCTCGTAGGATCGTGGAAGTTTTCCCGGTGTCTGTTCGTGCTGTTATCAGAACTGCCCGTCCATCGACTGCAATGCAGGCGGCATGGACAAGTGCATAGCCTTTTCTAACGAGACTCCACCGCAGGATTGGCTCAACAATATTCGTATACAAGACGTGAAGGGATAGCTTAAGAATAGGCGAAACCGCAACTTCGACGCAATCCTTATAACCGATGCTCACTTCAAATCCCAGGCGGCCCATTATTTCATTGTAATGAATGAGGCTTTCAAATCGGCGTTGGTTGGGTAGACGCTTATTTTCAGAAATATCTTGAGCATTAGCCTTATGCTTGCGTCGCCGTTCCTTTCGCCGCCGCTCGAGGCGTACTCGAATGTCCGGCTCTCCAAGCAAGTCGGGAACTCGGAAGTATTCAAGCTCTGGCAGTTCGAACATAGACGCCAATCGCAGGATATTGTGAATGTTATAGGAGTAGACAAAAGGCAAAGAACTCGGTCCCGCAGGATTTAACGTGACTTTTTCAAATTCCCTGGCGGGTTTATTTTTTAATTTGAACATTTGAGAAATCCTCCATTTTATGATCCGATTTTGTGAAGAACGGACTGGTGATGCAGCAGTCCACAGCCACTTGTCAGCGATGAAGTAGCGAACCACCATAAGTGAAAATAGTGATACTAAATTGGAAATCAAGTAGTGTATTCCTAGCTTGGAAACCATCAAAGCCAAGATAGGCGCTCGTAATAGAAGTAAAAGATTGTTCATAAGGAGATAGCCGACCATTCTAATGAGAAACGGTCGTTCGGATTTACGCTTACCAAATACCCAGGATTCTGTGAGACCAAAGTTCCATAAAGTTGAAACCTGAGTTGCTACTAATGCCGATACCAGGTAATAAAGACCCGCAAATTCGGTGAAGGCAGCCAGGACCAGGCTATTCACTAACAGTCCGGAAGCCCCGACGATCAGGAAGCGAATAAAGGATTGATTAGCCTCCAGTCGTAAACGTAGTAATAGCCGAGAGAATCGTATCGTTTCGCGTACAGAGGCTTTACTTTCTCCGGCAAGCCTATGACCAAAGTGAATAGGCATTTCTGAAACGCGTAAATCAGGAAACCGAACAAGGATTTCTAGCAAGATCTTAAATCCATCGGGTCGTAGAATATCGAGATCAAGAGCCGTACGCCTCACGATGAAGAAACCACTTAGTGGGTCGGTGATTTTCCCGAGTCGAACCGGGAACGCTATGCGAGTCACCGTGGCAAATAAACGCGATATTAGGGTTCGTTTGAAACCAAGGCTGGTCGCGTCCCCACCTGCGGCCAGGCGGCTTCCAACAACAATATCAACTTTTTTTAATTGAGCGTGCCTGTAAATCTGAGGAATAAGTTCAGGTGGATGTTGCAAATCGGCATCCATAACGCAAACCCAGGGAGCCCGGGCTTTCCGGAAACCTTCCACCACCGCTCCACCCAGGCCATTCACGCGAGCCTCAGGAGGTCGTGCGACCAGAACAACCTGCACAGAAAATCGCCCTTGATTATTCATAATAACTTGAGGAGTATCATCGGTGCTATCGTCTACGAAAACTACCTCAGTTGGGATCCCCTTTGTTGCTTTGTCTATACGAGAAAGCAAAGGCTCGATATTTCCAGCCTCGTTCCTTGTTGGAACGACAACAGAAATTGCGTAATTTACTTGAGCATTCTTTTCTGACGAATCTAAAATGATTGGTTCATTTGCTTTTGGTTCTTCCAATCTTCGTGATAATTCGTTATCTATCATGTCTCTCTCCTATTCATCTTTGACCTTATGAGCTAGATAAAAATTGGACCAATCGTCGATCTGTGTATCAGATAATGAAGAAAATAATTTTCTCGCTTCGGAACCTTTCTTACGTGCCATCCTCTCATTCGCTCATCTCTGATCCGAAAACGGTCGTGATATGATTTTTATAATTGAAACAAAATTATCCTCCGGTCTTGGTTGTTGCCGGGTAACAGCGCCTCAGCCTCTTCGAAATCGACTGGTTTTACTTTTTATTTGTGTCTTACGCTTGTCTCACTACTTCAATTGCCCAGTTATATTTTCTTGGAGTTAGTCAAAACTACTAATGCCTTCCGGACTCTCTAAAAATGAAGTAATCAGTAAGGGACCGGATAGAATTATTTAGATAATTAAGATATTAACGACTAATTAACATATATTAGTAGATTATGTTTCCTTTATCAATAGTCTCAAATAATCAAAAAGACTAGAAAAGGACTAGATATTTTGGTGGAAGAATATTTTTAGTTTTTATTACGATGAAATTCTTGTGCCCTTGAATACCCCCCATTTTTAGTCACAAGAGTTGGTGAAATTATTAACGAACAGATTCTGCGGCCGGCCCCCTATTCGGACCTGTTATTTCTTGATCAGTTAATGTGTACTGCCGTATAACCTCATTCTTTTAGCAAACTCCGCGGCATCACGACGATTTCTCGCATGAAGTTTTTCAAGAATACTGTGAACATGTACCCTTACGGTGTTATCCGAGATAACAAGCTGCCGGGCAATTTCGCTATTGGTCGCTTCCGTAGCCAGCAGTCTCAGTACCTGTAGTTCACGAAAGGTAAGGGTATCGATATCAATTTTTTTGCTGGTTGAAACTCTTGCCATCCTGCGGAATTCATCGATGACATTGGTCATCAGTCCCCTGGGAATGGCCGTTTCTCCGCGTCCAATTGCGCGCAAGGAGGCCAGGAGCATGGATTTAGAGGTGTTCTTGGGGAGATATCCTTTGGCACCATTACGGATTGCATCTAACAACAAATCGGCATTTTCATTGGGCGCAAGAATAATAAAAGCTGTTTGTGGAA
>JBGQIO010000111.1:0-11347 GCA_041498515.1 Anaerolineae bacterium
CTTATAGGCGCAGCATTTGTAGATTTCGGCAGGCTTGGTTGCTTAAGAATTTATTAGTTCGCGCTTTCTGATGCCATTGAATTGACCGCTGCCCTTATACCCGTCACATGCCAGACGTCCATTTTTCCTTTACCCTTGATTTGAATCGCCCCACGCGGCTCGCAAATAAATTCGTCCCTGATCCGTTCGTAAGTAGCACCGGTGATCTGGATAATTCCCCCCGAACCGTGGCTCTCCATGCGGCTGGCAATATTAACTGAATCGCCCCATAAATCGTAAATGAATTTTTTGCGACCGATTACGCCTGCCAATACCGGGCCCGTATTGATGCCGATACGAAAATTAACCGGGCGGCTGGCATTGAAACTATGGCTCCCGACATAATCCAGCATCTCCAATGCCAGCCGGACAATGGCCTGGGCGTGGTCTGCCCGCAGGCGAGGCACGCCTGCCGCTACCATGTAGCAATCGCCCACGGTTTTGATTTTCTCCAGATCGTATTTCTCAACCAGCCCATCAAAGTGCGTGAATATCTCATTCAGCAGATCGACCATGGCCACAGGACTCATCTCCGCGCTCATGGGTGTAAAGTTAACCATGTCTGCAAATAATACGCTGGCCTCGCTAAAATGGTCGGCGATGGTGCGGTGGTCATCTCTTAGAATAGCAGCGATCTCGCGCGGCAGAATGTTATACAGCAGGGTCTCGGACTTTTCTTGAAAGATATTTCTTTGGCGGACGAAATATCCGAGCAAAACAATGGCGATGGTGGAGACGGTGCCAATGTTCATCACAAAGAAAAATGTAATGACGGAGGGCGCAAGAGGATGCCGGTTAGGCATATACGGCTGAATAAATCCGCTTAATAGGACGAGCCCAAGATATGCCAGCAGCCAGCGCGGCGCGCGGCGCGGTTCATCGAACAACAACGCTCCGAAGGGGCTTAGCAGCGACCAAAGGATAACGCCGCTGGAATTAACAAAACCACCCAGTGTGATCATGAGAGTGAAAGGCAATAGCAAGACCAACACCAACAGGCTAGACCGGAAGAAATGATAACGGCGGGTTATCCCAAAAACCACAATGCTTAGAGATAAAATTATTGCATAGCTGAATGGTATCGCACCTGCCAGCGGATCCCCTAACACAAAATACAAGACGCCCCACAGCGTTCCAGGAAAAATGAACATGAACGCCCCTGTGACCAAAAGCGCCTTTTGCAAGCGGACTTCCTCGGTGTCCTTTTTGTCGGCACCGATGCGCCCGAGGAAAGGAATGATTTTTCCAAGAATACTTCTAAATTCACTCATGTATTATCTTTATTCCAAGACCCTATCTGTGAAGGGAGGAAACCGCCCGGCGGGCTCAATCAGTACATCAGTCGTCCAAGCCGGCAGCTTTCTCAAAGGACTCGCGACCTTCGTTGATGGAGAAATAAATCAAACCGAGCGCGCCGAGACTATCCACAAAGCCGAAGCCGGTAAATTGATAAATGAGGCTGGACGCCAACAACACAACCGACATATAAATGCAAACCATCGAGCAATTCGCATCGGCAAGGATGGGAGATGAGTTAAGTGCGCGTCCGACTCTGCGTTTACCCATCACCAACGCCCACATTATTGTAATGGAGATCAAGGAGATAATGAGTCCTGGAAATGTTGTTGTAGGTTTGTGAGCAGTGAAAAGATTATAAAGAGCCGTTGCGCCGAGACCCGCTGCGAATAAATAGAAGGATGTCCCGGTTATACGTAGTGCAGTCCGCTCAAATCGTGATCGCGAGGCATCCGTATTCTGGCGGATGCGGAGCACCATGGCAAGAATGCCGATGCCCGACACAACTTCAATAAATGAGTCTAGACCGAAGCCAAAGAGAGTAAGAGTCTCATCTTGAACGCCGAAATAGATGGAAACGACACCCTCGGCAAAGTTATAGAAGATCGTAAATAACGCCAGCCAGAGCGCATACTGCCAGTATTTGTTTATGGATGTTTGAGTTAAAGTAGTCATGGGTACTCCTAAAAATTTTGTGCCAAGCGAACCAACAATATTTTTTTACGCTATTCTCCAGCTTAATGACTGAAATTACAATATAGCACTAATCCGCCCGTAAACCAACCCCTACGATCTATTTATAAGAAGGTCGAGGTGTCGAATCTATCCAGCGCCCCAGAAAATAAAAGGCTGGCCTTCATAGCTCCGTGACCTCCAAAGGATTGGATTGACATGACCGAGGCAAATCAAGCTTCTTCCGGTGAGCCGGAAAATAAAGAAAAGTACAAGAGACAGTTTAACGCTTTCTATTCGTCATTTGCCGGCACATACGACCTCTTGATAAAAGGGATACCCATTTGGAAAAACTGGATCAAAAAGGCGATACCTTTTATACGGGGCCCGCGGGTCCTGGAGGTATCTTTCGGCACGGGATATCTTTTAACCCAGTATTCAGATCTATTTGAGACCTATGCCGTTGACTACAATGCAGCCATGGCGGCGATGGCCAGGAAGAAATTATCCGCTCGGGGCGTGGCTGTTCAAATGCAGATCGGTGATGTTGAAAGACTACCCTATTGCGATGAAGCATTCGATACGGTTGTCAATACGATGGCGCTTTCCAGTTATCCGGATGGGGCGCGGGCGCTGGCAGAAATGTTCAGAGTGCTTAGGAAGGGAGGAAGAATCGTCATCATTGATTTCGGCTACCCAAAGAACGGAAACCCGATCGGAGCCAAGATCATAAAATATCTAGAAAAGTTTGAACGTGGATTTGGGCTCGTCATTCGCGACATGGAAGGGCTATTTGAAACATTTGATCTCAAAGCCACCGATGAAGAAATCGGCGGCTTTGGAAGCGTGCACCTTTATGTTGCGGAAAAGAGCTAATTTAAGATTTGAGCATCTTCGCTTCAACAGTATGAATGCTTAGATGCAGCGGCCGGCAGGGTTATAGAAAACAACAGAGGCAGAGATGCCTCTGTGTCCGTTTGCCTGAGTGGATTATTTTGATAATGATGTGCCGCAGTTTGGGCAATTGTGCCAATCGCTTTGCACACCTCGCCCGCAGGATGGACAAGTGTGTCCGGGGGATACTAAATTAGTCCAACCGCCCACATTCCGTACCAGCCAGGCCACTCCTAACACGGCCAGCACCACGAAACCGACGGGGACCAGCCACATGAACGTCATCATGAATAACATGCCGATCCAGCCAAATGGGGCAAAACCCCAGCCATTCATCATTCCCCAGCCGCCATACCTCCAACCACCCAGCAGGCTTGCCACCGCTTGGAAGACAAGCAGCGCGATAATGGTTATGACAGCGACCGCAGTCCAGTTAAACTTACTCATTTGTTCCTCCAGTTCTTTGCCTTTGCGAGAGCAAATCAGGCAGGAAGTGGTTGTCTCTGTGCTTGTCCGAGCGGTGACCCGCAATATGCACAGGTTTTCCAAGTCGCCTCTACATTTTGCCCACAAGCGGGACATTTGCTCTCCTGCAGTTTCATACCGCAATTAGGACAGAAGATAAAGCCCGATTGGAGGGAAGAACCACAATGAGCACATTTCTGTCCGTTGGAGGCAGGGGATACACTTGCCGCTGGCGTGGATTGGGGAGAGTGCTGGTGCTCATCATGGTTCATCGCAGCGTGCATTAACATACAACCGCACATAGTATTCTCCTTTCAAAGTCAACGTGTAGATTCTCTCACGTTAATGTAAAGGTTTTATAAAGATTTCGCAAAGATTGAATAGCGTTTACCCTTTTCTTGTCTTGCACTCAGAAAACCAATACCTTATCCGCCGCCATGGTCCATTCTCCGGCCAAATCCAGATTGCCAGGTTGGACCCCCTCTACGAACTGTTCAGGCTCGATCCCGCGAGCCTCAATGCATGTCCCTCAGGTAGCAACTTTGCCACGCCGCGTGACTGATTTCAACATACGTTCGACGTTATAGTAACCTTCGGAGGTTTTCTGTCTGGCAATGGCGCAATTCACACCGTCGCCGATCAGGAAAACGTGAACTTCATTTTCGGCGTGTTTGGCCAGATTCATCGCCAAACGCAGGGCATTATAAGGGCGTTCATTGCCATAGGGTGAATCATTGATGATGAACAAGTAGTTTGTCTTTTCAGGTTCAGGCATGAGTCAGATTCCTTTATCTCAATTCCTCACGGGCCAGTTCTGCTCCCGCCTCCAAATGTTCCAGCAGCACCTGCCGCATCAGGTCGCAGGCTTTTACAATCTTTGGACTACTAAGCCGGTAGTAAACGCTCAGCGCCTCGCGTCGTGTCTCGACAATCCCCTTCTGCCGCATAACTGCCAGGTGCTGCGAAAGGTTAGCCTGGCTGATTTGCATGGCCTCTGCCAATTGCGTTACGGTCATTTCACCATTACGCAGTCGGTCGATGATCTCAAGCCGTTTGGGGTTAGCCAGTGTGTGACAGATGTTGGCGTGGAGCACGTATAGTCGGGAGTTTGCCATTTGAATACCTTATAATATTAGAATAATTGAATATTATAATATTTAGATTCTGGTTCGTCAATCACAGCAGACAGCCCGTATCACCAAATGTATTGGATAGTCCATTCTTGTCGCAGCTGCCCTGCCCGGGCAGACCGACCCGCGCGCCATGGATGTAAAGCGCTACCGCCGCCTGCTCATGCGAGCCGCGAACCATGCGCTGGAGCCGGTGAATAGGAAGGCGACGGTGCCTGTTGGAAGATCGGTTATCGCCTTGTCTCCTTGCAGTTACAAAAGCGCAATTTTTTCGCGAGCGCGTGCGGCATCGGGCAAAGCACCGATCTGCTCGAACGCGGCAAGAGCGCGGGAGAATTGTTCTTGCGCGGCCGTGTTTTCAGTCCGAGCCAAAGCCAGCTCGCCCAACTCGAAAAGCGTGCGCCCGATCTGCCAGCGCGTATCTAATTGCTGAAAGAGTTCGAGCGCCTGATTGAGCCGTGCCTCGGATTCCTTGAGTCCTCCGGCCAGCCGATGGGCCACTCCCCAGGCGCGATGCGCGACGGCCTGATACAACTTGTGGTCGTAGCGCGCAGCGAGTTCCTCCGCCAGAGGCGCGTATTGCTGCAAGGCGGCCGCATCGCGTTGCTGCGCGGCGGCGTCTGCCAGCATGGCGTAGAGATCATGTTCTCCGACCCAGGAGGCTGTTTTGTGAAGCGCAATTTCGAGATATTTTCGAACGAGAGCGAACTCGCCCTCCGCCATCAGCGGCTGGCAGAGTCAGTAGTAGCCAGCACGGCCGAAGCGTTCCACGCTCCCATCCTCCGCCAGCATAATTGCACGCGATTCCTCCTGCAACGCTTCGGCTTGTTTCAGTTCGCCGCGCCGGGCGTGGACGGTTGCATTGAGCGCCACTTGAAAGCACCGTGAATATACCAGTTTGAAGAAATTCGGATAGCGCTTATCCAGCGCCCGCCACTTCTCATCGATTTTGATAACCTGATCCCATTGATCCATTTGATAAAGGCAATGGGATTGCACCCGAAGCACGGTAAACTGCCGATCCAGGTCTTCAATCTGCGAGGCGAGTTTTTCAGCCTCCAGCAAATGCGGCATTGCCTTGGTGTACTCCCCTACATAGACCAAAGCCTCCCCCGCCTGATAGAGGATGTTGATACGCCTGCGGATATCGGTAAAGCGGGGATCCTGGCTTAGTTCGAGCTTGCGCAATTCGATCTCCACGCGCTCACGAAATAATCCGCGCGCTCCGTAGACGCTATTCAAAGCGCTGAGCGCATCGGTGATTTCGACAGGCGAGCCTAACTGTTCCGCCATCTCCACGGCGCGCCGGGCGTGGCGTTCGGCGGAGTCCCAGTCTGGAGGTTCCTGGTTTAACCAGGCTCTGCGCGAGATGGCGATGAGTAGTTGAACGGTCTCCTCATCCGGAGGTTGGTCCTCTACAAGTTCCAGTCCTGCTTCCAAGGTTTCCCGTGTAATGGGCGCAAGACGTTCAACATCTTCCCACTGATACATGCGGATGGAGGCTTCGATGATCTTGCGATGCAGGCGGATTGTAGGTTTACGTGATCCATCATCCAGCGGGCGCCATAATGTAATGGCTTCCTGATACAACGGAATTGCTTCTGTGCCTGTGCGATTAGTACTAAGAATATCCGCGAGCTGTTCCAGCAGGTCGCGGCGCAGTTCCGGTTGATCCGATTCAACAAAGTCGAGGGCGACGCGCAGGTGGCGAACCGCCGCTTCGTACGCGTATAAAGACTCGGCCCGCCGCGCGGCGCTGAGTGAATACTCGACCGCTTTCCCGGCATCGTCCGCCGCGGCGAAGTGATACGCCAACGCTTCGAAGTCGTTCGGAAACAGAGCCTCGATCGTATTTGCGACGCGTTCGTGCGCGTGCCGCCTCCGGCGCCCGCTGATCCCCTCATACAGAGTCGTTGGGATCAGGGCATGTACGAAGGAGTATTTTTCTCCACCTTTGTCTTTTAATTCCTCGATGAGTTGGGCACGCGTAGCGGATTCCAATGATTCAATCAGCGTATCTTCATCCTGGTCGCTTGAACGCAATAACGTCTCAAAATCGAACTCCCTGCCAATTATGGATGCAAGCGCAAGCGCCTCCCGCGCATTGGATGGGAGTTGCCCGATACGCGTCTGGATCGCCAATCGTAAGCTTTGAGGAATTTCAATTTCATCCATCTTCGGCCGGTGCCAGCGTCCATCCGCGTAAGTAAGTTTACCTGCATCAATCAATGCCTTGCATACTTCTTCGATAAAGAAGGGATTGCCTTCCGTCTCTCGAAAAATGCCCTCCAGAAATTCGGGCGTGGTTTCCTCGGCAAACATCACGGTGAGCATATCGCGCGTCCGCTCTTTGCTCAGGCGCGTCAACTTGATGCGGGTGGCGAGACGTTCGCGGTTAAGATCGAGCAGAACTTCGTTCAGGGCGCGAGCTTCATCCAATTCCATTTCGCGATAGGTTACCACGATCATCAATCGCAGGTGAGGCTTCTGAAGCGCGGCGCGGCTTCGGCGGGCAAGATGCCGCAGCAGGGACAACGTTCCAGGGTCAGCCCAATGCACATCTTCCACGAACAGAACGAGGGGAGTCCGAAGCGAAACGCGCGTGCACAGCTCGACCACACTGTCGTAGATCCGTTCCTGTTCGGTCTGATTATCCATCAGCGGATTCGAGGGGGCGTCCGCATAGCGGGCGCGTAAGACAGGCGAAAGCGAAAGCAAATCAGCCAGAACATAAGCGGGTAACGCCGTCGGAAGTGTTGGGGTTTGAGCGAACGCATCCTGGATGATTTTTGCAATGGGCGCGTAGGGCGCGCCGCCTTCGGCGTAACATTCGCCGCTCAAGACGATTGCCCCATTGAATTTTGCCTGAGTCACGACTTCATGTGTAAAGCGCGTCTTTCCGACCCCAGGCTCGCCGCTGACCAAGAGGGCCTGGCCTTCGCCCGAGACGGTTCTCTGCCAGCAAAGATTCGCCTCGGCGATTTCGCGCTCGCGCCCGATCAGTTTTCCGCGCACAATTCGATCAAGCAATGGAGTGTTTTCATCTTCGCGTGAAGTGACAGCCAGCGTCGAGCGGAGAGGCGCGAAGCTGGTTGGCAGATCAGGGATGAGGAGCTGATAAATGTGCATCGGGCGGATCAAGTCCTTGAGCTGCCATTCCCCCATGTCGCTCAGTTCCACGCCCTCAGGCAGTTCGTCATGCACCAATTCCTGTGTGGCCAGCGAGAGCAGGGTTTGCCCGCCGTGCCCGGCAGACATCAAACGCTGTGCGCGGCTCAGCGACATATATCCTTGATAAAGCCCGTCCTCATTGATTTCAGCCTTGCCTGTGTGAATCCCCATACGCACTTTAATGGGTGCATCGCCCCAATTTTCATTATTCAATTCAACTTGAGATTGGACAGCAGCGCGGACTGCATCTCCCGCGGTGTGAAACGCCGCGCAGAAGGCATCTCCGATGATTTGGAAGACATAACCATTGTGCGATGCGATTACGGAATTCAAAATGGTGTCATGTCGCTCGCTTAACGCCTCCCAGGCGCCAGGATGTCCCTGTGCAAGTTTCGTACTGCCTTCTATATCGGTGAAGAGGAAGGTGACGGTGCCTGAGGGAAGATTTGAGTTCATCGCCGGTGTTGAGGGAGAGGCCTAACGGTTTGCGTTCGCGAAGCATCCGTTAGAGTAGTGCCAGTGGACGGGACTTGTAATCCCTGTCGATTGCGACGCATCCCCGGAGGGGGGAACAGGGCAATGCTTGGGCGTAGTATAAACCCAATTTAGCGGGACGCTTCGCGGTCGCTACTACCCAAAGAGACTACACGCTGTGTTGGGCTGCGTGCGGCTTCATTCTGGCTTAGACACTTGATCACCATATGCCCGGTAACAGACGATAACGCACCTGACGAGCATAACCAGCATAGCCGGTCAGCTCGGCCTGTAAGGTACGGTCTTCGAGGGCCGTGCGGAGGATGAAAAGGATCGTGCATAATCCGCTAACGGTCAAAGCCCACCACGAAGCAAGCAGGACCGGTACGGTCAATTCGTATAGAATCGCGCCGATGTAAGCCGGGTGACGCACATAGTGGTACGGCCCGCCGGTAGCGACAGCGTGACCCCGCTCGGACTGTATGCGAACGATCTGCGAGAAGAAGAGGTTGGAGGCCGTGGCCCAGACGACCAGAGCGTAGCCCAGGGCACACACAGCCAATGCAGGAATTTGAGCAGCTAGAGGAAAGCCACCCGTCCAGCCATAGCGCTGATCAAGCCCGGCGACTATATATCGGACTAACTGCAGAAGGCCAATGATACTCAGGATGATTGTGTCCCAGGGCTTGGCTCCCTTGCGAGGCCCCAGACGCTCGGCCAACAGACCCGGGTTGAAGCGAAGGATGACAATAGCCGTCGCCGTGATCCAAGCCAACATCACAGCCAGGGATGCCCAGGCAGGCCACCAGTCAACCCGCCCGGCTGACCAAAACAAAGCCACACCCATGACGACAATTCCCAGGGTCTCACGGAGGGCATAACGGGCGATAAGCTTTTTGTCCATGTTGTTATTGAAATACAGAGAAGGCGGCTGAAGGTTTGAGCATAGGGTCAACTCCTTTTGGTGGGATGCTACGCGGTCCCACCAGTAAGGCGCAGCACATCTTCAAGCCCCCCGGTGCCTTACTTTATGTTCAGGCACGGTTTTGAGAATAATAGCATGCAGATGGTCAATAAAAAATACCCTTTTGGAGAATATTTATGCAGAATCAGACGTTTCAATTCCCCGATGAACCAGGAAAAAAAGACTAAGACAGCTATTAGAGCAATGGAATCAATGTGTAAAATCCTTATCGTATGGATTTAATGAATGGCAGCGAATACTAACAGTTGAGTGCACGCGGTGTTGGGCGGCGTTCTTACTTAGTGATAGGAATTTCCAAATAACTCCGATAGCCTGAATCGTGATAGAGAGTTATTTGGGCTGTTCGTGCATTCTTGTTTGTTTCTTTTGCAACAACACCTCCGCTGTTGTAATTTTTTTGTAGATAAATGGTATTGGGACAATTGATAATTAATCGGAGGCGACTTCCTTTTCCGATTCGCCGCGAGAAGAATGTAAATCCATCAAAAGTATATTGATTGATTTCGCCAGGAACAACCAATTTTTCCTCCCGCAGCGAATCACGGTAGCGTGCCCGCAGCAAATCCTGAGTCAGTTTGATGACCTTGCCATTTGGCAGAATTTCAGACAAGGCGACACTGAAATCGGTATCCGGGACATTGAGCGATATCCATGCAACAAATCTTACCCAACCTGTGATCTCAGTACCTTTTGTAAAAGCCGCTGAATGATAAACCAATCCATTGCCGAACAGGTTCAGATCAAATGTTTGATCGGTGTAAAAATCCTTGATTTCTTCGCGCTCCAGTTTGCCGAGGCGTTTGTCGAGGGGATCATAGATGAATGTGTCAGGTCGTAAATCTTTAGGAGTTTTTTCATCCAGCATGCCAGAATGGAATACGTCATTCGCGAAGCCATTCGAGTTGAGATACAGCTTTTGAACTTTACGCGCGATGGATTCAAGCTTGTTGGCATATTTCCATTTTTCTTCCCCCATTACGTAATAGGCCACGCGCTTCTTGAGAAAAGTTGGTTTCTTCCCATCCTTCATTGTCCAGTCGTACCACTTTTTGTGAAGCTGGTTCAAGTCGACCAAAGACGCTTCGCCAAATTTCAGACCACCAAATTCTATATTAGGAGTGCGTGTCCCTGGATGATCCCAAGGGCCAATGACAAGATAGTGTTTTTCTTTGGCGCTAGAATTTGATCTCATATGTCTTCGATAGTATTCCATTGCGCCGGGCTGGTCACCATCGTAATGTCCCGTGATCGTAAGTATGGGCTGGTTTATCTGGTCATACTGTTCCATGGTCAGTGCCATCTGATCCCAGTAAGCATCCGGATATGGGTGTTTGATCCAGGTCTGGATAATTGTTTTATCGTTACCAACAATTTTATCCAGTATGTTATAGGGTCTGTGGTTCTGATACATTTCCTGAAATTTCTCAATCCAGAAGTGAGAGTCATCGAATAGTGAGTTATTGCCCGTTACACCGCTAGTAAATGTTATCCATTGCATGTCATAGGAATAGAAAATATTCTTGAAAAACGGAAAATCTATACCTGCATGTACCGACGCCACAGGGACGATCGTCTTGAGGTGCTGCGGAAATTCTTTAAGTGTCATCCATTGATCAAAACCCCCATACGAGCCTCCCCACATGGTGACCTGTCCATCGCACCAGGATTGCTTTGCCAACCATTCGACGATATCATACCCATCTTTTCCTTCATGCACAAATCGCTCGAAATTACCCTGAGAGTTGCCACGGCCGCGGCAATCTACCAGGGCGAAAGCATAGCCATGCTGCGCAAAATAAGAGGCACGCGGATGATAGGTATCTGCGATATAAGGAGTAAGTGTAAATATGACAGGGGTCGGTTTATCCGTTTTAGGTTTGTAAATGGTGGCATTGAGATGAACGCCATCGCGCATGGGTATTTTGACGCCCCAATTGAAATCGACGTTCTTTTTGACCTCAGGGGATTTGGTTTTTATTTTAGGTGGTTCAACCAACGGGAACATATGCCACATTTGCACATCTCCTTATCTGGTCAATCGATCTCCGTTGCACTAATCAATATTTTATATTATAGATGAGATGAAAATAAGCAGCTCTACAGTTCGCAGTCCCACCAGTCGGATGCACGTATGGTTAAGCCGTCCTTTGGATCATACGGAACACTTAACCTTCAGAAAATGGCAGCAGGCTAAAGGTAGCGAATGACGGTTAGCATCAAG
>JBGQIO010000112.1:0-11342 GCA_041498515.1 Anaerolineae bacterium
CTGGTGACCTCCGAAACCACCCTGACCAATATTTGCGCCTCCGCCCTTTATATCGCGCCCGACCCGTTCGCCTCGATCCATGGCCTGACCGTTGGACAGGAGATCACTTTCCTGATCGCGGATGGTTCCCAGGCTCGCAAGGCACTGGCAACCATGGGCCTGGAAGACAATTTGTGGGAGCGCGAGACCACCAAATTATCCGGCGGGCAGCAGGTTCGCCTGGTTCTTGCAGGAGCACTTGCATCCAAAGCCAAGATCCTGCTGTTCGATTCGCCCATGCAGGAACTGGACCCGGATGGACGCGCCGCCTTCCTGGATGCCCTCGACATCCTTCGTGCTGAGCGCGATCGCACGATCATCGTGACCGATTACTTCTGGCCTCGGTTGCAAAAGTATGTGGACCGGGTTGTCGTAATGGAAGATGGCTTGATTAAGGCCGAGATGCCGCCCCAGCAGTTTTTCAACAGCCCGGAATGGCTGGAGCGTACCAACTTGATCGAAACGCTTCCGCCCCTCCAGCCCGTCCCGATTGGCGATGTGGTTGCCGAGCTGCAGGATGTTTATGTAACCCTGGAAGAAAACCCGATCCTCAAAGGGGTCAATTTTTCGATACGGGCCGGGGAGTTTGTAGCCATCATGGGCCCCAACGGTTCGGGGAAGACCACCGCCATGCTGACCCTGGCCGGCGCGATCGCCCCTGTGAAGGGAAAGATAACAGCTGCAGGGCGGGTTGGCTACGTTTTCCAACACGCGGCCCTTCAAACGGTAGCCATGACGGTGACCGATGAGCTTAGCTTCGGTCCGAAGATTTTGAACTGGCCGGAGGAGAAAGTACGCTCCTTCGTGAAAGCGGGCCAGGACTTTACCGGTCTTCTCGCCGATGATTGCCCTCTCGACCTGCACCCGGCCGATGTACGCATGCTCGAAATCGCTGCCTGCAACACCGAAGTTCACACCTATGTGCTGGACGAGCCGACCGTCGGGCTGGACGCCGAGGGTATTGCCAAAGTGCAGCACTTGATCGGCGAGCTGCGTCAGCAGGGCAAAGGCGTGGTTGTTATCACGCATGACGAGAAAATGGCTGCCCAGGCAGACCGCGTAGTCGTGATCCGCGACGGACGGGTGGCTTCGGAAACAGTCCGTCAAGCAATGAACCCTGTGGCGCAAAGCTGACAAGTCGAATGAGAGTCATTCTGCCCCACTTTTATCAGGGACCGCAGACCGGTGTAGATGCGCCTACGTGCTCGCTTGTGGTGGATTCTCCGGCGTAGTTGAAAGCGCGCACGGAGTAAACATGAGATACCGGGAAATTAACGTCACAAAATTGAGATGCATCGCTGCCCATTGTGCCGGTGCCGGGATGCGCCGGCAGCGGCACGTACAAGACATCATCCCGATAGACGTGGAAGCCGGTTTCGTTCGTGCCGTTGTCGGTCCACGTGTACGTCACGGTGTCTTTCGTGATCCCAGTGATCGTCAAGCCGGACGGCCCGCAGGGAACGGTTTCCGATTGAATGAGGTTGGTTCCCGGCGATTCCCCTGCGCTGTTGAAGGCGGTCACATAATACGTGGCAACCAGGTTACAAGGCAACCCGGTCAGGTCGAAAATAGTCCCGCCCGACCCGAGATTGGGTCCCCGCGAGGCAACCGGCTGCGAAACGCCCTGCTGATAGATGCGGAAGCCCGATTCGTTGTGGTTGGTAGCCACGCTCCAGTTGAAGCTTATGGCATTTCCCGAAGCGTTTGCTGTTAAGTTCCCCGGCTGGCAGGGGATCGTGACACCATCCACAGTGTTGCTCGAGCCGGATTCGCCGGCATCGTTGTAGGCCCGGATGTAAAACTTCCCTTTGAAACCGCAGGCAAGCCCGGGCCAGTTGTACGACATTCCGCCGGTCGCAGGGTGCGCATCGATGGATGTGATCGGCGCAGTGACGCCGTTCTGATAAATTCGGAATCCGGTTTCATTGAGCGAGGTGTCATCCCACGAAAACGCGATCGCCGCGACCGACCCGTTTGACTTGAAATTTTTAGGCTTGGACGGCGTGGCAGGCGCCGGCGTGTCTGTCGGCTGTGGTGTATTCGCCGGGGGTTGCGTAATCGCCGGGGGTTGCGTATCCGCCGGAGGTTGCGTATCGCCTGGGGCGGGCGTACTGCTCGGACCCTGGAGAGCCAGAGCCTGGGCGGTGATCGTCGCTGCCTCGAGAGCCAGGGCCTGGGCAGTGATCGTCCCTGCCAGGTCAGGCTGATTGTTGGTCTGCCCGCCGGCTAAATTGCAGGCCAGAATGGCCAGAATGAATGCAAAGGATGCACCAATCGGAATAAGTTTGTTGCTCATAAATCACCTCTAAGATAAGGATGCAAGGCTGCCACTAATTTGGAGCATTATTGCATAAAGGGTTTCGAAATACAAGTGAGCCAAACATCCCAGGAAAAGGACCGTTTTGATGTACTCGCGCGGATAAGTGTCCAGGAAGCCTCTCATGACCGTGGCGATCGCATCGCTGACGTTGATCAGCTACAAGTAAACCCAACCATAGCATACTTTCCAGAGATTGGAAAAATCTGACGCGACATTTGTTATCGGTATTGTATATCTTCCTTTCCACAAGGCATATAAAATTGGGATTAAAGTGGATTAAAAGGGTATTAAAAGTGTATAATGTACTTTACGCAAGGGTTATCAATATATCTTCCGGTCTGCCACCTGTCTTAATCTTTTTGAAAGTTTATTATTGGTAAGTGAGGAGAAACTATGAACCGATTCCGCTTTATTGGCATTGTGATCTCCCTGACGATGCTCATCAGCCTGACGGCCTGCGGCAGTAACGCCTCCCCTACTGCCGGGGGGACGAACCAGGCTCCCACAACCGGAACAATTGCCAAGAACCCCAGTTCGTCCAGTCCAATCGCCATCAGCGACGATGATGCGCTGTTGATCGTTGCGAACAATCTTAATGACAGTGTCACGGTCATCAACGTGGCAGGTGATTCGAATACGAAGGTCGCCGAAATTAAAGTGGGCAGCGAGCCGCGTACTGTCGTGATCACGCCGGACAAAAAGCGGGCATACGTAACTAATCAGGCCAGCGCCAGCGTGTCGGTGATCGATCTGACGTCGAACCAAAAGACGCAGGATATTTCGGTGGGCGTCGAGCCATACGGCATTGCCCTTACCCCCGATGGAAGCAGGGCCTATGTCGCTAACTCGGCCTCAGACAGCGTCTCGGTGATAGATACGGCCAGCAATAAGGTCGTCGCTACCATTCCCATTCCGGGAGTTCAACCGCGCGGCGTGGCCGTTACCAACAATAAGGGCGGCACAGGCCAACAGTTTGTCTACGTGACCCAGTTCCTGTCCCAGCCAACCGCCTCAGGCAGCGTCGGTCGCGATCAAGGCAGCGAAGGCAAGGTGTTCGTCTTATCTACCGCAGACGACTCTCAGATCCAGGGTGTGATCACACTGGCCGCCCACGATACGGGTTTCGCCGCCGATCGCACCAAGTTTGGCGGCACGGCGACAGATCCCACGTTTGCCTACCCAAACCAGCTTCAAGCCATCGTACTCAAGAACGGACGCGGTTATCTGCCCAACGTGGCAGCCTCACCTGAAGGCCCGATAAAGTTTAACATCGACACCCAGGCCTTCCTCTCCGTTTTTGATGTAGCAGCCAAGACCGAACTGGCTAACGGTACGATCAATCTGCAGGGGGCGGTCAAAGCCCAGACCTTTGTCCCCAAAATATTCCTGGCCAACCCCTGGGCCATTGCTTTTAAACATGCCTCGAACGAAGGCTATGTTGTCTCGGCTGGCAGTGATGTGCTGGTCAAGGTCACTCTCGACGACAACGGCATCCCAAGCGTGGTAACTAATCCGGCCGATGGCAATACCACCCGGGTGGCGCTTATAGACGTGGGCAAGAACCCGCGCGGCATCGTTATAAATAACGCCGACACACGCGCCTATGTGATGAACTATATCTCGAAAGATGTTTCTGTGATCGATCTTGGCGCCTCACCGGAACACGAGACCGCCCGCATACAATCTGTTGATCTGCCGGCCGCAGGCAGCGACGGGGCGAAGTTCCTGCTTGGAAACGAGCTCTTCAACTCCTCACGCGGCCACTTCGACGAAGGTGTCGCCGAGCGTATGTCGAGCCAGGGCTGGCAGGCTTGCGCCAGCTGCCACCCCGACGGATTAAGCGACGGCGTGGTTTGGGCCTTTGCTTCGGGTCCGCGCAAGACCATTCCGCTGAATGGCACCTTCAGTATCAAGAATCCAACCGGCGATCAACGGGTATTGAACTACTCTGCCATTTTCGACGAGATGCAGGACTTCGAGCTCAACATCCGCGGCGTGTCGGGCGGACAAGGGTTGATCGTGGTGGCCAACTCCACTGACCAGGAACCCAACGTCAAAGCGTTCGATCCGCCCAACGCCGGCCGGCCGCAGCTGCACGTCAACGGAATCCCTGCCTGGGACGCGATCGTTGCATGGACTCAGTCTCGCATCCATTCGCCCGTTTCGCCTAATGATGGCGTTGACCCGAACAGCGACCTAGGCAAGCAGATCGCGTTAGGCCGCCAACTCTTCACTCAAGCGAAATGCCAGGCTTGTCACGGCGGGACCAAGTGGGCGACCAATCAAGTGGACTTTGCCCGCGCTTCGCCTTTCCAGGAGACGGTTACTCTAGGCGTCGCCCCCGAACCTCCGACCGGCCAACTCGCGCGCTTCTTGCGGCAGGTGGGCACCTTCGACCCCGCCAATCCGCTCGAGAAGACCGCCAATAATCAGCAAGCATTGGGCCAATCCGGGTTCAACCCGCCCTCACTGCTCAGCATCTTCGCCTTCCCTCCCTACCTGCATAACGGGTCGTGCCCCACCCTGGAATGTGTCCTCGAGAACAAGACCCACCGCGAGGCCGGCGGCGTATCGGGAATATTGGATGATCCGGCGGCCCGCGCCGCGCTCGTACAATTCATTATTTCTATTGACGCAGGGACGGAACCAGTCAGCCCGTAGAATTCTCTTATCCGACTAACCTGATCCGAGAACCAGGAGAGGAAGCAATGATTAATCCATTGAAAAATTATGTCCGCGCTGTCCGCGTTGTCTTTATCGCGCTTGGCTTGATTTTAACAGCTTGTGGAAGCACTGCGCCGGCCGCCACTGCGCTGCCCGCAGCAACTGCGCTGCCGGCAGCCAATGCAACTGGCGCATCCCAAGTTTCGACCTTCACCCAACTCGGAGTTTTCAATCGCGATAAAACTCAGGCCGCGCAAAATCCCTTCCTGACGATCGGTACAACCGGCAGTGAATCCTCACCCGGGTTGCTGGTGACCTGGGGGGAGAACTCATCCGGTAGCGTACGCCAAATCTTCGCTGATGGGTTGGTTAGCGGTGCATCCCAGCCGCTTGGCACTTCAGTGAACATTCACACGAATGTAATAGCCGATTTCCCCACCATCACGCTGGCGGGTGCAGATCGACTGGTACCCTGGGTAGCGTGGACTGAACCCAGCCCCGGCTTTAATAACATCAACCAGGTGTTCGCCAGCCGCTTCAATACCGCCACCGGGTTGTGGCAGCAAGCCGGAAAGGACCGCGGAGGAGGCGAAGCCAGCCTAAACCTGCATACCAACAAGCCTGCTCTGGAGCCGTTTATCTTCTCCGGCTCAGGTGACCCCACCAAACCACCCGTCCCATGGGTTGCCTGGCAGGAACTCGCCAATAATTCCTCCTTCACCCAGATTTTTGTCGCCAAAGGTGTGAAGGATGATACCAGCGACCCGACCGTGATCGGTGGGTTCCATTGGGAAGTCGTTGGTCAGATCGGCCAGGATGGTTTGCCAACCTTGAACGTGGACCGCTTCCGCAACTCCGAACACCCTGTGGGGGTTTTTGCAGAGACGGCCAATACGGTGCCATGGGTGACCTGGTATGAGACCGGTCATGACCGCCCCAGCCGCGTTTTTACGGCGCGCGGAGTGGCCGACGCCAAGACCCCGGGCGGTTTCAAATGGATCAATATACCAGCCTGCCAGCCCGACGAGACCGCTTGTGCTTTGAACACGAATCCGTTGAAAGATGCCGAGGATCCTACGATGGCGGCTGGTTCTCTTAACCCCGGTGAGGGGACCGTACCCTGGCTGGCCTGGTCGGAGATCGGACCAACCGGTAAGCCCCAGGTCTTCGTCTCCCGGCTCGACAAAAACACGCGAAACAGCTTCCTGCAGGTGGGCGCCAGTTTGAACGCAGATCCGAACCACGCGGCTAGAACACCGATCATCACATTCGTCGGAAACGTGCCTTATGTAGCCTGGCTTGAAGATGATGGAACCGGCAAATTCAATATCCAATTACGACACCTGGCATCCGACCCGCAGACCGGAACCTGGGCACTGGATACGCCTTCAAGCGGCTTCAATTTAGATCCAAGTCTTTCTAATTTTGGCCTGGCGGTAGTAGCCAGCAGCGATACCCTCTTTATGGCTTCGGTGGAAGGCGACCCGGCCTCCTCCGTCTCTCAACTGGTGATCGGTGCGTTCCGTGTTGGGAGCGGGAAACCATAGTCTTATCGAACCGAGAATCACCCTGGTATCGCAAAAAAATTGATATCACGAGGCGGCTTATTTTTTGGATTCCTTTTTTACATCCCTGCGCTGAGATTTTCCGAACATCTCGGAGATGCTTCTCCCATAATGCAGCGCCTGGCCGAAGATCCCGCTGTAATACCATTGGTTGAATAGGGCGCTCTTTTTGATAGCGATGAAGGAGAAGGTCAGGGCAGCGATCGTGACTAACACTCCAATCGGGGAAAATCCATTCAGGAGCGTTACAACCGCTTCGAGTATGGCAAACAAGAACAGTCCGAAACTTATGTTTTCGAGCATGATACTGTTTGCCTTAAATTGATCTATGCTTTCGGCCAGTTGCAGGTCGTTGTGCCGTATGAAGCTCAACAGGATTCTCCGATCTTGAATATCGAAAGCAATCTCGAGATCCGGGTAATTATTCTTAAATTGGTTGATCGCCTTTCTCTCCGCACCATTCTTGTTGAACAATAGATACCACCTGAAAGCAATCGGCTCCATCAAATGTCCGACCACGTAGGCGAAAACCAGACCGACGAAAGCGGATACGAGGTTGGCGCCCAGATCGTTGATATTGATATTTGGGAATTTGAATGACCGGAGGAATTGATCTATGGTGAGGATGTACAAGATCCCCGGTACCGTGTAGGAAAAAAAATCATAGAATCCAAAAGTGATAGACATATTGTTCTCTTCTTCGGAGGAAGTCTCCGCTCTCGGAGAAGCCTATGATCGTTATGCAGTCCTGATCGTCATCTTTATTCGTTCAAGCTCTGTTGTCCGATCCGCTCGGGAATTTCGAATAACCGCCCGGCGATCAATCCGAAGAGAAACCCGCCGATATGCGCCATGTAAGCAACTCCGCCCATCTGAATTTGGGTCACCGCGCCGACTTCGTTGAACAACTGTGTGAGGAACCAGAACCCGACCAGGAACAGGGCCGGGATGAACCGGATGCTCGCGAACCATCCCAGGAATAGGACGGTTTTGATCTCGTCGCGCGGATAGGTGATCAGGAAAACCCCCATGACCGTGGCAATCGCACCGCTGGCACCCAGGTTGGGAATGGTGGACGACGGGTCGATGGCGATCTGGGCCAGGGAAGCTACGAGGCCGCCGAGCAGATAGAAGATTGTGTATCGAAGCGGCCCCATTACATCTTCGATCTCCGGGCCGAAGACCCACAAAAAAAGCATGTTCCCCAGGATATGTTCCCAGCCGGCATGCATGAACATGGACGTAAGGATGGTGACCCAGTCGCGACCGGCGACGATATCCGCCGGCACCAGCGACCAGCGGGTGATGAACGCGTCCCCGCCTGCCAGCTCGATAAAGAACACCACGGCGTTCAATCCGATGATCAAAACTGTGGCGATCGGGAAACGCACCGGGCGACGTGAGGCGTCGCTTAATGGGATCAAGGTAGATCACTCCTCGGGTAAACCGTTAAGACATTCATTGAAAGCTATCGAGGGCGGTCTCCAGGTCATCATAACTGGAGATGTTTCGAAGGAAACCCGAGACTTCGAAAACATAATTGACCTCCGGAGACATATTCGCAATTTTGAGATACGGCGACTGGGTTAGATTGGCTGTAACCGCACCCGGTGCCTTTGGAGACAGCATCTTAAAAAGTACCTGCACGCTGCGCAACCCGGCACTTCTGACTGCATCTACATTCTTAAAATCAAGCAGCACATAGCGTGCTCCTCCCTGGTATGCCTGACGCGCCTGTTCATCAAATTTTTCCACGCTGCCTATATTGAGCGAGCCCGAGAGATGAAAGATCGTAACCGGCACTTTCCTTTTCACTTGCTCGATGTTGATCTGAAATTCCATTCAAACCTCCTGGCTGTGTGGCGCGTCCTGCCCACTCGCATATATTGGAACACTTTGAAAGTAACCCGTTACGCTACGCACTTGATGAATTGGCAAATGCGCACTGCAAACCGTTATGATAACCCATCCGGACGCTTTTCTATTCCTGAATTCTAGTCATCTTGTGCGACAGGTTTTCCGGGCCTGCGATTCCAATAACGACGACGGCAAGAATCGTGATCAATCCCGTTAATATCCAGCCTTCAAGCATGTTTCCAGGATCAATCGAGAACACGCGCGTCCAGGTATTTGCAGCTGCATGCAACAGATAGGCCATGAGGACACTGCCGCGCGTATGGTTGTACATCCATGTGAAGAGGACAGTAAGGCTGACAGTGGATACTAAAAAACTAAGGAAGGACTCCTTCGCCTGGGAAGTACCGGTAACCGTGAAAAAGAGCGGCAGGTGAAAGGATGTCCATATAACGCCGAGGATCAGGCTGGAGGTCAATGCGTTGTATTTCGCCTGCAGTCTCGGCAGGGCGAAGCCGCGCCAGGCAAGTTCTTCGCCGTTGACGATTCCCGTGATCACATAGAGCAATAGGATATTCAGGGTCAGCTCGATCGGGCCGGAAAAATGAGACGAGTCCTTCGAGAGGATCGGCAGGGCTGGCGACCCTCCAAACATGTTATTGAGCAGGATCGCGGCAACACACATCGCTGCAAAGCCAAAGATGGCGAAGGCGTACCACCTAAATCCCACCCGGGCGATCAATAATTTGCCAAACAAGGCCCGGACTCCCGCTTTGCCTTTCGTCAAACCGGTGACGATCACCGCCGCGAGCGTCGGCATGTAACCGGTTAATATCAAAAGCGGAATACTTAGACGGAATGAAAAAACTCCCTGCGAGCCAAGCGCATCGACGATAAGGAAGGGCCAGGTCAATGCAAAGACGAGCAGGAAGAAGGCGATAAGCGGATATCGTCCTATTAAAGTTGGATGGGTAACGGAGGTGTTCATGGCAAGCTCCTGAACATTTATTCCCGCTCTTCCGCGTTTTGAGCTGTAGAGGTTGATATATAACCAAGCCGAGCCCTGGTGGTAATGAGCAGCACCAGCGCGATCACGACATAAATTCCAAGCGCAATGAAGCCTGCGTTAGGCGGAAAGTCCGGGATCAATTTGCCCATCCAGCCCTGCGCCGCATTCAGCGAAGCATGCAGCAAGACCGCAAACAGGATGCTGCCTTTGGCATTGTTGAATACCCAGGTCCAGATGATCGTAAGCACCATAATGGCGCCGATATTTGTGACGAACTGCGTGAGGTCGAATGGACCGAGCGCAGGCGGACCGGAGACCAGAAGGAAAACGGGCAGGTGCCATAGTCCATGCAAAAAGCCGAGGATCAGACTCGAGACGAGCGGGTGATAGCGTTCCTGCAGGCGCGTCAGGGCAAATCCGCGCCAGCCCGGTTCTTCACCCCAGGTGATGAAAGCAGGAAAAATGAGGAGAGCAGGCAGGTATATGGAAAAGAGTGTGAGCCAGTTCGCGCGAAGATCCGCTAAAGGCAGACCGTGCAGCGAAATGCTGGCGGCAACCACGTAGATGATCGGATAGCCGAAGATCGCGAGCAGATACCAGCGCACCCCAACGCGCCATTGTCCGTAGCGACGGAAAAGTTTCCGCATCCCCGCTTTTCCGTCTATTGCATTCGTCACAAGGTACGCCGCCAGCGTCGGTCCGGCGTAGGAGCTTAACAAAAACAGGATGATATATACAGCAATGGGTACGCTGTAGGGTAACAGCCCTAATCCGTCCTTACCCAGGACCATGGGAAGGTCCAACAACCAGGTCCCCGCGTAGGCGATCGAGAAGAAGGCAACGATCGGGTGACCCTGCATCCAGGCAGTAAAGGGAGAAGCGCTGCCGGCAGGTGCCGACCGGTCATCCATTTGTGTGGTAGACATCGATTCCTCCTTACCAATAAAGTTTCTTGAGGCGGAATTTTATTGAAGAGAAGAAGTTAAGGATGCTTCTTAACCCTTCCCTCCCCACCGATAAAACGTCTCGGAGAACGCAGGACCTTCGGCAGTGCCGGTAAATCCTGATTCAAATTTAGTTGATAAAAATTATTCTGCAACGGATTTGGGGAGGGTATTTAAAAACTTAGCCTCCGCGCTTGCTCAGGGTATGATCGAGCATCAATACGGCGGTACCGCGAGAGTCGATCAGCTGCAGGTCCGCCACAACTTCTGCGGCATTCTTCTCTTCCTCCACCTGCTCGCTAATGAACCATTGCAGTAATACCTGCGCAGGGTAGTCTTTTTCGTTGAGCGCCAATTCGTACAATTCGTTTATGGCGGCAGTCACTTTTGATTCGTGAGATGCAACTTGATCGAAGACCTCCAGGGAGGTTTTCCACTCTGATACGGGGGCGTCGATCGCCTTGAGTTGAACACGTCCGCCGCGCTCGATCATATGCTTGTAGAATTTCATGGCATGCTCGCGCTCTTCGCCTTCCTGGATGTGCATCCAGTGGGCAAACCCAGGCAGGTTCTGGTCTTCGAAATAGGCGGCCATGGAGAGATACAAATACGAGGAATACAACTCTTTGTTGATCTGGTCATTGATTCCATCCTGCATTGCTTTTCCGATCATAACTACCTCCGTTTTCTGTGGCTTCTTTCGGGTTATCATTGCGAACGAGCCCATAAGGCGAGTGTGGTCGAAGATGCCAAGTGCTTTTCTTGGCGCGGAGATTGCCGCGAAGATCCTTGTGCCCTTCTCACAATGACATTCGGAATTAGTCATTCTCAAGAGCCTGATCCTTCGATTTACTCTGTAATTGGATTATACAGGCATTATTGGACATGCAGGTAAATCCGCAGCCCCTGAAATAAAAGACCCCGCAAGTTGTGAAACCCGCGAGGCC
>JBGQIO010000113.1:0-11335 GCA_041498515.1 Anaerolineae bacterium
CAAGCATTAAGTAACCGAAAAATGATTAACCCCGAATTTACTGCTTAATGCATAAATCTCTAAACTTGTTTACATCCTTTATAGGGTATAAAACAAAACTTTGGTTAAGATTTTGCCGCAGTACCTGGTAATCATGGGCAATTTTTATAATTGCTCTATGACCTCACCCCCGGCCCCTCTGGTAGTGACCCTGCTTCGCATCCTAAAAGGAGAGGGGGGGATAAGCGGAAAAACAGGATGGGGTCGGCGGAAATCGCCGACCCCATCCTGTTTTTCCGCAGAATTATGAGATTATGGGTAGTTCATGTTTCGAGATTCTTCACCCCAGCTGAAGGCCTGGGGTGAAGGTATGAGAAGATACGTTGAATTTATTTATGCACCAAGCAGAGGCCAGACGAGCGGGAAGGTCAGGACCAAACCGATGACGAGCAGGATCAGCGCGATCATGGCGATCTGATTGAAATTCGTCTCCTTGTCCTTCCATAGGAAGTGCAGGACTGCCCAGGACACGAGGAAGGCGATGATCGCAAGGCCTGATTTTCCGGAGAGCGGGCCGACCGGCTTGGTCCAGGTCATCGCGGTGGCGAATGGGCCCTTGGTGTTATATTCCACCAGCAGGGTCAAGACACCCATGACCGCCGAGCCGATACCACCGGCAAGAAGTGCGGCCGCGGCTGGGCCATTGGGCAGGTTGGTTTCTTTAGCCATTGTAGCCATAGTAATTTCTCCTTGGAATTTATCTTTGAGAATAAGATCAGCGAACCGGAGCGGCTTTGGTGATGAAGGCGCCGAACACACCGGCAGCCGCAGCCGTTGCAAAGGCCAAAATGAAGAAGACCATGACTGCGCGGCGCTCGCCGACTTTCTTAGCCAGTTGTGGGCCGTAGTAGCTGACAATGAAGGCCACGACGGTCGCGGCAATCGGGGCGAGGAAGGCGACATGCTCTTTCCATTCCATGCCAAAGTTATGCCAGAATGCCAGGCTGGGATTTGCAACGAGCAGAGCCTTGGGGAAATTGCTCAGATCGGTCGTGCCTGAAGGCGGTGTGGCGCGATACCACGGGTAAACGATATAAGCGCCGGTGAATACGGCCACCCACGCGGAGATCGCCAGCGCCCACAAATAGACCTTGACATTATTGACGGTGCGGGTCATGCCTTCGACCGTCAGCCACTCGGCCTTCATGCTGTATATGGCATACAATGCACCGCTGAAACCCAGCAGGAAGATGAAGCCAAATACCATTCCATGTACAGCCATCCAGACTTCGTGCGAATTCATAATCATGTTGCGACTCCTTTCAAGATATGTTTGTATATATTGTATGGGGTCGCATTGTCAGGCGTTAGAGGCGTTCTCCCCTGATTATTTAGGGGAAGGTGTCGCCGCTTGTTTAATGCTTTACAACGGGTGTGAGAAATCCGGAGAAGATAATGCATCCTTAGGAGGAACGTTTAACGATCGCATAAATTCAGTAAGGATCATGTGAGGGTTGGAAAAAGTTGGCAAGGCCGGCACCGTATGTATAGAAATGGGACAGAAATTATCGTTGTGGTATTATTATAGGAATCAGGCGATAATGATCAATTTAGATTATTGTCTGGACCACCCGCATTCCACTGTCCACTCTCGATGGATATTTATTTTCCTTGACCCCACTTCATAAGGAGGTTCCCAGGAGCGAACTCTAACAATAAAAACCTTGACGTATTTCCGTTAAATTAATTCAACTCTAAGGAGGAGCTAGAATGAATCGGAAAATTGTACTTTGCGTCTTGCTTGTTTTTACGACCCTGCTTACAGCTTGCGGAGGAGCAGCTACGCCAACTGCCCCGCCTGCTCCACCCGTCTCAGCCGCCACTTCTGCCCCGGTTGCCGGAACCACTCCTCAGGCCACCTCCGGCGCCATGACCCCTCAAAAGGGGGGTGAGATCATTGTTGCTTACAAAGATGACCTGGCTACGCTGGACCCGGCGATCGGTTACGACTGGACCAACTGGCCCGCCGAAAAATTGGTCTTCGACGGCCTGCTTGATTATGACAGCGCCACGACCATTGTGCCGCGGCTGGCAGAAAGCCTGCCCGATGTCAACTCCGATGCCACCGTGTATACCTTCAAGCTGCGCAAGGGGGTCAAGTTCACGAACGGCCGCGAGTTTACCTCGGATGACGTTGTTTATACGATCACGCGTGTCCTCGATCCAAAGACCAGCAGCCCGGGTTCCGGGTTCTTCGTAGGCATCAAGGGGGCACAGGACTTTATTGCCGGTAAGGCCACTTCCGTCTCAGGCATCCAGGCGCTCGATCCTTACACCGTACAATTCACACTGGATGCACCCGATGTCACCTTTTTGAACAAGATGGCGCTCAATTTCGCGTTCATAGTGCCCAAGGAAGAGGTGGCAAAAGCCGGTCAGGATTTTGGACATGCCCCTGTGGGAACCGGTCCCTACAAACTGAGTCAATGGGTGTCAGGCCAAACCCTGGTCTTCGATCGTAACCCCAATTATTTCATGTCCGACCGTCCCTATCTGGATAAGATCACCATTCAGGTCGGCGTGGCACCGGATGTTGCATTGCTGCGACTGGAAAAAGGGGATATCCAGTTAATGGGAGACCCGCCCCCGGGCGCCGACTGGGCACGGATTTCCTCCGATCCTACCTGGGCAGACAAGTTGGAAAAACAGCCGCAGGTGAGCACGATCTATATCGCCATTAATACAACAGTCAAGCCTTTCGACAATGTGCTGGTCCGCCAGGCATTGAATATGGCGATAGAC
This sequence comes from Anaerolineae bacterium, assembly GCA_041498515.1. Lineage (GTDB taxonomy): Bacteria > Chloroflexota > Anaerolineae > Anaerolineales > Villigracilaceae > Fen-1038. The sequence goes on from JBGQIO010000113.1 coordinate 2,782, forward strand.
AAGCAGCACATTATCCAATTGCTCAACAACCGGAATACCGTAGCCAACCAGATCCTGCCGCCTCTCATGCCCGGCTTTGACAAGTCTTACACCGGTTATGAATTCAATCCCGATAAGGCCAAGGCTTTGCTGACCCAGGCCGGTTTTCCCACCGGCTTCGAGACCAGCATTGAATGCATCTCGGTGGATCCCCAGCCCAAGGTGTGCGAGTCTTTTCAGGCAGATCTGGCGAAGATCGGGATCAAGCTCGATATCAACACTCTGGCCGCACCGAACGTGATCGACGACGCCGGCAATGGCAAGCCGCCTCTTACCTGGTCGGGCGGGCTGGGTTGGATCCAGGACTATCCCGACCCCGACGACTTCTACAGCCCGATCCTGGGCTGCGGTTCGAACACACCGGGTGGCTGGAACTGGCCGCGCTATTGCAACCAGACCCTGGATACTCAAAGCAAAACCCTGCTGGCTATGACCGACCGTACTTCACGGTTGGCGGCCTATGCACCTTTCTTTAAGCAATTGATGGACCAGGCCCTCTGGGTACCTGTGTACAACGGCGAGTACGATATCGCCCATTCCGCAAAGCTGCACGGTCAGCCGACGCTTACACACCCGGAGCATTTGTTCTTCTACGAAACAATGTGGATCGAACACTAAACCGATATTAAGCAGGAGGCTTCCCGGTGGCCTCAAGGCCACCGGGAAGCTATCAGGAAAAAATGGAAATCGCCAAGCTTGAACCACGCCGGCCGGGTCGCCCGGGTCGACAATCTGAAATCTTGTCCGCCCCCATCGAGATCAGTTATGGAACGCTGGTCTGGCGGCGGTTAAGGCGCGATCGAACCGCGATGGTGGGCGCGGCATTGGTGCTTCTGCTCACGCTGGCCGCTTTATTCGCGCCGGTGCTCTCCCCGCATGATCCCGCCGAACAATTCCGTGACGGGCTTACCCCCGATGGCCAGCCTATCCCGAGCACCATCATGCAAGGCAGCTTCCGCTTCCCTCTTGGCACCGACGCCAATGGACGGGATCTGCTCAGCCGGATCCTCTATGGGGCGCGGGTCAGCTTACTGGTGGGAGTGTTGGCGAATTCACTGGCCGTGGCATTGGGGACGATCATTGGCTCGGTGGCCGGCTTCTTTGGCGGTCTTCTGGAGAGCATACTAATGCGCTTCACCGACACAATGATGGCTTTTCCAACACTTCTATTGGCGATGACACTGGTTGCCATTCTCAAGCCGAGCATGTGGATCATTATCGTTGTCATCGGCGCCGTCTATTGGACCTGGATCGCGCGCGTTGTTTACGGCCAGGTGGTGGCCTTACGGGAACGTGACTTTATCACGGCGTCGCGGGCTCTCGGCGCCAGCAAGCTCTACTCGCTCATCCGGCATATCCTGCCGCAGCTCGTGCCCACCATCATTGTGTGGGGCACACTCGGCATCGCCACCAATGTGATGCTGGAGGCCGCGCTGAGTTTCCTCGGTATTGGAGTGCAGCCCCCGACGCCAAGTTGGGGCGGGATGATCCAGCAGGCTCAATCGTATTACCGGGCTGCGCCGTGGCTGGTGATCTTCCCCGGTCTGGCTATCATGATCACCGTATTCGCATTTAACCTGCTCGGTGACGGACTGCGCGATGCGCTCGACCCGATGCAGGTTGGGAAGTTATAACATGTGGACATACCTGGCCCGTCGCCTGGCCCAGACGATCCCTGTTTTCTTTGGCATCTCGATCATTACCTTCGTATTGATCTATTATCTGCCAGCCGATCCGGCGCGTATGTACGCCGGACCCAGCGCCACGGTTGCTACGGTGGCACGCATCCGGCATGAACTGGGTCTCGACCAGCCGCTGTGGGTGCAGTATATCGATTACATGGGGCGGGTGCTTCACGGCGACCTCGGTTTCTCTTATCGTAAACAGATCGCCGTAACCACCTTGATCCTCAGTCGCATCCCTTACACGCTGGAACTTATTGTTGGCGGTGTGTTCGTCGAATTAGCGATTGGCCTGCCGATCGGCATTGCCTCCGCCGTAGCCCGAGGCCAGTGGGCTGACAGGCTCGGCATGCTCCTGGCCCTGCTGGGAATCTCCGCACCCCCGTTCTGGATGGGTTTGCTATTTTTATATTGGTTCGGTTACCTCATCCCGATCTTCCCCCTCGGTGGCACTGGCGACCTTTCGCACCTCATCCTGCCGGCATTAACTGCCGGGTTGGGAGGGGCCGCCTGGTATGCGCGCATGATGCGCTCCAGCGCGCTCGACATCCTTTCGGCAGATTATGTCCGGACGGCGCGCGCCAAGGGTGCTTCCCAACTTCTGGTTCTGCTCCGGCACGTTCTGCCCAACGCTCTCAACCCGATCATCACGATGGCCGGCATGGATATCCCCTGGTTCATCGGCGGCGTTGTGCTGGTGGAACGGGTGTTCGACTGGCCCGGACTGGGACGGCTGGCGGTGGAGGCGATCGAAACGGTGGACGTCCCGCTTATTCTTGGGACCGTGATCGTCACCGCCATGGCCGTTGTTCTGAGCGGTATTCTCATCGATGTAGTACAAGGCCTGGTGGACCCGCGTATTCGTCACGGATAATGAAACTGGTCCCGATGGAAGTCACAAATTAATATCGACCTAAGGAGGACCTATGGCTACCCATCATCTAGATACGTCTAAATTGCATAATTTTTGGGATAACACCATCCCAGCGCGCATCCGGATCAAGCCGGGCGACACCGTTGTCTTTGAGACCGTCGAAGCCTCGGTAAACCAGATCACACAACAGTCGACCAATGAAGACATCGGCCGCCTCGATTTTGGCCGCGTGAACGCGGTCACCGGCCCCGTCTTCGTTGAAGGCGCGGAACCCGGCGACGGCCTGGTGGTTGAGATCCTTGGCTTCAAACACAAAGGCTGGGGCTGGAACGCCGTCATCCCGCATTTTGGTTTGCTGGCTGACGAATTCCCGGATCCATACCTGCATATCTACAAGCTTGGGCCCAGGTATTGTGAATTTCGCAAGGATATCCTTATTCCGTTCGAACCCTTCTGCGGTGAGATGGGCGTCGCTCCGCGCCAGGCCGGCAGGCTCGATGCGATCCCGCCACGCGAGAACGGCGGTAACCTGGATACCCGCCATCTGGGTGCAGGGACGAAGATCATTTTCCCGGTTTTCATCCCGGGTGCCCTGTTCTCCTGCGGCGACTGCCATTCCGCTCAAGGCGACGGTGAAATTAACGGCACCGGTATCGAGTCGAACATGACCGTGACACTGCGCTTTAATATAATGAAAGCGGCTCACCTGCCAGAGATGCGATTCATTACGGCTCCGCGCAAGAAGCTTACTGTAGCCGATACAGGCGGTTATTACGTTACCACCGCTCAGGGACCTGATCTCTTCAAGAACGCCCGGCAAGCTGTCCGCTACATGCTCGATCACCTCACCTCTGAATACAACCTCACGCGGGCGCAGGCATATTGCCTGTGCGGTGTGGCCGTAGATTTGAAGATCAGCCAGATCGTCGATGCACCGAACTTTATGGTGTCTGCTTATCTGCCGTTGAGTATATTCGTCAGGCCGCGGGCGAAAGCAGCTCCGAAGCGGGCAGCGACCAAAGCCAGGGCGAAACCCGGGGCAAAAGCGAAGGCACGCAAAAAGGCAAAGCGCTAAGGTCATTTGAAATGTTGAAATAAAGGCACAAAGAACTTTTTCTTTGTGCCTTTATAATAACCAGCCTCATATGCCACTTGGAACCTGAAACCTGGAACCCGGAACTTGACATAATTGAGGCAGTCGGGAATGTCTGCGCCCTATAGAGCGAGTGGATTTGAACCTCATTATAAAGGTAAAGGAAGGGCGGATTACTGTAAAACTGCGCATAGTTTAGATTGGCCAGTGGTGTGTCAACCCTGATTGTTTGAATATCGCTCGCCAGCCCGTAGGGCTTTCGTGAACTGATGCGAAGCATAGCGTAGCGTATCCTGTGGACGCGAAGCGGAATCACCACCAGTGTCACCACCAGGAGGGACTTTAGTCCCGACGAGCAATACTCGAATAACAAAATTTGCTTATAAATCATAAAAGATTTAGTCTGATATTTTTAAACATCTTTTAAAATCTTTCAATTGGATAGATTAAAATGCATTAAAATCGGCTATACTTAATAAACCAACATCAGGAGGCCCAAATGAATCTACGTTGTTTTTACTGCCAAACTCCTTTCACTTTGAGCACCGAAGAGAAAGTTGCCGCCCTCCGGAAAATGCACGCCGAAGACCTGCATCACTACGATGCACACTGCCCGCGCTGCGGGCGGGCTAACCCGGTTTCGCGTGAGCGCCTCGAAATGTTCACGCCCGGGTGGGAAGCGGCGATCAAAGCCCCGGCTATGGGAGCCGTTGCCGGCTCAACCCCGGCGATGCCCCCGGCACCTACCTCCTCTTCCACTCCAGCTCCAATGATGGAAAGAGTTGAACCCAAAACCGCCCCCGCTCCGGCAATGAAAATGGAACCTGCGGCGGCACCAACCAGGCGCAGACACGCCCCGGCGGCCAAGAAAGCCACCCGGAAAGTCGCAGCAGCGCCGAAACGCAAAACGGCAGCCAAAAAGAAGACCGCTGCCAAGCCGAAGAAGAAAACCGCCGCAAGAGCCAAACCCAAGAAATCCGCTGCCAAATCGAAGGCCCGGAAGACTGCTAAGAAAAAGGCAAGTTCAAGGAAGAGATAGCTGTCTCGTCCTTCATGACCATTCGAGCCGTCTTCTTCGACCTGGGGGGTGTCATCCTCAGAACAGAATATCAGGCGCCCCGCGAACGTCTTGCGGAGCGCCTGAACATGAACTACGAAGACCTCAACAAGATCGTTTTCGAAAGCGACACCAGCCGCAAAGCTTCGCTCGGTGCGATGTCGGCAGACGAACATTGGGCCGCCGTTACCCGTAGGCTCGGCCGGCCGGCCTCCGAAACTCATGACATCCGCACGGAATTCTTCGCCGGGGACGTGCTCGATCGCAGCCTGGTGGACTATATCCGCTCGCTGCGTCCGCGTTACAAAACCGGCGTGATCTCGAATGCCTGGCCCGACCTGCGTACCTACCTCGTCGAGAATAAGTTCGAAGACGCCTTCGATGCCCTCATAGTATCGGCAGAGCTCGGCGTGATAAAGCCCGATCCGAAGATCTATCAGATCGCATTGGAGCAACTAAAAGTCGATCCCGATGAAGTAGTCTTCGTGGACGATACGTTTTCGAACGTTGAAGCCGCCCGCGCGTTGGGGATGCATGGCATCCATTTCCGAAGTCCGGAACAAACACTTAATAAATTAAATGAAATGCTGAAATGAGCGGTACGCTCCCTGGGGTTCGGGAAAGTGATTAGTCCCATCATCAAAGATCTCGGCGCAGGATTGATCCTGCGCCGTTCTTCTACTGCGGACGCAGAGGCGCTGGACGAGTTCTGCGATCTCGCCCACGACGATTTATTAAAGTGAATTAATAAAACATGTTGCCCAGCTTGAATCAGCATTACCTGGCACCGGTCCGCAGCTTCAACCGCGCGGCGCGTTTGTTCCTGATCATGACGATCATTTACGGAGTGATCTTTAGTGCCTGGCAGTTGTTCTTCAACTTCTATATGCTGCAGAGCGGCAGCACGCGTGAATTTCTCGGCCTGGTCAACTCCATGCCTTCGGCTGCCGGCTTGATCTTTGGCCTGCCAGTCGGCCGTCTTTCCGACCGCATCGGACGCAAGCCTTCGCTCATTATCGGGATCGGATTCGCCAGCTTGTTCATGCTGGCGCAGATCACGTTCCATCAACCGGTGATCATTGCCGCCTCGGCCTTCCTGACTGGAATATTCAGTATGCTCTTCCTCGTCAGCCAGGCGCCGCTGATGATGAAATTGTCCGGCACCGAAAATCGCATAATGCTCTTTAGTCTCACCTACGGGCTTCAAACGATTTCCGGCGCGGTGGGCGCTCTATTCGCTGGACAATTGCCGGCCCTTTTCGGTGTGTTGCTCAACGTTCAAGAACACAGCTCCACAGCCTATCAAGCCGTGCTGGTCACGAGTGTTCTGCTTGGAACGACCTCTCTGATCCCGGTCTGGATGATGAAAGAACCGCCTGCTCTTTCATCTACAAATACGCCGGGACCTTCGACCATTCGACGCTCATCACGCGCAGAAGAGGTCGCTTCCAACTCTTCAGCGCACAAGAAGCTTTCACCTGCGCTCGTCGCGTTGACGGCCAAGATGACCGCCCCACAGATCCTGATCGGCTTCGGCGCAGCCATTCTGATCCCATACATGAACGTATTCTTCAAGGACCGTTTCAACATCAGCGACTCTGATCTGGGAATACTTTTCAGCATTTCCTCCCTGTTGATTGGCATCGGCAGCCTCCTGGCTCCCTGGCTTTCCACAAAGTTGGGAGGCAAGGTCCACGCCATTGTCGTAACGCAATCAGGCAGCCTGATCTTCCTGCTTATGATTGGTTTCTCTCCGTTCTTGTGGCTCTCGTCTATTGGCTTTCTCTTGCGCACGGCATTGATGAACATGTCTGCGCCTTTGTACTCCGCTTTCTGCATGGAGTCCACGCCCGAGCACCATCAGGGATTTGTCAACAGTATCTTGAACCTTTCATGGAACCTGGGCTGGGCAGTAGGGCCTTTTATCTCTGGAATAGTTCAGGAAAACTATGGCTTCGCACCCCTGTTCATCACCACCTCGGTGTTATACTTCCTGGCCATTACCTTGGCCTGGACCTTCTTTAAGAATGCGGAAAAGGTGCCGGTCGTTCCACCGACAATTGTACAAAACCCTGAATTTTTAGAATGATGAAAACTGCGAATTTGACCGAATCTTGTTTATTGTCAACCAAATGCTGAAATCAGTTAAGCGATAAACACTAGAAAGTTCCAAAGCTGTTGTAAAATTGCACTGTGGATTCAAAACACGAGGAGATGGGTCTGATCGAGCGCGTCGCTCATGGCGATCAGCAGGCATTTCTGATTTTATACGATCGGTACTCCGCACGCGTGAACGCGCTGGCTTTGTACATCCTCGGTGAAACCATGCTAGCCGAAGAGGTCACACAGGATACCTTCATTAAGTTCTGGAGCCGCGCCCGGATGTATATTTCCGAGCGCGGCTCGTTTATCGTCTGGCTGCTGACCATTACCCGCCGCACCGCTCTCGACCGGCTAAGGATGGAAGGGCGGCGGCCCAACCTTTCCGATGGGCGTGACCCGGAGACCGTTTGGCCTGTACTGCGTGATGAAAGCCGTGACCCCGACGAAGCCCGCTGGCGCAGTCTTTATTTTGCCGTCCAGGCTTTGCCCGACGACCAGCGACAGGTCATAGACCTGGCTTATTATCAGGGGATGAGCCAGAGTGAAATGGCCGAGGAACTGGGCTGGCCGATTGGGACAGTCAAGACCCGCATGCGGGCTGCCCTGGAAGCCCTGCGCCGCGATTGGGCCCGAGGCGACTCAGATTAATCCAAAATGAGACTATGGGGCGTATTTAGAAATAGAGAAATAACGCATGACTGAAAACCACCTTGTTTATAAAGAGAATTTAGCCGCTTATGCAATGGGGGCTTTGGATGCAGAGGAGACATCCGCATTGGAGGCTCATTTGCGCACTTGTGACTCGTGCCGCGCTGAACTGGCGGACTATCAACGCATCAGCGCCGGGCTTCTTTCGGCCCTGCCTCCCAAGGCCCCGCGTGCAGCCCTAAGGGGGAGTTTGCAAAAGACCTTGCAAAGCCAGGTAAAGTCTGCTCGTCCGCAGTTGAAATGGAAATTGAATCAGATGGCTGTCGCCGCGGCCGTCGTGCTGCTCATCGGGCTCAATATTGTTTCTGCCTATGAATTTGTTACCCTCAAACAGGAACAAACGGAATTGGATGGTCAGTACGGTTCTCAACAGTCTGCCATCGCCATGCTTGCTTATCCCAGTACACAGTCAATCGGGTTTGAGCAGGGCGGGATCTCCGGCAGCCTGCTGGTTGACAAGAAACGAAACTTGCTGGCCGTCTTCGCCTGGAATCTGCCGGCAGCCCCGGTTGGTAAGACTTATCAGATGTGGTTGATCGATCCACAGGAAGACCGCACCAGCGGGGGATTCCTGATTCCAGAGGCCAAGCAGCCATTCGTTATGGCTGTCATAAAATCTCCACAGCCTCTGACGGGGTTCGTTGGCCTCGGCATAACCCTCGAGCCGTTGGGAGGCAGCCTCAAGCCCACAGGACCCAGGGTCCTGCGCGTGGACTTTTGACAATACTTGATAATCAATTCCGGAACAAACCTAAGATTATCTTTATCTACTCACAGCTCGCTGAAAAGTACCCGAAAAAATGGGTGTGTGCGGGGCGTACGCCCCGCACACACCCATTTTCCGCAGGTGCAGTTGCTCTTCGCGAAGCAACTGTCTTTAGAGTCAAGCAGAAACGGACGTTTTCCAAGGTGACATATCGCGGATCATCGCATTAAGGATAGTAAGCAGCTTGCGCATGCAGGCGACGAGAGCCACCTTTTTTAGTTTTCCTGCAGCC
>JBGQIO010000114.1:0-11256 GCA_041498515.1 Anaerolineae bacterium
CTGCCTTACGCAAATACTGGGCATGCAATGAAAACGAAACATTGTAACGAAGATAACCCACGCAGGTAGTTGTTCACCTTTTTATAGACTGCGATGGGTGCAATTCCTCATTATCAGACAGATGTCACGTTTAAGGCGTGATTCCTGAAACATGGCAGAATTACATGTTAAAGATATACTAACTTATTGGAGACGACATGGATCATTTTCTCGCTGTTTCGGAATTATCCCCATCAGAAATCCAAGACCTACTCGATTTAGCCGTTCGTCTGAAAAAAGAATATTTTGAAAAGGGTAATCCGCCTTTGTTCAAAGGGAAAGTACTGGGTATGATCTTCCAAAAACCCAGCCTGCGGACACGAATCTCATTCGATATGGCAATGCGCCATATGGGAGGCGATGCGTTATATCTCTCGCCAAATGAGATCGGCCTAGGCAAGCGAGAGTCTATTGCTGATGTAGCACGTGTTCTATCCGGCTATGTGCAGGGGCTGATGGCGCGCGTGTTCGAACATGAGCATGTGTTGGAGTTGGCTAAATGGTCATCCATCCCGGTCGTCAATGGTCTCAGCAATTATAACCATCCCTGCCAAGGCATGGCCGACGCTTTAACCATTCAAGAGAAATTTGGGAAAAAGAAAGGTCTTAACGTCACTTATGTGGGTGATGGGAATAATGTTGCGGTTTCCCTCATGCATGTCTCGGCGAAGCTGGGCTGGAATTTCACGATTGCCAATCCGGATGATTATGGATTGAACGCCACCGCGATAGAGATTGCAAAGGGGATTGCCAAAGAAACAGGTAGTAAGCTCACCTTCCTAAAGGATGCTCATGCGGCAGTCAGAGGGGCGCACATCATCTACACTGATACATGGACCAGTATGGGTCAAGAAGAAGAGACCCTCAAACGTGAGAAGGTATTCCCGCCTTATCAAGTTAACGCCAAGCTGGTCGATGAAGCTGAAAAAGAGGTCATTGTGATGCATTGCCTGCCGGCGCATCGCAACCATGAATTAACCGACGAAGTAGCCGATGGCCCACATTCAGTCATCTTCCAGCAGGCGCATAATCGGCTGCATGCACAAAAGGCAATTTTAGCGCGGTTGTTTGGCGTGGCGTAAAAATGGGTGATGGGAATAGGAATTCATGAAACGGGATCCAACATTATCGGAACCCGTATCTCAATCCCAACTTAATAACAACTTATTTTCGAATAGCGGTGAAATAATGGAATCACAAGAATATATACGACTCGAAGAAGAGTACGGTGCGCACAATTACCGGCCGCTGGACGTGGTTATTACTCGCGGCGAAGGTGTTTGGGTCTATGATGTTGACGGCAACAAATATCTTGATTGTCTATCTGCCTATTCCGCCCTCAACCAGGGGCACGTCCATCCAAAAATCCTGAAGGCTTTATTGGAACAAGCCAAAAAACTGACACTTACTTCCCGCGCTTTTCGAAATGATCAGTTGCCATTATTCTATAAAGAGCTCTCCGAGATGACCGGCTACGAACTGTCCCTGCCCATGAACACCGGTGCAGAGGCAGTGGAGACTGCGATCAAACTGGCGCGGAAATGGGCTTATCGCGTGAAAGGAGTGCCGCGCCATCAAGCAGAAATCATTACTGCGGCAGGTAATTTTCACGGACGGACGACAACTATCGTATCGTTCTCGACTGAGCCGTCCTATCGTGATGATTTTGGTCCATTCACCCCCGGATTTGTGACGGTGCCTTACGGTGACTCGGCAGCAATCGAAAAAGCCATCCATAAAAATACGGCGGCCGTCCTGCTTGAACCGATCCAAGGCGAAGGCGGCGTGATTATTCCGCCCGCGGGGTATCTCAAGAAAACGGCTGAGCTTTGTAAGAAGAACAATGTCCTTTTCGTCGCCGATGAAATCCAGACGGGATTAGCCCGCACAGGGAAATTATTTGGGTGCGATGATGAAGGCGTACGCCCCGACATCGTTATTATCGGCAAAGCACTAGCAGGCGGATTTTATCCAGTCTCCGCGATCCTTGCAGATAAACCCATCCTAGGTCTGTTCACACCAGGCGAACACGGCTCGACATTCGGCGGTAACCCCCTGGCGGCCGCGGTCGGCCGCGCAGCTCTGGCTGTCATCCGTGAAGAGAGACTGGCAGAACGAGCCGAGCAGATGGGAACTTATTTCATGGAACAGTTGGCGGAAATCCCCAGCCCGCATGTAAAAGATGTGCGCGGCAGAGGACTATTGATCGGCGTTGAGATGAAGCCAGAGGCGGGCGGAGCACGCCGGTTCTGTGAGGCATTGCAAGAAAAGGGCATCCTTGCCAAGGAAACACACGAGAATGTCATCCGTTTTGCTCCACCCTTGATCATTGACAAAGATACGATTGATTGGGCACTTCCCGCGATCAGGGAAGTGTTCAACCTAAAGTAAATTCTGATTTTTGCTTTATTAACCCGGAGGGCTTATGTACATAGGCATACCAAAAGAAAGGCGACCATTCGAGTTTCGTGTAGGACTGTCGCCAGCAGGGGTAGAGATACTTGTTCAAAATGGGCACAAGGTTTTCATCGAGCATGAAGCAGGATTGGGGGCCGGTTTCAGCGATACGGATTATGAAAAGGCAGGGGCAAATCTTGTCTATTCGACCGAGGAAGCTTTTGGCAGAGCAGATCTAGTTCTCAAAGTTGCCCGCCCATTACAAGAAGAACTGGATTGGTTAAGACCCGGCACTATCCTGGCAGGCTTCCTTCATCTCGCCTCGGCCCAGCAGGATAAGGTCGATATCCTATTGGAAAAGAAAATCACCTCCATAGCTTTTGAACAGATCACAGCACCAGATGGTTCCCTACCGGTTCTACGACCTTTTAGCCAGATCGGGGGGGCGATGGCCGCCCAGATAGCAGCACGCCTACTGCAGAACAATTGGGGTGGTAAAGGCATTTTGATGGGCGGAGTACCCGGAGTACCGCCGGCTGAGGCTGTGATATTGGGAGCCGGAACAGTCGGCTCCTATGCCACACAGATGTTCCTAGGTATGGGTGCGCACGTAACGGTCGTTGACCATAACCTTGGTGCGCTCCAGCGTCTATGGGATCGTTATCCATGTATCGTCTCCCTGCATTCCACCAAACGTAATATCGAACGTTCGGTCGCGTATGCAGATGTTGTCGTCGGGGCGGTATTGGTACCCGGACAGCGCACCCCGGTTTTGGTCACGCGAGAGATGGTTCAATCCATGAAGCCACGCTCCGTTGTTATGGATGTCAGTATCGACGAAGGCGGTTGTATTGAGACATCCCGCCCGACTACACATGAACACCCGGTTTATATCGAAGAGGGCATCCTGCATTATTGCGTGCCGAATATGCCCGGTGCGGTCGCCCGAACTGCCACACACGCCTTCGTCAATTCGGCCATGCCTTACATCACCGAGATCGCGGGGAATGGAGTGGACGCTGTATTGAATAACCCTTCCATCGAAGCGGCTGTGAACACATACAAAGGTGAGAACAGGCATCTGCCACGACTCACCGGTCGCAAGGAGAATTAAGATGGACTGGACTACTCAATATCAATCACATGTTGTAACCGCCGAAGAGGCAGTTAGAGCGATCCATTCGGGAAACCGAGTCTTCATGACAGGCAACGTCTCTGTTCCACAGAAGCTGCTGCCGGCATTGGTGGAGTATGCCCCCAAACTGGTGAACGTGGAAATATGCCAGGCATTGTCGGTCGGCCCGGCGGGATACGTAACACCTGAGATGTCGGGGCATTTGCGTGTGAATACAATGTTCATTAGCGCCAATGTCCGCAAGGCTGTTCAGGAAGGACGCGCCGATTTTACGCCGGTGCTGCTTTCAGAGTTTCCTTTACTGTTCAAGAACAAGGTACTTCCTCTGGATGTCGCTCTTGTCCATGTGTCACCACCGGATGAGCATGGATTCTGCTCGTTAGGTGTAGAAGTGGGCCTGACGAAGTCTCCCGCCGAATCAGCCAAGATCATCATCGCGGAGGTCAACGATCAAATGCCGAGGACACTAGGCGACTCCTTTATTCACGTAAGTCGCTTGAGCTACATTGTTCCGGTGAATTATCCCGTCCCGGAGTTCCTTATGGGCAGCGAAGAAGGGGATGATGTCAGTCAGAAGATTGCAGGTCACATTGCCGGGCTGATCCCCGACGGCGCGACGATGCAATTAGGGATCGGCGCCATTCCGGATGCGGTCTTGAATTTCCTGGGCGACAAGAGGGACCTTGGTATCCATAGCGAGATGTTCTCAGACGGAGTTGTCCGTCTGGTGGATAAAGGGGTAATCACCAACTCTCGTAAAACCTTGCACCCCGGTAAGATAGTAGTTGGCTTTATCCTCGGCTCACAATCCTTATACAAGTGGGCTCACGATAATCCCTTGTGCGAATTCCACCGCCAAGAATACGTCAATGATCCTTTTGTGATCGCTCAAAACGAGAAAATGGTCGCCATCAATTCTGCCATTGAGGTAGATCTTACAGGCCAGGTGTGTGCAGACAGTATAGGTCCAAAACTCTTTAGTGGTGTGGGCGGGCAGGTTGATTTTATTTACGGCGCCTCGCGTTCAAAAGGCGGCGTTCCGATAATCGCCTTACCCAGCACCACTACACTAAAAGAGGGCACGACGGTCAGCCGTATTGTTGCCATGATCAAACAGGGTGGAGGCGTGGTTACCAGCCGCAACCACGTTCACTATGTAGTTACCGAATACGGCATAGCCGATCTTTATGGGAAAACAATTTGCCAACGTGCCCATGAACTGATCAACGTTACGCATCCTGACTTCCGCAAAGATTTAGAGAAGCAAGCCAAGGCTTTGAATTACCTGTAAATATTGTCATCTGGATCATTGAAAAGCCCGGCTCCAGCCAGGCTATTTACCTAACTGAGATGCCAAAGAGGTATTCCTTTCCGTGATATATTCTGAATCTTAGGTTCTTTTTCACATCAGATTTAATTAGTTTAAAGGTATTGAATATTTTAAACCGGACAATTGCCGAGTCCTTTTTTTAGAAAGATCCGTATGAATCGTAATGCAAAAATTGTCGCTACCATTGGGCCTGCCAGCCAAGATGAAGAGATACTTGAGGACCTCATTCAGGCAGGTATGGACGTTGCCAGATTGAATTTCTCTCACGGCACCCAAGAAGAGCATGCCAAATGTATAGCGACGATCCGAAGGGTGTCCGAGAAGATGGGAGTTGGTGTCGGTATATTGCAGGATTTGCAAGGTCCCAAGATCCGCGTTGGCGGGCTGGCAGTTCCGCTACAACTTTCCGAAGGTGAAAGTGTGACCTTGTTTGCTGCAAATACTACACCTCCTGCCGGGAATGAACAACAAATCCCAGTGGACTTCCGGCAACTATTTGATTCGGTTCAAACCTCCGACCGTCTACTGCTTGACGATGGACGCCTTGCCCTTGAAGTTGTGTCAGTAAAAGAGAATGCTTTGGAGGCGCGTGTGGTTGTAGGAGGCTTATTAGCAGCGCACAAAGGAATCAATTTGCCCGGTGTGCGTTTGCGGATTGCCGGTTATATCGAAAAAGATGAGGCGGACTTAGCATTCGGGATCTCACAAAATGTAGATGCCGTCGCGATCTCCTTCGTTCGATCCAATGAAGACGTCAAAAAGGTACGTGCTGCCATGGAACGATTATCGAAAGGGCGGCGGATCCCATTTTTGATCGCCAAACTCGAAAAACCTGAAGCGTTGGACGATCTGGATGCCATCCTGGATGTCGTGGATGGTGTGATGGTAGCGCGCGGCGACCTTGGAGTTGAACTACCTCCTGAACGTGTACCTGCCCTGCAAAAATATATCATCCAGGCTGCCAACCGGCGAGCCAAGCTCGTTATTACAGCAACCCAGATGCTGGAATCGATGATCACGAATCTACTCCCTACACGAGCGGAAGCCTCGGATGTAGCCAATGCTATATTCGATGGGACAGACGCTGTGATGCTCTCTGCCGAGTCTGCTTCGGGTAAATATCCCGTCCAAGCAGTTCAGATGATGGATCGTATCGTATGCGAGGCAGAGAGTCACTTCTTCGAATGGGGTAAGGAATTGGGTGCAATCCAAGGATTCGACACCAATGATGCGGCATCGATGGCGCGAGCGGCTCAGGTATTGGCCAACGATAAGAATGTTACGGCTGTAGCGTGTTTTACTACACAAGGGCAGACCGCCTGGTTGATGTCCAAGATACGACCCCGGGCGCCTATTCTAGCGTTTACGCCGGATCCAGATACCTACAGGCGATTGGCATTCTTATGGGGAGTCAGGCCACACCTGGTTCCGTATGTACACTCTTTGGAAGATATGCTGCGACTCGTAGATGATGCGTTGATGAAAACTTTCCATCCCGGCGACCAAGTCGTCCTGGTGTGCGGTTACCCTGTCGGCGCTATGGTTGCGCCAAATATGGCATTGTTGCATACTGTCGGTAGTAAATAAAAATCCGCTCTTCATTAGTGAAATTTCTTTAAGCAATAGGTATTGAAAAGATTTCAATTCCAGTAAGAATTGATTTTCCAATTTCCTGCAAAGCTTTTCTTCTATATAGCATTCACAACCCCCAGTTTAAACTCCTGATCGCATAAATTCCTTTTGTGCCACCGCGATGATATAACACTACGATGATATTAGCGTCCAGGTCCGGTTTCCCGGCTGGCAATGACCAAGCCAACCAAGATCAGGAAGCCTCTTAAAAGGAAAAAGGTGGAATGATCTCCAGTACAACTTTTCAGACGACATACATTCCGCCCCAAATAGCCGCCGCGCTTAAACCACAGAATAAGCCAATCAGAGATCTATTCATGAGAATATGGATAAACCTGTTTCGATTATAACCACCCGTCCTAGGCACATAAAACGCAACTTTTCGGCTCCGTGTTCGTAAGTGACTATGGAGGATTCCCTCCAAGACAATCAGTATCGTAAGGAGATTGACTATGAAAACAGAACGTTCAAATGTCGCGGCATTAGTAGGTGGGACGCTTTTAATTGCGTTCGGCTTGTTGTCGCTGGCAAGTCAATTATTTCGCAATGTTGTGAACTGGTCTTATTTATGGCCTTTAACCGTGATCATTTTCGGTGGACTGTTCTTTGCAGGGATGTTCCTGGGTGGTAAACAAGTGTCAGGCTTGGCGATACCAGGTAGCATTATTACCGGTATCGGCCTTATGCTCCTTTTCCAGAACCTTACTTCATATTGGGAAAGCTGGTCTTACGGCTGGACAATGATCGTGATCTTCGTAGGCGCCGGTATTTACCTGGCTGGCTTGTACGGAAATAACGAAGGGCAAAAAAGAGCAGGCGGTAAGGTCATGCGTACCGGTTTTATCCTGTTCGTCATCTTTGGAGCATTCTTTGAAATGATATTCTCTATTAATAATCCTTTGGGGGTTCGAGGGCTGGTTTTTCCGGCACTTATGATCCTTTTGGGAGGTTATCTCATCGTACGCCGGCTCAATCGGCTGACTGGTCGTACGGACGAACACAAGGATCCATCATCGTCTGCCGAGCCTCCATCATCAATCCAGTAAAGGAGCCGTTATGGAACGACGAATTTCTCTCTTTTTTCCATTGGTATTAATCGCCGCAGGGTTGATTTGGATCATGATCCAAATAAAAATAGTACAACCCACGAGCCTATGGGCGCTGGTTTACTTATGGCCGTTTTTATTAATTGCAGCGGGACTGGGATTGATCCTGCGGGCTTATTGGAAGTATTTCACCGTAGTAATGGATATTTTGATAGTCGGTGGAGCTTTTCTGGCGGTTCTTTTTGCCCCGCAGTTAGGTTGGACTCACGCGCCTGAATATATATTCAACGGCAATAGTTTTATCGTAGGCCCCGGTGAGCGCGGTTCCGGCAAAATAGTCACTGAGACACGTAAAGTCCAAGATTTTACAAAGATCAGACTTTCCTATCCGGCCCAGGTGACTATTAGTCAAGGCGGGGCCGAATCGCTAACCATAATGGCAGATGACAACGTGGCTGCAGCGATTCGCACAGAAGTAGTTAATGGTGTTCTTGAAATCAATAACTTACACGATCAACCCTGGACGATTTCGCCCACCCGGCCACCTAAGATCTCCATCGTGGTCAAGGATTTGACTGAACTGGATTTTGAATCCGCTGGAAATGTCCAGTTAAATGGATTAATGACCGATAATCTGAAAATGATAATGGACGGAGCCGGTTCGCTTAAATTGGATAACCTCCAACTCAAGAGTTTGGATTGCAATTTGAGCGGTGTAGGTTCTGTTCAAGCTAGCGGAACAGCGGACGCGATCAATGTTCATGTGCAAGGGCTTGGCAGTTTCAACGGAAGTAATCTGCATACCCAGTCAGCGATAGTAAATTTGGATGGAATGGGGAGCGCTACCGTCTGGGCTGATAATAACCTGAAAGCGGATGTCAGCGGTATGGGCTCCGTTAATTATTACGGAAATGCGCAGGTCAGCAAGACGGTGGATGGATTGGGAACAGTCAAATATATGGGAAATAAATAAGATCGAGCAAATCGGTTTTTCTTTGCCGACCAGAACCTATATTTACTGCCCCGGCCCCTTCCATGACGGGGCAGAGTTGTTTCATGGCTGGATACTGATCCTGATCTCTCCATGGGCGTTGGGCAAATGACAAGCAGGTTGGACCAGTAACTTCAATCTATCGTAAGCCACACCTCCTGGTGATAGATACGCTGTATCACAACTTTTGGGATCATCCAGTGCACCGCCATTGGTTGAAACCCAGATGCAGGTCATATCTACAGGCAGTGTAATAGGTTTGATCTCAGTGATCGAATCTCCGGACATGGTCAGGATCCCTCCGGAGGCTATAGAAAGTGCCGGCCTCCCAAACCTGGTCATGATAAATCCGCGTACCACCGGGATATGTCCTGTCGAAAATCCCAGAGGTGAGAATGGATAAGATCCGAGCCATAATATCAATACCACTAGGAAGAGGTAAATTAATATTATCGGCTTAGGCCTCATTAACCAGATTCGATTAATCATGAAAACATGTATAAACAGCGACGTGGAAAGAGCGAAGGCGAGCCTTTGCGATAGAGGATAAATACAAGGAATCAACGTTGGGATCGGCAAAGTGTTAAAGAAAAATATTTGAGCCCCAATACTCATTCCATTAGCAAGGATCACGAAGATAAGCGACCGACCAGTTCTCATAATTCACAAGATTATAAAGGAGAGTCCTGGATGGGATTGTCCAGACGTACGGGTAGTGGCCTCATTTCTTAGCATCTTTTGGTATGTAGCAGCGTATATTCAAATGTATTGAATTGAAAACATTATCCAGCTGCCCAGAATATCTTCGCGTTGTAAGTAATTTGTCCTGATTTCCGAAATAAGAGGTCTATGAAAGGCAACCCGTTCGCAAGATATCAAGTAAATATGATGTTCCATTATGGAGGCCATTATGAAAATCCAAAAAAATGAACTGCGTCGTTCACGCAGTAACCGCATGATTGGAGGCGTCTGCGGCGGACTGGCCGAGTTCTTCGGAATTAGCTCGTTTTGGTTTCGCCTTTCATTCCTGATTTCCCTGATCCCCGGGGGCGTTCCCGGTCTTTTGCTCTACGTGATCATGTGGATTATTATTCCCAGCCGATAAATCCCTTTCCAATGATACCTAATACTCCATCGCAAACTTTTATAATAAATAAAAGCTCAACGGAAAAGATCCAAGCTAGCGCTCAATAAATTCCCTCGTTGAATGAAATTGGAAAATTTATATCTCATGATATAATTTCGCAAAACTTGGGAACGACTCACTCTAGATAGTGTTGGAGGATGAGCATGGAAATCAAGACGAAGGAATTTAAGCACTGCCATCTTGTCACATTGATCGGACGTGTAGACAGCTCCACGGCTCCCCAATTCAGCCAGACACTGGATGCCCTCATCCAGAAAGGGATTTATAAGTTTGTGATAGACATGGGAGGTCTGGAATACATGTCCAGTGCCGGTTTCCGTGCCCTATTGTCAGTCCAGCGAAATTGCAAACGATACAATCGCGGCGAGGTGATCCTGGCTTCGGTGCCCACTCGGATCCACGAAGCGCTCGAGTTGGCAGGTTTCACTGAACTTTTTAAAACCTTCCCTGAACCACTCGAAGCAGTGGGCAGTTTTTAATCCATCCCAGTATAAAAAAATATACTTGAACGGAGGCCGCCCCTATCGTGTGTGAGGCGGCTTTTAATTACCGATGTCTGCAACGAAGTTCCCTGCGAGATTTGAATATCTAGATGAAATCCGTGATTACGTCGGGCAAAAGGCGCGAAAGGCCGGATTTACCGACAAGGATGTTTATTCCATCCAGCTTGCCACCGATGAAGCGGCATCCAACATCATCGAACATGCCTATGCAGGATTACCCAAAGCCACCATTGAGTTGACCTGTGTATTCGAAAAGAATAAACTAATTATTACATTAATTGATCATGGAAAATCCTTCGATATCACCCGGGTGGATGAACCTGACCTGAAGGCTGATCTATCCGAACGTAAAATTGGCGGATTGGGCATTTACTTGATGCGTAACCTAATGGATGAGGTCCGGTACGAAGTGAAAAGGTCCGGAAATGTTTTAACGTTGATCAAACTTAAGGATTAATATGCGCTCCGTACAACGTTCTCCAGATCTATCGGATTGGCGCGAGATTGCCAATCTGGGAGAGCAATTAGTCAATACTGCTTCCCTCCTCGAACAACGTAATCGAATCGTCTCAATGACCAGCCGTATGGTGCGCGGCCAGGTTGGCGTTTGGCTGCATGAAAATCTGTTTCGTCTGCCAGATTGGAATTCCGAGAGGCTGTTCCCGCTCCAACCACCGATGGAGGGTATGCGTAGGGCATTATCGGGTCGAAAGTTATATATCAAACGAGCAACTAAAAAGGCCGGTACGAGGAAAACCTTTGCAGCTCTTCCGATTGAAGACCAGGGGATAATCCTAGGTGTCTTGCAAATCACAAGATCTAGGGGTCCAAACTTTGAAGAAGAGGAGCTCGAACTATTCAAGAGTATTGCAGGCGTGATTGCAGTTGGGCTCTACGCTTCACATCGTGTTGAAGTGGAACGATTTCGCCTCGGTCAGCTAAACCTTGTCCGTGAAGTCAGTGCACAAATCGCGAACGTTCTAGATGTAGACGAGCTTTCGAGCCGGGTAACCGAGCTGATCCAAAAAACCTTTAA
>JBGQIO010000115.1:0-11244 GCA_041498515.1 Anaerolineae bacterium
AAGGAGCAAAGCAAGGAACCGATTCGCTCCTTGCACTTTCCGATTCCTAAAGCTATACTCACCTCACCTTGATTTTCTCCCAAGGACTTTATGCAAGATTTTCCAAAGACAGTGCAAATTTCACAGATCAAATTGAACCAAACCATTAATCAGCGTTCATTGTGGATAGGTCGCATATGATTCATCATCCCAGATGATAACAAATCTCAGGAGCATAAATGGAATTTGAAACTCTTGCAGTTCATGCAGGTCAAGAACCAGACCCGAACAATGGTGCCGTAATGACACCCATCTATCAAACCTCGACCTATATGCAAGACGGTATTGGCAGAGCCCGGGAGGGTTATGAATATTCGCGGACTAAAAACCCGACCCGCCTGGCTCTCGAAAATTGCCTGGCCGCGCTCGAAGACGGGGAGTACGGGCTCGCCTTCTCATCCGGTATGGCAGCCACCGATACAGTGCTACGACTCATCGATAGCGGCGCGCACGTACTGGCCGGTGACGACGTTTATGGAGGTACCTACCGGTTGTTCGATAAGGTTCTACGACGTTACGGACTCAGCTTTAACTTCATTAATACAACCGACCCGGAGAATGTAGCCGAAGCGCTCACGCCACAAACAAGACTCATCTGGCTGGAAACGCCCACCAATCCACTCCTTTCACTCACCGATATACAGGCTGTAGCAGAGATCGTACATCATCACTCCAATCGCCCCCTGCTGGTCGTGGACAACACATTTGCCACACCATATTTACAGCACCCACTTGAGTTAGGAGCAGATATTGTTATCCATTCAACAACCAAGTATCTAGGCGGACATTCCGACGCCGTGGGTGGTGCTGTGATCGTTAAAGACAAGGCGATTTTCGAACAATTAGCATTCCTGCAAAACGCAGTGGGCGCTGTGCCCGGTCCGTTGGACTGTTTCCTCGTCTTGCGCGGAATAAAAACCCTCCCCATCCGCATGGACCGCCACGCTGAGAACGCCTCTGCCCTCGTAGAATTTTTAGCGGGTCATCCCAAGATCAGCCAACTTATGTATCCATTCCATCGCAGCCACCCGCAAGTACAGATCGCGAAGAAGCAGATGCGAAATGGCGGTGGCATGATCTCTTTCATCCTGCGAGGTGGAAATGCTGCGGCGGTTAAAGTCGCAGAATCAACCAAATTGGTCACCCTCGCTGAATCATTAGGCGGTGTGGAGTCGCTGATCGAGGTCCCGGCTGCCATGACCCATCTGTCAACTGCGGGTTCGCAGATCGCTGTCGATCCCGGACTCGTGCGACTCTCGGTTGGCATCGAAAATAAAGAGGATTTGTTGAAAGATATCGATCAAGCACTGGAAAAAGCTTAAAAGAATAGGGCGGACCTCAAAAAATTGAACCCGCTCTTTTTATGTCAGGCTCTATGAATGGCGACCAGGGTTACATCATCGTCCTGGGGTGATCCGTTTTGAAAGTCCATCAATGTGTTGAACAATCGCTCACAGACTTCCTGAGCAGGAAGCCGGGTCATTCCAGCCAGGCTTGTTTTAATGCGCTCCAGCCCAAAGGAAATACCATACGGATTGCGACAGTCCGTCAACCCATCTGTGAAAAGTAGCAGAGTGCTGTTTCGTTCGAGCTGAACCATACGCTCATCCAGCGTAATGGTATCCCACAATCCCAACGACATTCCTGGTGCATGTGGAATGCGCTCAACCATACCGCCGGGCTGCAAAATCAAGGGGGGTTCATGACCAGCCCGAGCGTAGGTGAATTTGCCGGTGATCAAATCCAAGATGCCATATAATGCTGTGACAAACTGCGCCGACTTATCAAGGCGTGTGATGTGGTGGTTGACCAATTGAAGAACTTCACCGGGTGTGATACCCTTGTCGGCTTCGGCCATGATGAGGGCATGCGACCTTGCCATAAACAAAGCAGAGGGCACACCCTTGTCAGCCACGTCCCCAATCACAACGCCTATATGAGCATTATCAATCGGAAAGGCATCATAAAAATCGCCGCCGACCTGACGCGCCGGCAAAATACGCGCACCAAAATCGAAGCCAGGAACGGAGGGCAGAATATCCGGCAGGATGCTCAATTGAATGTCGGCGGCCACTTTGAGCTCCCGCTCCATCCGCTCTTTTTCAATCAACTGGGCTTGCGCGTTCTTCAGCTCGTCATAAGCCTTTTGCAAGGCATGATTCTTCTCGGTTAGATCACGAAATGTAGCATCGTTGGTAGCATCCAGGCGTTCGCTAAGAATACCCACCATTGCGTAAGCGATCACCGGCCAGCGCTGCAAGACTTGCACGAATTTAACCCGACTCATGACCCAGGTGCGAGCCTCCGTCTTGGCGCGAACCGTCGCGGTCCGTTTGCCATCTGCCAGAATAAGGCCCATCTCTCCCACATATTCCCCAGGTCCGCAGGTTTTGAGCAGCATCTCATCCGGTGAACCGGCCGCAAGAACAATTTCCAGAGTGCCATCGATCACTACATATAAGTTTTCACCCGGGTCACCATCCCGGAATAAATAAGCACCGGGCCGGTATGTCTCGATGGGCAATTCATCGACCATCTTAACCAAATCAGCACGGGGGATTTCCTGGAATAAGGGTATTTTTAAAAACGCCGATTCATCCATATGACTGATCTTCAAATATCCGAACAACGATCAAGAGGCTATCCATAAACTCCCGAAGGGATCATCCGAATTACAAGTAAAGGAGCAGTAAATCAATTACGCAGATCCATAATTTCTTTACCTGCCAATTTGTCCTGAATTCTACCCACCACGGTATCCAAATGCTTTGGCTGATGGACGTAATCAAGATCATCGCTCCGAATTGTGAGGACAGGACACATGTCGAAAGCGTTCAACCATTCTTCGTAGAAAGAATCAAGAAGCGAGAGGTAATCCGAGGTTATCCCAGTTTCGATATTCCTTGCGCGTTTATGGATCCGGTTCATCAACACTGGGGCAGGCGCTTTGAGATAAATCAACAGATCGGGCCTGGGGAGGCCTTCGACAACCAGCTCGAATAATCGATGATACGAGAGGTAATCGCGCTCCGCAAGGTTACCCATTTGATGAAGAGCCCGTGCGAAGATATAAAAATCTTCATAAATACTTCGGTCGAGGATCGCAGAACGGGCATCCCGTGCGGCTTCCAGATATTGCTCCGCGCGATGACCAAGAAAGAAAACCTGGAGGTGAAAGGCCCAGGCATGCATATCCGCGTAAAAGTCGGAAATATAGGGATTATCTGACACAGATTCATAGCTAGTACGCCAGCCCAGCCGCGCCCCGATGCGCTCTGTCAAAGACGTCTTGCCTGCACCGATATTTCCCGCCACCAATATCAGATGTTTTGCCATAGCGCCTCACTCAACCAAGTATAGCAGAAAGGTGCAGAAATTAACAACATCAGAGCGGTTTTTGAGCAGAATTAAGATGCACTCTTAATGAGACATAAGCTTGGAGTACAATAACAACTTCGTTCAAATGAAGAAAGGAGCTCCCATGCTACAGAATAAGACAAGACTGGCCATCGTGGCAGTGTTGCTTTTAATTCTAGTGATGACCTTTCTCCTCAGCTTGCGCACCAGCCAACCAACCACCCCAGCGCCAACCGTAAACGTAAACCGGATCCAAACGGAAGCGGTATCGGCTTTTATATCTGAACTCACAGACACCGCCCAAGCAATCCCAACCTCCACCACCTCCTCGACCAAAACACCCCTCCCAGCTACTACTCCACCGGGAACCGAGCAAGGTTCCCCGACCCCTTCATGTTATCGCATGCTTTATGTCAGGGATGTAACCATCCCGGATAATACCCCGATGACCCCTGCACAGGTGTTCACGAAGACCTGGCTGGTTGAAAACAGCGGATTATGTGCATGGCGTCCGGGCTTCAAGCTTATATTGGTGGGCGGATTAGCCATGGGAGGGTCTCCCTTCAATTTGGTTCAAACGGCCAACCCGGGAGACCGAATTGAAATCTCCATTAAGATGGCAGCTCCAACCGATCAGACAGGCATTACTCAAGGAACATGGCGCATGTCCGATGAAAACGGCACGCTGTTCGGAGATGCATTAACGGTTGTGATCGACGTCGGCGGTGCGAGCACCGGTACACCGTCCACACCCGAAGCAACAACAACCCCATGAGGGTATCGTCAAATAGGTCAGGCTCACTACAAAATTTATCTCAAGTAAAGTCAGGATAGACATCTTGTTTTTTACTAATTTCTAATTCAACTCTTAATAAGATATCATCTGTTTGGGGGATACGACATTAATCAAGGAAATCGTCCCCGTCCTTTTCAGTACCTGAAAATTCTAATGAACCTCTAAAACAATTTGTGGGTATTTCGTAGGTATGCATCATTGACCATCCCTACTTGGCATCGGGTACACTGGCGGCTTAGTGCCAGAGGAAAAGGCCTGGCAGCGCAAGGCGACCCCCTCCCTGTTAATTAGTAACCATTATTTGGCGAACCGCCAGCGGATCCTTGGTACCTGTCTCGTGAATTTAGCCCTGCACCAGCCTTTATCTCTTGCGTTCGAAAGGAGCCTTAGTGTTGAATAAACAAAATATCACAGTGGGCAGAATGTACGTCAATGAGGGTACGCGCATCGCATGTGAAGTGGTTGAAGAGATCAACCACCGCAAGGTCAATACATCGCTTTCGATTTGACAGACGGAAGGTTAATCCCTGCAGTGATGCAAGTCTGCAAGAAAAGCGACCTGGCCTATTGGGCAGACCGGGAAGCAAACCCCGGTGAAATCTCGAAAATCCACCCATTCGATCAACTGCCCTGGTTTGAAGACGTACAGAACCGCGAAGTCAAAAGAACGGAATTGGAGCTTACAAAAGCGAACATTCAAGCAATAGTTGGAAATAACTCCATACATAGGTGGTAAACAGGGAAAGACATCCCTCCTCTAAACGAGGAGGGATCATTATTTTGGAACGGGGTAAAAAAAGATTTCCAAAATTTAATCATCTGAAACGCTTTGATCTCGCAGCCATTCGAGCATGGCTTTTACACTGCCGGTGGCCATAGCAATACTGGTGTCTGCAGCGCCGTAATAAAGGCGGATTGTGTCGCCATCAGGCGCCAAAGTATAGCCACAAGGAAAGATCACGTTGTCCACGTCCCCATTTACCTCATATGGTTCTTGCGGGCCAAGCACCCATTCCTTGCCGCGTTTCAGGCAAATCTCCGGGTTATTCAAATCAAACAAAGCCAGACCCAACCGGTATATGGAACCGGCGGCATTTTTTTTCACACCATGATATATGGTCAACCAGCCCTGTGAGGTTTCAACCGGGGGGGCAGAAAGACCGATCTTATTCGCATCCCACCATCCTCCCACACGGGCTTCAAGAATCTGTTTGTGGGCACCCCAATGCCGCAGGTCAGATGAATAGGAGATCCACATATGGGCAGCCATCGCGTTAGCCGGGCGGTGGATCAAAGCCCATCGGCCATCTATCCGGCGAGGAAGAAGCGCGGCATCTTTATCTTCAGGCTGCATGATGACACCATAGCGCTCAAAACGGTGAAAATCTTTTGTTAATGCCAGAGCAACACTCGGGCCGGTTCGTGAATAAGCAGTATAAACGACGGCATACTGGTCCAGTTCGGGAATATAAGTGACGCGAGGGTCTTCAATGCCCCATAACTCATCCGGGTAATGGTCCGGATCTGCTAATAAAGTGGGCACTGAATCGATCTGCCAGCCATCCACGCCATTCACGGAGCGTGCAGCACATAAATGAGAAAGTCCGCGTCGATCCTCGACCCGGCATAAAAGCAATGTAGTCCCATCCGCCAATATTGCAGCGGCTGGGTTAAAAACACTATTTATCTGATACGGCCAATTTGCGGCTGTCAGAATGGGATTGGATTTGTGGCGCAGAAAGAGTTCCGAGGGTTGAATTTTCAATGTGGGATTTTTCATCAGACCTTATACTATTTTCTGCCAGCCGTAATTCCAGCAAAGATTGGAGGAAAGCCAGCGTAGACTCTGCACCTTGATTCTCATTCGGGCGATCAGGGTGTAAACCATCCCGACAACCGCCTGTGGTCGGGTCATAAACCGCGAGATGCAAGTCGTTCCGACCCAGGAACCATTCAAAAGCACGCCGGGCCTCTTTAATCCAATGGTCATCGCTCGTGAAGCGATAGGCTTCCAAACAGGCAGAAACCATCGCTTGTGCTTCCACAGGCTGTTGGTCGAAGCGAGCGCGTTCACCACCGCGTGTATAAAAGCCGTTAGAACCGATAGGAACGAAATGACCGATCTCCGAATCCGCCCGCTGCACGTCGGCCAACCAACGGAGAGATTCCAGGCCTGCCTGGGTCATTGAATCGTTTTGCAACGACTGGCCACAAAGGAGCAAGGCGTGCGATAAGGCCGCGTTGCAATAAGTCAACTCGTTCTCAAACCACTTCCAATCATTCTGCCGGCTATTTTGGTACAGCGTCAGCAATCGCGCGGCAAGTTCCTCTTGCACCTGATTTGCGCGGCGGTCGCCAGCAAACCTCTGCAGATATTCATGGATGCCATTCAATGCGAAAGCCCAAGCACGAGGGCTGGTTGTCTCAAGGATGGCAAGCAGAGATTGTTGGAACATCTGACCGGCCATATTGTAAAGAGTGGGTGTGTTCGAACGACTCAAAACGGTGCCCAGAGCCCACAATACACGACCGTGACTGTCATCTGAGCCATTGGCTTCCAGCCATTGACGTTGGTAACTCATAAAATTACGAAACCGTCTGGTGTCGGTATTAAATGCATACCAGATGAATGCAAGATAACGGGATGCCAATTCAGTCGCTTCCTTAATTCCGGCATCCTCCAGCAGCGCGCTCACCATCAAGGCACGCGCGTTGTCGTCCGTGGTGTAACCTTCGTTATAGTTGGGTATCGTGAATGTTGCATGCTGCAGCATGCCAGTCTCATCCGTAAGGTGGTGCATGTGATCGAGTTTCAGCGGAGGCAATTCACGTGGTCGCTTATCCAGCGGCTTGACCGCGAAGTCGGCCTGCACAAAATGCCGGCGCTCGGTACGCGCTCGCTCGAAGCTCTGCATATAAAGACGGGCGACCTCCGGCCAGATCATATCCCTACCGAAGAGATAAGCGCGCTTGCGCATGGCATGCCTCTCCGCCTCATTGTCCAATAAGTCATTCACCTGCACGGCCAGCGCATGCGGATCGCGGAATGGGATGAGTTTTCCCCTCTCTTCGCTCAGCATTTCTTCTGCGTACCAATAGGGCGTCGAAACGACTGCCTTTCCAGCCCCCAGTGTGTATGCAAGTGTGCCGGAGGTAATCTGGGCTGCATCCAGATAGGGCGTGATGTAAATATCCGCGGCACTGATGAATTGGATGAGTTCCTCCTGAAGAACAAACCGGTTGTAGAAGATCACATTCCCTTCCACACCCTTCTCATGAGCCAACCATTGCAGAGATAAACGATATGACTCTCCGTCGGTCCGCAAAACGTGAGGATGGGTAGCGCCAAGGATAATATAGACAACTTTTGGGTGTCGAGCCAAGATCTCTGGCAATGCCGAAATCACATTCTCAATCCCCTTATTCGCCGATAGCAGACCAAAACTCAACAAGACGATCTTACCCTCGACGCCAAACAGGTCTTTATGGAAACTCGGATCTTCAAAAGGCACATTGGGAATCCCGTGCGGGATGAAATCGATCTTTTCAGGAGGTACATGATATATATCCTTTAAAAACTCAGAGCCGCGTGCACTCATGACAACCAGGCGGTCGGATAGGGATGCGATCTCCTCAAGCACCCGCCTCTGATCGGGATCGGGGTCGCGCAAAATAGTGTGCAAAGTGGTGACAATCGGCATGCGTAATTCGCGAAGCAGCGAAAGAATGTGGCTTCCGGCCCGCCCGCCGAAGATGCCGTATTCATGCTGCAAGCTCACCATGTCCACGTTGTTGATATTCAGAAAATCCGCGGCGCGGCGATACGATTCAATGTCTTTCTCGATCAACTCAAAACGAACTCGAGGCGGATACTGGTAGCCACCATCGATATCATTAACGGGTAGGGCGATGAAGGAAGTGTCTTCATACTCATCCGCCAAGGCCTCACACAGATCGGTGGTAAATGTCGCAATGCCGCACTTGCGCGGCAAGTAATTCCCAATAAAAGCAACACGCTTTATACGCGCACGTGTAGTCTGGTCCATTTCAAAACTCTCCTTCCACTTACTCCTCTTACTTTCTTGGGGCCGGGTCGATTGACGCGAATACGCGGTCGCCGGTCCGCCGCTTCTGCTTTATCCATATGATAAGTTTAAAGATTTTTCTTTTGGAAAGTGGATTTGTCTCGAAGCCGCTATAACAATAGCTCCGATAAATATACCCTACTTAACGGCAAATAGCAAATTTTCCGCATAAATAACGATTAAAGTGGAGTTCCACACACCATTACAGACAGGCACAGAACGCAGACAGGTTCCTTCTTGTAATTCTTAGGACCAAGAATACCTTATGAGGCAGTGGAAACATCGGGGCATACAATGCAGACTTTTGCGTATAAAATAGAACTATATTATTTAAGGAGAGCAAATCATGCCCAAGAGAAATCCGTCAGCGAGAAGAAAAAAACGAGAAGATAATCGTTTCCTGAAACTAGACAACATCCAACTGGCCGGGATCGCGATCGTCATTATGATCGTAGCATCGGCTATTTGGCTGGCAATCATTCTCTACAAACCAGCCACAAAAATAACAGCCAAACAATGGACTACCCCACCAGCAATGACGATTGACACACATAAACAGTATTTTGCAAACGTTCAAATGGCGAAGGGCGGCGAGTTTGTCATCCAGCTTTATCCCGACAAAGCTCCGATCACGGTAAATAGTTTCGTTTTTCTTGTGAAGCAGGGATTCTATAACGGGGTGACCTTCCACCGAGTCCTGGAGGGCTTCATGGCTCAAGGTGGAGATCCGACCGGGACCGGTCAGGGAGGACCAGGTTATCAGTTTGTGAACGAGAACAGCGATTTGACATTTGACAAGGCGGGTGTGGTGGCCATGGCTAACGCCGGACCGAATACGAACGGCAGCCAGTTTTTCATAACTTTCGCTCCTCAACCGCAACTCAATGGCGGCTATACCATCTTCGGGCAGGTTATCAGCGGCATGGAGGTGGTTAATAGTTTGACCCGCCGCGACCCCAACCAAAACCCAACTTCCCCAGGTGACGCCATGCAGAGCGTTACAATCACGGAAAAATAAAAAAGGACTTCAGCTGAAATATAAAAAAGTATAAGGGTATTCAATCGTAAAGTGTAAAGTTCCTGCAAATAAGCCCATTGAGGTATTGCATTAAAATATTGTGGCAGGCATCCAACATCCAAAACAGCACCCTAAGAAGGCACTTGAACACCTCCAATCACTGGCTGGGACCCACTTTAATTCTCTGGTGATTAAGCTATATCTCGAGGCGGTTGTGCTTAACCCTCATGGGTATAATTGAAACGAGGGATTATCGCTCTAAATAGATAAGGAAGGGTCAAGGAGGACATTCTCATGACAATCATTGAATCGATTCTCGGCGCGATAGGGTGGCTGGCGCTTACCTTCGGAGCGGCCTGGCTCGGCTCGCGTTTCATGCCCGATGAGTGGTATAAAACCCTAAAAAAACCAGGTTGGAATCCTCCCAACAAGATCTTCGGGCCGGTCTGGAGCGCGCTTTATTTATTAATGGCTGCCGCAGCCTGGTTGGTCTGGAGAGGGTACGGATTTAGCGTGGCGGTCTTTCCACTGGTCCTCTTCATTCTCCAATTGTTGTTGAACGCCGCCTGGACGTGGACTTTCTTCGGTCTACACCGCCCCGGTACTGCGTTGGCAGATATCATTGTATTATGGGTGATTATCCTGGCAATGCTGACGCTTTTCTGGCAATTCGAACCATTGGCAGGTGCATTACTGCTACCGTATCTGGCCTGGGTCTCGTTTGCGACTTATCTCAATTTGACGATCTGGCGGATGAATAGGTAAAAGGTAAACAGCGATAAGGCTTCAAGGCAGTTTCTTATAGACCTAATTTGCAGGAGGGCGGATGGACATATACCGGTACTACTTTCGGAAGGTTATAAATCAGAATACCCGGTTATGATCTCTTATCTATCCCAGCTCGCGACATAATTAATGTAATATTTCCTGACCGGCTCGTTTTACTTCCTGATAAATCTTTTTGACCTCCTCCTTCATTTCAGGAGTAGCGCTCGGCGTCATCGAGATGAATTTAATCAAGTCACGCGCTTGCCGTAACAAGTCCTTCACATGGGCAATATAAGAAAAATCCCCGCGACCACCCTCGGGCGGGATCGGCAAATCGCGCGCCTGTTGAATCAAACTACGAGCTCTGAGGATGCGTTCGGCAGCAGGGATAAGGCGGGACATGATCGCTCCTTTGGGAAACTAGGTTATACAAGATGAAGTGTGGTCATTCGAGAGCATTTTGCCTGTTTCGAAGATCAACAAGTGTCAAGAACTATTAGCTGAGTATATCCTTGTATTAGGTCCCTGCCGCGAAGAACCGAATACAATAAGAAATAACCACCTTATTGAAATAACCTGAAACCTCAACTATAATATTTAACTGGTGATGGACGGTCCATCGCAGACCATTTTAAAGATATAAGGAGGTTATTGGTATGAGCGCAATCGATATCGTCAA
Source organism: Anaerolineae bacterium (assembly GCA_041498515.1). Lineage (GTDB taxonomy): Bacteria > Chloroflexota > Anaerolineae > Anaerolineales > Villigracilaceae > Fen-1038. The sequence goes on from JBGQIO010000115.1 coordinate 10,743, forward strand.
GGCAGGGCTGGCTGCCGTCGAAGCCGGTGATTTCAAAAAACTGGACAGCATGATCGCCGATGACATGCGGTTGTCGCAGCATCTCGACGCGCTCGTGCGCCGGCACCCTGAGTTCGAGGCGTTCACGCAGCAGTTGAGCATCACGACGTTTCGATATGTACCGTCGGAGCTGAAGCCACAGATTGGTTTGCCCGCCGTTGAGAAGCGCATCGATGAAATCAATCAGGCGCTGCTGACGCGCGTTGAGAAAAGTGGTGAAGCATTCCTGTCCAACGCCGTCGTCAACGGAAAATTCGCGCTGCGAGCCTGCATCGTGAACTTCCGCACCTCACTTGTAGACATCGAAGCACTCCCTCCGTTGCTCTCCCGCCTCGGCAAAGATGTTTGTCGTGAGTCTCTCGTGGAGCCCGACCTTAGCCCGGCTGACCGTACGTAGGTCGGGTGTCACGTGTCGTAGTGATGGGGGTCCGGCTTCCACGGTTAGATTAGTCCCGGTGAAGTC
>JBGQIO010000116.1:0-11241 GCA_041498515.1 Anaerolineae bacterium
CTTATACACTGAATTGGGATTAAACTTTACCTCCGGGGTCGAGCGGAGAATCCTGGCCTCCAGCAGCTCCGAGAACCCCGCCGAACTGTCGCGTAAAAAGGTCCATTCGGTGAAACTCGACAGCCTGGCGAACCTCGATAATTGGAAGCGCCGCCTTTCGTCCAGCGAGATCGACCGCATACGGCGGGACACGGAAGAAGTATCGTATCTTTATTATCCCGAGGTGGCTTGGAATTGAACCCTCAAGTTCCGCTGGTCTCCATTGTGACGCCGTCTTTCAATCAGGCGCGCTTTCTGGAATCGACCATCCAATCCGTGTTTGCCCAGAGTTACCCGCGTCTGGAATATATTATCGTGGACGGCGGCTCGACCGATGGCAGCCTGGACATCATCAGGAAATATTCCGACAAGCTGGTCTGGTGGGTGAGCGAAAGGGATAAAGGCCAGACGGAAGCGCTTAACAAGGGTTTCGCACATGCCAAAGGAGACATCCTGGCCTGGCTCAATTCGGACGATACGTACCTGCCCGGTGCAGTGACCTCGGCCGTGCATTTTTTCCAGGAACATTCAGGGCTTGGGTTGGTCTACGGCGATGCGAATTTCATCAACGAAACCGGACAGGTCGTCGGGAAATTCCATGCAGCGCAAACGAACCTACACCTTTTAAGGCAGGGCTATGTTCACATCCCTCAACAAGCCTCATTCTTCCGCGGCGACCTGTGGCGTTCAGTCGGTCCGCTGGATCCCACCTTTTACTTTGCGATGGATTATGATTTGTGGGTGCGCATCGCAGAACGCTCGCAGGTTAAATTTGTCCCGCAAACCTGGGCGAATTTCCGTCTGCATAGCGCCGGAAAAACGATGGCCGCCGATGATCGCTGCTGGCCTGAAATGCTGCGCGTCCATTACCGTGACGGCGGCAGCTTTTTATCGGTCATCGTGGCAAAGTATTATGTCAGGAAGCTGGTTGCGCCCCTGTGGAACTGGCGCAGGAGGCTGATGTCGCGTTCATGAAAACTGTGAGGCTTCTATAAAATTGCTCTTCTCCTCTCCATCTCTGGACGATCTGATTCGACTGCTTAGAGCCTGGCGGTTCTGGGTCTTGGGCGCGATCATCGGCGCGCTGATCGGTGCGGTCGTCTTTTACATCGCACCGCCGCCCTATCGCGCCCGCGCGACCGTCAATGTTGACTTCCATCTGGAACAAGCCTGGCCGCAAAACACCGACCGTGAGCAGTTTTACTATCTCGAGCGCGAGACTCGCAAGTTGGAAGAAATTGCCGTATCCGATGCAGTGCTTAACACGGTGGCCTCCCAGGTCAGCGGAGTGACCGTCCAGCAGCTGCGCGACCAAAAACTTCAACTCAGCCAACCGGGCAATGGCGGCTGGCACTTATTTGCCGATGACGGTGATGCGCAGAGAGCCACAGTCTTAGCCTCCGCCTGGGCTCAATCTTTTGCCTTGAGTGTGCAGTCGCAGGTCGTGGATCCGTCGAGCGGCCTGGAGCAATATATAACTGCCTCCCCGACTCAAGTGGACAATCTTGCGGCTCATCGTTCCGTGAGTTTGAGCGTTTATCTTCTGGTAGGGACGATTGTCTTTCTTACATTGTGTGTGTTTGTCGTCCTATTCTTCGATTTCAAGATATGATGACCTCCCTCCGCTCATTCAGTTTGGATAACCTCGCCCGCACTTTGTGGGCAGCGGCTCTGCTGACCTTACCCGTGACCAGCTTCCGCTATTTTCCCGCCGGCGATGGCACATACGTACGTCCTTTGGCTTTCTATCCGCTCGTGCCGTTGACGGTCGTGCTTCTAATCCAACTTCTGCGCGGCTCTGCTCAATTTCCACGCGCAGGAGCGCTGACTCCGCTGGCGGCCTTTCTCCTGGCAGCCCTGGCGGTAAGCCTGCTGGGGATGGTGGTGGCTCCGGTTCCCATGCGAGGGCAGGATGTGGTTGGTCGTATCGTCCGCGCCTGGGCAACCGTCTTTATCGGCATCGTTTTCTTTATCGCGGCGGTCTGGATGAACCGGAATGAAGACGATTTGCGCTTTTCCCTAAAATGGCTCTTCGCCGGATTTATCCTCGACGTTCTATGGAGCGGGCTGCAGGGTGCGACTTTTTATCTGCATATTTTCCCCAAGCCGCTAGTGACACATTGGCAGCGCGCATTTTCTTTGCGCGAGCTGATCAGGACGAATCGGATTTCAGGCCTGGCATACGAGCCTTCCTGGTTGGCCGGACAGATCTCAACTTTGTATCTTCCCTGGCTTTTCGCTTCCCTCCTGACCGGTATACGGATGACGCGTTTCAAATGGCTCGAACCAGCTCTTCTAGTATTGGCTGTCCTTCTATTGCTGGCAACCTTCTCACGGGGCGGCCTGTTGACAGTTGCTGCAACGGTCGTGCTCACTTTCATTATCGCAGGGCGTGCCCAAATCCGTGCGGCTTGGAACTGGTTTTTCGCCGGCTTCCATTGGGGCCGGGAATGGGTCTGGCGTTTGGCTGTTATTATTTTGATCCTGGCGTCCATTTCAGGTGCGCTGCTCTTCTTAAGTCGGAAAGGTTATATTGCCCGCTTGTGGAACACCCAGGCGGTCAGTGTGGAAGAATTTCTCATTCAGAATTCGGCGGGCGCGCGCGTTGCTTACATATGGGGATCGATGGGTGCATATCAGGAACATCCCTGGACAGGCGTAGGGCTCGGCGCCAGCGGCTTTTACATTTACCGAAACTTGCCAGATTGGGTCATGACGACCGTTCCTGAGATTGCGCGGCAGTTGAGTCCGGATAACTCGCTTTACCCAAACCCGAAAAACCTTTACGTCCGTTTACTCTCCGAGACGGGGTTGATCGGCTTCTTTTTGTTTGCTGCATTCCAGTTTTTCATATTGGCTGAAGCCCTCGCAGCTCTGAACCGAAAATCAGTTGCTTGGAAATATCTCGGGATTGCATCCATCTTTACATGGCTGGCGCTCATCTTCTATAATATGACGCAGGATTCCTTTGCGATACCCAATTTATGGATAAATATCGGCATTCTCGTCGGGATGTCGGTGATAACAATACGCTCGAGCAATCCCATGGATCCGATAACATGATCGTTCTTTCCGTCGGCATGCCGCGCGCCGGTTCCGGCTGGCATTACAACCTTATCCATGACCTGATGCAGGTTAAAGGCTGCGCCGATGCGCGCGATATCCGCGCGCGCTTTCATCTTGAAAACGTGCTGACCGAAGTCAACTGTAATATCGGCGTGCTTTCAACTCGGCGCCTTGCATTGGTGGCGATCCCGGCCTTGCTTGGCAATACGTTCGTTATCAAGGCGCATGCCGGCCCCACTCCGGCATCGCGGTTCCTCGCCTCGGTAGGCCTGTTACAAGTCACATACATTTATCGTGACCCGCGTGATGCCATGCTCTCTGCTTTTGATTATGGTGAGCGCGGTATGGTCAAAGGCCGCCCAAATGCCTTCTCACATCTGACGGATTTCGATACCTCGCTGGCCTTCATCTCCGATTACCTCCGCATCTGGGAAAAGTGGACCCGCGAGAAGAACGTGCTCATTGCCCGCTACGAAGACCTGCTGACGGATTATGATGCAGAGTCCAGGCGCTTGGCAGATTATCTCGGTTTAAGGGGTGACCAACCTCGAGTGCGCGAAGTGATCGAGCATTATCGTCCGAAACAGGTGGAAGGCCGGCAGGGCACTCACTTCTTCAAGGGCAAAGTAGGACGCTTTCGTGACGTATATTCGCCTGAGCAGCAAAAAGTTTTGTCGGAACGGTTCAGTGCATTATTGCCAAAAATGGGTTATGTGGTCTAATTCATTTACAAAGATGTAATTATCTTGTAAGGCGTTTGCATTACCGCGTACGCACTTCTTTCGTTATGATTGGCCTATGCGGACTTTTGAAACTCCATATGTAGCAGACTGGTTCGCAATCTCCTTGCGCTGGGCGGTGATGCTGGGTCTGGTCGTTTCACTCGCGCTGGGAAATTCATTAACCACGGCATTAGCCTGGCCGTTGGTTCTAATGATCGTCTGGAATATGGGTATGACGGTTCTAGCCAGCCTGAATACACGCCTTTATTACCATCGTCAAGTCAATCTTGCTGCGGATATCATATTTAGCGGAATATTCTTCTGGGTGCAAGGGGGGCTGACCGGTCCTGCCTCCTGGGTAGGGCTTCTACCCATACTTACGGGGGCGGCGTACTATGAATTTGCCGGGGCGCTGATTGCGGCCGGATTCTTTGCGTTGTTTGTATTTGCGACCACACGCCTATATTCTTCGGCCAGGTCATCCCTGACCTTGCTCTGGATCGCGGGTATCGTGAGCTTGGGTGGGCTTTTTGGTTTTCTGGGTGCGCAGTTAATGAAGCGTTTGCGGATCAGGAGAGTGATCTGGCTGGAAGCAGAGGAAAAAAAGCGCAACTTTCAAGGTGAGCGGTTGCGCGCGATTTACGAGTTGATCTCAACGCTGACGGCGACTCTATCTTATAAGCGCGTACTCGATTCCGCCCTTGATATGGGGTATTCTGCCCTTAGCCCTAATTCGGATGAAAGCGCGAATGAGCCGCTTGTAAGCGCGGTGCTGCTTTTCCGGGGAGGGCAGCTGCGTGTCGGTTCGGCTCGACGATTCACCATTGCTGATACGCGCGTAACCTTCGATGGCAGTGAAGGGATCTTGAAAAGGGTCTTCGACGAAGGCGAACCGATCTTTTCAAAGGATATCGGCTACGATCCCGAACTGGGGCGTGTGATCGCCCTCCGTACCTGCACGTCGGTTTATTGCTTCCCCTTGCGCAGTGGTTTTAATGTCTATGGCGCAATGTTGTATGCACATCCTGATCCGAATTACTTTAATTCTGACCGCCGCGACCTGCTCGATATTATCGGCCGCCATGCGGTGATCGCCATTCAGAATGCGCGTTTGTACCAGGATTTGGTCGAAGAGAAAGAGCGCATGATTGAAGTCCATGAAGAAGCGCGCAAGAAGCTTGCGCGCGATCTGCATGACGGCCCAACGCAGTCGGTCGCAGCCATGGCAATGCGCATTAACATTGCCCGCCGCATGCTTGAGAAAAATGCCAAAGGGGTGACGGAGGAGCTGGCCAAGATCGAGGACTTGGCGCATCGAACGACCAAGGAGATCCGCCACATGCTCTTTACACTTCGGCCCCTGATCCTCGAGTCGCAGGGGTTGGGCGCCGCTCTAAAATCCATGGCTGACAAAATGCGCGAAACTTTCAACCAGAACGTTATTATTAATGTTGATGAACAGGTTGCTACGCAGATGGAATTGGGCAAACAGGGCGTGATATTCTACATCATTGAAGAAGCGATCAATAACGCCCGCAAGCATGCGAACGCCTCTAACATCTGGGTGCGCCTGCAGCCGTTCCAAGAGGGCATGGCCCTCCTCGAGATTGAAGATGACGGCATCGGCTTCGATGTGGAAGCCATGAACAAGGCATACGATAAACGTTCCAGTCTCGGGATGGTCAATCTGCGGGAACGTTCTGAATTGGTCAATGGAGTATTGAACATTCAGTCCGCGTTGGGCAAGGGAACCAAGGTTTTAGTGTATCTGCCGCTGACCGAGGAAGCTGCCGACCGATTACAGCATGCGCGGCCGCTTTAAGCTAACCGGACATTGCTGCGCAGTCTCCGAAACAGATCGCGTAATTAAACGTACCGAGAAGCAGCAGGCGTGCATTCCGGTCCATATCCGAAGCTCTCTTATCCAACTCCCAGTGACTAAAAGCAAGCGAAGATATTGAACCCTGTTCGCAAATGATGGAATCCGTCCCGCGGCGCGGGGTGCCGCCTGCTGGAATTTACGGATACGTTCTTAATCCAAAAAGCAATCAGTTTGGCGATTCACACGAGAAACAGAAAATATGCCCGTTGCCGCCGGAATGTATTATTTTGCTCATCAGGCCGACGATCTTACACGCCCGCCCGTGATCCTCATTCATGGCGCGGGCGGTCATCATTTATTCTGGCCGCCTCAGATTCGCAGAATGCCCAACCAGCGGATCTTCGCGGTTGATCTTCCCGGACATGGCAAGTCGGAAGGGATTGGCCGCCATACGATTGATGATTACACCCGGGAAATTATCGGGTTTATCAAAGCGTTAAAATTGAATGCTGCCGTCCTTGCGGGTCATTCAATGGGAGGCGCTATCGCACTCAAAGCCGCCATCCGATTCCCTAAGCGGGTGCTCGGTTTGTGCCTGGTTGCAAGTGGTGCGAGGCTGCGAGTCGCACCCGCTATCTTACAGAGCGCCTCCGATACGTCCACGAATGCCGCAGTTGTGCGCTTGGTCGCCGATAATTCATTCTCTCCCCAGGCGGACGCCCGGTTGAAGGAATTGGCCATGCAGCGCCTGGCAGAGACGCGTCCCTCGGTACTTTACGGGGACTTCCTGGCGTGCGACGCGTACAACATAACGGATCAGCTCTCGAAGGTCTCCGTCCCCGCATACATCCTGTGTGGCGAGCTGGATAAAATGGTTCCATTGAAAAGTTCCGAATCCCTGCGAGACAATATTACCGGAGCACAAATGGAAATTTTGCCAAATGCCGGCCATATGCTGATGCTGGAGCAGCCCGATCAGACCGCAGATAAGTTAAGCGGCTTCTTAAATATGATCTCCTTTCGACCGGGACAATAAATCCAAAATTTGTGGAACCTCTTAAACCTCCGAGGTCTTGAAGACCTCGGAGGTTTAGATTTCAAATATCTTTACCAGATGCGGTTTGGCATTCATTACTGCCCTAGCCCTATGGCTTACGCGGTTTTTTTCTTCCATCCCCAGCTCAGCCATCGTGCCGTTCAACTCTGGAATAAAGAAAATTGGATCATATCCGAATCCACCCGTTCCGCGTTCTTCAGGGATGATCTCGCCCCGGCACTCGCCTTCCGCCAATTGAATCGAATAGCCTGGGACCGCGATCGCTATGGTCGCTCGAAAGCGTGCCAGCCATGGCCGCGGCCTGTCGCGTAAGTTCTCTAATAAATAAGAGCGGCGGTCAGCATCTGTTCGCCCTCCTCCAGCTCTCTCGATTATCGGAAAATTTGAGGACAGGGCAAGAGCAGGTCCATATCGGGCTGAATATAAGCCGGGGGCGCCATTTAGTGCTTCGACCTCCAGCCCGGAGTCATCCGCTAGGGAGACCAGCCCGCTCGCTTGTGCGAAGGCCAGGGCCTTTTTCTCTGCATTTTCTGCGTAGGTTTCCCCATCTTCGGGTACATCGAGATCAAGGTTGATCTCCGCAGGTGTTACAAGTTGTACCGGCAAGTCATTCAGCAGTTCGCGAAATTCTGCCACCTTACCCGGGTTGTTCGTGGCAATCAATAACTTATTCATTTTATACGTCTTGTATTAAAGGAGTAGGTCATAAGTTATAAAGTCCGTTATTAGAAAAAAGATTTCACGACCGGGGCAGGTTTTTTGTTTTTCTCAAAAAGGATCCGGGCTATACATTCGGCGAAAATTTTTATACCGATTTCGAATTATGTTTGGAGATTCTCTCGATCGCCCAAGCGGCGTGTTCCCGCACCATTGGTTCCGCGCCTTTCAAAGCCTTATCCAATGCAGGGATATCTTCAGGATTACCCTCGTTCCCAAGCGCTACGGCAACGTTCCTTAGATAACCGCGCCGCTTGGCGCGTAGGATGGGACTGTCCTTGAATTTATGATTGAACTCTTTCGGGGTCAGTTCCAGTTCCTGGATCAGGCGAGGATGATACGTATCTTCGCGCGGCCTGAAGGCCGGGTCGCCTTCGGGCGCGGCGAATCGGTTCCATGGGCAGACCATTTGACAAATATCGCAGCCAAAAACCCAATCCCCTGTCAATGGTCGCAGCTCGGGTGAAATATCCTCCTTCAATTCGATGGTCAGGTAGGAGATGCAGCGACCTGCATCGATTGTCCTATCAGGCAGGATGCAGTCGGTTGGACAGGCGTCGATGCAGCGGGTACAAGTCCCGCATTGGTCTGTGGCGAAAGGCGGATCGGGCTCGAGTTCAAGGTCAAGGAAAATTTCGGCAAGCAAAATATAGGATCCCTGCTTCGGACTGATCAGGCAGGTGTTCTTGCCAATCCAGCCCAGGCCGGCGCGTTGGGCTAGATCTCGCTCAAGGATCGGCCCGGTATCGGTATACCAGCGGTGAGGTACTGGCCGCCCTACTTGTCCCTCGATGAACCTTGCGAGAGCTTGCAATCGTTCTGGAAGAATAAGGTGATAGTCGGCGCCCCAGGCATAAGCTGCAACCTGTCCGCGGCCTCTCTCCTGTTCGGGCGCAGACGTGTTCTTTATTTGTGATTTACTCTTTTCGGAGCGGCGGGATGGCAAGGGGGACGAGTACGGGATCGCCAGAACCAGGATGGATTTGCATCCTGGCAGGATAAGGCGTGGGTCTGCGCGCCTGGCACGTGAACGTTCATTCCCCAGATAGTTCATGGTAGCATGCCGCCCTTGCGCCAGCCAGTCTTGGAAGGCTGATAAATGCAAGGGCGGTTCAGGGGTGGTCACGCCGGCCAGGATAAAGCCCAACTGGTTTGATTTGATCTTTATTCTTTCCTTCAAATCTTTTGGGGGTATCATTGTTGATTAGGTTTAGCAGATTAAGACTAATTTCTACATGTAATTCGCGGTTGCGATCTATTGTAATCCGTCTAACAAGAGTATTTACGATCTGTTTTTTCTAAGCAAAAATCTCTTGCCGCTCTTCATCGTTTTGAGGGGTAACATTTAATGACTCAGGCCCTGTTTGCAAGTCGGTTAAAAATTCTCTGACCTTCGCCTCCCAATCATTTAACAGGTGAATATTAACCGTCTGCCCAATGGATGTTAAATCACGTTTTAGGCTAAGTTCCTACAACGTCATTGCGCCAAATTGATAGTCCATATCACCTTTACTAATTGCGCCTTTGCGAGCCTGGGTAATCACCCATTGCCGCTCCAATGTGAGGGTGTCAAGATCCTTTGTATTCGGTCTTGCTCGTCATTTAACGCTTCTGCATTATCATGTAATTCGGCAATCATTTTGCGGGCTTGGGCTAAAAGAATTCCAGGCTTATTAATAGCCTTGCAAACCTTTTCCCAAACGTCATTATCAGCTTTTGTACTACTAATGGTTCGGGGGCAATCGGGAGATACATGTTCCTCGTGTAATTGGCGACAATAGTACCTTCCGTGTTGCACTTTACAATCCACCCATCGGCCCCTCAACCATCGGTCACTGGACGTTATCCGCACCTGCACGAAGGTGGTCTATCAGTCATTCCAACGCCTTTATGGGCGTTTACTCTGCTTTGCCTTGATAAAGCGCTATTCTAAAGAAATGACAATTGGCTATTGTATTCAATGAAATAAACTCTATACTGAATATGAACTTCACATTTTTATAAGTCTAAAGACAAGCAGGTTAATACAAGAACTGGTCGATGAATCTCAACCACCTGAAGGACATTTTGAGAGGACTTGCCATCTTCACACTGATGATGACCTCGTCACCGGTCGCATCGACCTTGTCTCAACTTGAGACAGGGTACCGCCTCGCGGCCTTCACTCATATGGATCTCGTTGCGAACATTGAGACCATCGGCGTAACAGTAAGCGGCTCCGGTTTGCCGAAGACCGCGGAACTGTTCGTGCAACAGGGCAGTGACACGGCCTGGCATCCCGCTCATCCGCTTATGCTTATTGCCGACGGTCGTCTGGTGGGCAGTTTGTTCGGGCTATCCCCAAACACATATTACAACATCAAAGTCACCGACGGGACTGCCGAGATCAGCGGTTCGATTACCACGCAGCCGGACGAACTTCAGTTCACGCCCACGACTATTGTGCACGTAAGCGCTAAGGCATTGGCAGGCGGCGACGGCTCTGCTGCTGCGCCCTTCCGCACGATCCAAGAAGGGGTGGACCATGCGAGTCCGGGTACACAAGTGCTGGTGGCCGACGGCCTTTATCACGAGGCGATCACATTCCCTGCTTCGGGAACCGCAGGCCAGTGGATACAGGTCAAGGCGCAGGGCAGTGGTGCGATCCTGGACGGTTCAGTGAACCGATCGGGAAAGATGTGGACACTTGTGGACAGGCGGAAGCGGATTTATTCCACAAAGATCGGGGCACCCATTTCGTATCTGGCGCGCGATCAGAAACGCTTCTACGGGTACGACAACTATAAAGGCCTCACCCAGGGCTTCGGACACGGCCAGGTACCGATCATCGAGGGTTGGTATTTCGATACAGCTACATCCAAGCTATTTGTACGCAGCCGAGATGATCCTGCCCGTCATTTCTGGCAGATACCCACCCTCAACCAGGCCTTCAATGCAAATGGCCGTGATTGGCTGTGGATCGAGGGTTTTGAAATGCGCTTCTATGGCACGACTACCGGTGGCTGCGGTGTGTGCACCACGAACGCCTCGCATCTGGTGATCCGCAAGAACAAGATCCACAACATGCAGTTGGGGATATTCTTCAACTGGAACGGCGGCGAGGACCAGGGTAACGATACCCGCATCGAAAATAATGAGATCTACGATTACACGTATAGCAAATGGCCCTGGGCCGCGGTCAAAGGCAGTTCGATGGAAGGCACCGCCATCGTGGTGAGAGGTCACATTGGCGCCATCGTGCGCGGCAACAGTTTGCATGATCTGTTCAATGGCATCTACACCGGCTCATCCGGCGACCTGCAGAATTCCGATCTTACGTTCGATACCGATATCTATAACAACCATATCAACCACATCGGCGATGATGCGCTCGAGCCGGAAGGCGCCTGCATTAATCAACGTTTTCGGAACAATACCGTGGATACGGTTTTCGATGGGATGTCCCTGGCTCCCATTACAAAAGGTCCCGTATGGGTATTGCGTTCCACGTTCACCAACTTCTCCGCCAAGGCTTTCAAATGGGACGGGAACTCTAATGGCATCGTGCTGGTCTATCACAACACAAGCTGGACGAGCGCCACGGATATCAGGGCCATGGATGTGATCAGCCCCATCCATAACGCGGTCTTGCGTAACAACATCTTCCAAGGCAAAGGCTATGGAGTTGTCGAGCAGGCCAAGGGTTCGACGGCAAACGACTGGAACTATGACAATTGGTATATCGTGCGCGCCGTGCCTCACTTCGAGTGGGAGAACCTGTTCTATAACAACCTCGCAGGGTTGTGTACAGGGGCCGGCCTTGAATGCAATGGGTTTGA
>JBGQIO010000117.1:0-11153 GCA_041498515.1 Anaerolineae bacterium
CTATGTCCTGCTTACGAAGCTGATCGATGACCTGTTGGCCCGCCCGGGGTTGCATAACCGGCGTGTGCGCGGTATCGGGGTGGGTGCGCCGGGGATCACACACCATCAGGAAGGGATTGTCAAGTGGGCTTATGCATTGAATTGGAAAGACTTTCCGCTCAAGGCCAGGTTGAATGAACGTTATAAACTGCCTATCACGGTGGATAACGACGTAAACCTGGCCGCCTTGGGAGAACTTTGGTTCGGCGCGGGACAAAATGTGCAAAACATGGTTTTGATCACCCTTGGAGCCGGCATAGGGGCAGGCATCATTATGGACGGTACTCTTTACCGGGGCTCGAGCGAGGCCTCAGGTGAGATCGGCCATATGATCCCCGGACGCGAGTTCCTTGGAAAAAGTTTTATTGATTTTGGGGCGCTTGAAAGTGTTGCGTCGGCTACCGGCATAGTTAAGAGGGCGCGCGAATCTTCACCGTCTATAGACAATCCGTCCAGCGAAGAAATCTTCGAGGCGGCCCGGGAAGGCCAGCGATGGGCGCAGGATATTATTGACGAGACGGTGGATTATTTGGCAATCGCTATCGCAAATCTGTCGGTATTCTTTGACCCCGAGTTGATCGTGCTGGGCGGCGCAGTCGCGCCTTTTGCGGATATGCTGGCAGAGTCCATCACAAGGCGCGTAAAAGAGACGATACCGTCCCTGCCCAGGCTGGAAATCTCAAATCTGGGCCTGCGTGCGACCGTGATGGGAGCCATCGTGACGGTGCTGCACAATACGTCCAATTTCTATGTAGTGCATAAGTTATCCTGATAAGGAGGTGGCAAAAGAGTTTAGATATGAAACGAATTAGTTAAAAGAAAGATAGATTTCAGTCAATTAAAGGAGAAGAAACCATGCGTTCTTTGTATAAGATTACCCTGTTCGTCCTGGCCCTGCTGTTCTTAGTCGGAACAGTGGGCTGCGCCCCCAAAGCAGCTGCAGGACCCGTAACCATCCATGTAATGAGCATGGACCAGGCTGGCCTAAAACCTGCCGAGATCGATCAGATCGCCCGCGATTTCGAAGCTAAGAATCCTGACATCAAGGTTTCGACGGAATATGTGATCTATGATAATGTCCATGATAAGATTGTGACTGGTATGGCTGCCAAGCCTCCGGCTTATGATGCCGCTATGATCGACGTCATCTGGCCGGATGAGTTCATCAAAGCTGGATATTTGCTGGACGTAACCGACCGCGTCACCCCTGATATGAAATCCGGAATGTTCCCGGCCTCCTGGAACGGCGTCACGCGCAACGGCAAGATCTACGGCATGCCCTGGCTGATGGATGTAAAATATTTCATGTACAACAAGGATATGCTGCAGAAAGCTGGCATTGCGGCTCCGCCCACGACCTGGGAGGAACTGGTTGACCAGGCAAAAGTGATCAAGCAGAAGGGTATTTCTGAATTTCCCGTTATCTGGTCCTGGAGCCAAAAAGAAGGCGTCGTTTGCGATTTCGCCGTATTGCTCTTCGGCAACGGCGGTTCTTTCGTGGATGCAAGCGGCAAGCCGGCCTTCAATAACGATAAAGGTGTTCAGGCCCTGACCTGGATGAAGCAAACCATAGACGATGGCTTAACCAATCCGAGTTCGGTGTCTTCCATTGAAAACGATGTGGAAGCTGATTTCCTGGCTGGCAAGAGCGCTTTCGCGGTGAACTGGCTGTTCCAGTACAGCGATTCGAACGATGCAACCAAATCCCAGATCGTGGGCCAGGCAGCTTTCGCGCCCATGCCGGTATTTAAAGCCGGTGCGGATGCGGGTATCAAAGGCTCCAGCGTGGATGGATCGAGCTCCTTTGCCATTATGGCAACCACTCCCTACGCGGATCAGACCTGGAAGTTCCTGACCTACCTGGCCAGCAATGAAGTGCAGACCAAGTTCTCGGCGGAAATGCTGCCCGTATGGCAGGCTGATTTCCAGGGTGATGCTCTGGCCAAATTGGAAGCCGCCACCACTACCAACCCGGTCACGGTCCCAGCCTTCTTAGGCCAGTTCCCATTCGCAAATGAACGGCCTACAGTACCTTATTACAATGAAGCTTCCGCATCCCTTCAACTGGCCATTCAGAATGCTCTGACGGGTGTGAAGTCCCCGAAAGATGCACTGGATGAAGCGGCTGCCAAGTGGGTAGAGCTAGCTAAATAGTAAACAACAGAATGCTAAGGGGTGGGTTTGCGTCCATATACAAACCCACCTCCCTCTTTCTGAGTTATGACCACAAATTCAAAGCCTCTCCCTAAACGACAGCTAACTTTAAGACAACAAGATGCCCGCACGGCCTGGCTGCTGCTCGTCCCCAGCCTGCTGGTGATCGTGGGTGTCACACTGTGGCCGGTCATCTCCACCTTTATCCTGAGCTTCTTCAACGCGCCGACCGGCATCAATCAGGTGCGCACCTTTGTGGGCCTGGATAACTATATCGGAATGCTGAACGACCGGACCTTCTGGGACACGATTGGACGTACCCTGTACTTTACGGTTGTCTCGGTGGGTTTGGAGCTTGCGATCGGATTGACAGTTGCCCAACTGATCCATTCCCACCCCTGGGGTTGGCAGTTCCTGCGCTTCAGCCTGATCATTCCCTGGGCCGTACCGACCATCGTCAACGGAGCCATGTGGCGTTGGATATACAGCGCCGACTTTGGTGCCTTGAATGGCCTGCTGATGCAGCTGGGATTGATCAAACATTACGTCGCCTGGTTATCTTTGCCGGATATGGCTATGAACCTGGTGATCGTCGCAGATATCTGGCATACGATGCCGTTCGTAGCCTTGGTCCTGCAGGCTGCCCTGGCAACGCTGCCGGAGGATCTGGATGAGGCCGCCGCCGTAGATGGCGCGAATGCCTGGCAGCGGTTCTGGAAGATCAGGGTGCCCTTGCTGCGCCCGGCCATCCTGGTGGCTTTGATCGTCCGCACTGTGGATGCCTTCCGCGTGTTCGATATCGTTTACATCATCACCGGTGGTGGACCGGCCTACAAAACTCTGACCATCACTTATTTGACTTATCTGACCTCATTTTCATTTGGGAAGCAGGGGACCGGTGCGGCGCTATCTTTCCTGATCTCCGCGGTCACGATCATCATGGCTTTTGTATATATCCGCATCCTGTATCGCCCCGAGGAATCCTTATCATGACTTATCGAAAATTCTTCCGAAGACTGATCCTGTTTCTCGCCACCCTGCCGGTGTTCTTCTTTATATTCTTTCCGCTCCTGTGGCTTTTTAGCGCGAGCCTTTCGACACAAGTGGAATTATTTACAGTGCCCATCCACTGGATCCCGCAGCACCCCACCTTCCAGAACTATCTCGACATTTTCTTCCCGAGTCTCGCCGTCTCGTCAGTGCCGCGCACGTTTGCGGTGGCTTTATTGAATTCGATCAAGATCGCATCTTCGGTGACGATCATATGCATCTTTATAGGGAGTCTGGCAGCCTACGCATTAACGCGGATCCCATTCGGGTTTAACCGCACCATTCAGCTGGGCGTGCTCGCCACGCGCATGATCCCTGAAGTATCCCTCATCCTGCCGCTCTTTATTATTGCTTCCAGCCTGCAGTTGATCAACAAGCCCATCGTGCTGATCATTACTTACATGAGCTTCGCCCTTCCATACGCCATCTGGTTAATGGCGGCGTATTTCCAGACAGTGCCGGTTGAGCTGGAAGATGCGGCCCGCCTGGACGGCTGTTCGCGCCTGGGCATCCTGTTCCGCGTCGTGATGCCAATCTCGGTACCGGGGTTGGTCTCCACGGCCATGTTCGTGTTCCTGCTGGCCTGGGATGAATTCTTTTATGCTCTGATCTTCACCAGCACTCTGGCTGCCAAGACCGTTCCGGTGGCCATTGCAGAGTTCATAGGCCGCTATGTGGTGAACGTCAACGGCATGATGGCCGGGGGTATACTAGCGGCTGTTCCGCCGGTCTTGATCGCATTGATCTTTCAACGATACATCGTGAGCGGCATGACGGCAGGGGCTGTGAAAGGATAACAATTCCTCCTTCGAACGACGCTAAGAGCCGATCCAAGCAGGAAAACGAAGCGCACCGGGTTTTGATCCCGGTGCGCGTTGCGTTAACTATTTTTTATTAAATTAATTAATCAACTGATAGTCTTTAGAATCAGAACTCTTGCTCTTCGGGGGCTTAGCCCCCGGATGAGCAGGAAACTCTTTGAAGAACCCTCGAGGATTCAGTTAGGTGGCAGCAACAGCTGCAACTTCTTCCTGCTTCTTGAACTGGCTCATATACAGGTCATAGTAAAAGCCTTGTTTGTCCATCAAATCATTGTGCCGGCCGCGTTCGATGATCTGGCCGTCATCCAATACCAGGATCATGTCTGCGTTAACAATGGTCGACAGGCGATGCGCGATCACAATGGATGTGCGCCCTTTGAGAAGTATGTCGAAGGCCTTCTGGATGAGACGTTCGGTGCGCGTGTCAACGGAAGAAGTCGCTTCGTCGAGGATCAGGATGCGGGGGTCCGCCAAAGCGGCGCGTGCAATGGAGAGCAATTGCCGCTGTCCTTGGGAAAGCCCCGAACCGCGTTCGCCTAAAACGGTCTGATATTTTTGCGTCAAGCGTTCGATGAACGTGTCCGCGCGCGCCAGCTTGATGGCGCCCATGACCTCGTCGTCGGTGGCCTCGGGACGGCCAAAGCGCACGTTCTCCATCACGGTCGTGCTGAACAGGAACGTATCCTGCAATACAATGCCGATTTGTCGGCGAATGGACTCGGTTGTTACGTCACGTACATCCACGCCGTCGATCCTGATCGATCCACTGGTTACATCATAGAAGCGAGGCAGCAGGTTGATGATGGTGGTCTTGCCTGCGCCGGTCGGTCCAACGATGGCGATGGTTTGTCCGGGCTGGGCAGCGAAGGATACATCCTTTAACACGGGCACGCCATCCTCGTAAGAATACGAGACGTGATCGAATTCCACTTTGCCGACGATCTGCGACAGGTCCTTGGCACCGGGTTTGATTTTTACAGCAGGTACTTCGTCGAGCAGGCCAAAGATGCGCTCGGCTCCTGCGATGGCATTTTGAATGTTTCCCCAGAGAACGGCGATTTGTTGAATTGGCTGGTTGAAGCGCTGGACGTACGCCAGGAAAGTCACGACCAAACCGAACGTGACGGTCGTGCCGAGCAAGGTCTGGCCTTTGATCATATACCAACCGCCCACGCCGGTGACGATAGCAAGTGCAATATAACCGAGCGCTTCCAAAGTCGGCGAGAGCGCCGCGGTAAATGATACGGCGCGGACGTTGGCGTCGCGGTTGGCGGCGTTGACCTCCTTGAAGTTTTCGATATTTTCGTCGGCGCGGTTGAAGGCCTGCACTTCGCGGACGGCGGCGATGCTTTCCTGCAATTCGGCATTGACGTTTCCGATCTCTTTGCGGGTTTTGCGAAAGGCTTTGCGCGCCTGGTCGGAGAAGTATACCGTCGCAAGGAACATGATCGGCGAAACGGCTAGCGAGAGCAGGGCGAACGGCAAGCTGCTGGTAAACATATTGTAGGCAACCCAGATCAAAAGCAGGATGCCGCTGAAGACATTGACCAGTGCAAACGAAATGGCCTGTTCGATCGCGGAGGTGTCGTTGGTGATGCGGCTCATCAAGTCGCCTGCCTCGTTCACCGAATAATAACTCAGCGAAAGCTGGTGCAGCCGCTCGAACACATCCACGCGCAGGGCGCGCAGCACGTGCTGGCCCGACCACGACATGGTAAAGAAGGTCAGGCCGGTGAGCGCCGAGCCGATTACGAAAAGTACGATCACGATCAGGATCAATCGCACCAGACCTGCGACGCGGTCGTTATTCGTCATAGCGGTCAGAACCGGTGGGGCGAATCCACCCAGCCTATAGGCGCTGGCGACGATCCATTGTGTGCCCTTGAGCTTGCCTGGGTCGGACACGAGCCAGCAGCTGGCTGCCGATGCCTGAGCCTGTGTGCTGACGGAAGCGGAAAAGGAGCCGAATCCGCTGTTTGCGCCAAGCGGGACGAGGAAACAATCCGTGGCCTGACCGGTTAATTCGGGAGAAGTGACCTGTGTCCAGGTCGCAATGACCACGAACAGAATGGCCAGGAAGGCGGCCAACCCGAATCGTCCGAAGTAATCGCCAAGCCGCAGGAGCGTATCGCTCAACTTGCGCGGTTTGAGGGTTTCCTGATTAAGGATGTTGCCGAAACGGCCGGGACCGCCCATCATAGGTTATCTCTCCTCCAGCGCATGTCCGTGTTCCTGTTCATACGCCAATATTTGTGAATTGTAAATTTCTGCATAGATCGGTTCATTTTCCATTAAGTCGGCATGCCTGCCCTGGGCGACGACTTTGCCTTTATCGAGTACGAGGATTTTATCGGCGCTCATCACGGTGCTGATGCGCTGGGCAATGACAAAGGATGTGCGGTTTTCCATAAGCTTGTCGAGCGCGGATTGAATCAATGATTCAGTCTGCAGGTCCACGCTGGAGGTTGAATCGTCGAGGATCAAGATGCGCGGGTCAAGCAGCAGGGCGCGTGCAATGGCCACGCGCTGCTTCTGTCCGCCGCTGAGCGTTGTGCCGCGCTCGCCGACGTGTGTGTTGTAGCCTTCCGGGAAGGACATAATGAAGTCATGTGCCTGGGCGGCCTTGGCCGCGGCAATGACATCTTTATCGCTGGCATCCGGGCGTCCAAAGGCGATGTTCTCATGGATGGTTCCGCTGAACAGCGTGGTTTCCTGCAGCACAATGCCAATCTGTTTGCGCAGGGAGTCGACCTTGATGTCGCGCAGGTCGTGGCCGTCAACGGTGATTTTTCCCTCGGTGGGATCATAAAAGCGCGGCAATAAATTAATGATGGTGCTTTTACCGGAACCGGTCGCGCCCAGGAGGGCGATCCGTTCGCCAGGCCTTGCTTTGAACGTCACATCGCTTAAGACCGGCTCGCCTCCGGTGAAGTATCGGAAGGTTACGTTCTCAAATTTGACCTCACCCTTCACAGATGGTAATTCAATCGCATCCGGCTTGTCCACGATGTCAGATTTTGCATCCAGTATCTCAAAAATGCGGTCGGCGGACGCGGCGGCTTGTCCGAACTGGGTGATGATGAAACCAAGCTGCGCGACCGGGAAGAACAGGTAGATCAAATACAGCGAGAACTCCTGCCATTCGCCGAGGGTCAGCGTGCCGGTAATGATCTGCTTGCCGCCTACATAGAGGATGGCCGCCTGACCCAGGTTGGCGATCAGGAAGATCATGGGGAACAGGAAGGTAAATAGTTTCGCCACGGAAATTGCCTGCCCCATCAGGTCATCGGCGGCGAGACGGAATTTGGTTTGCTGCTGTTTCTCGCGGGTGAAGGCTTGAATGACCTTAATGCCTGCCAGGTTTTCCTGCAGAATGGTATTCAAGGCAGAAAGTTTGATCTGCACTTTCCTGAACATCGGCTGGGCCGCGCTGCCAAAGATCATGAACAGGGCCAGGGCAATTGGCAGGATGGGCATGGCGGTCCAAGCTAGCGGGACATTGGTCGAAAATAATATGATGACGGTGCCCGTCAGCAGGATGATGGCGCCGACCAGCTGCAGCAGCCCCTGGCCGATAAAGAGACGCAATTTTTCAACATCGTCGGTCGCCCGGATCATCAACTGGCCGGTCTGGTTCTTGTCGTGATAGGAGAAAGACAATCCCTGGATCTTGGCATACAGGTCATTGCGCAGATCATAAGCAACGGACTGCGAGTTCTTCTCTGCCCAGAAAGCCTGCAGGAAAGCAAAGACCCCGCGGAAGACTGCCAGGATGAAAATGGCAATGATGGATCCTATTAAAGCTTGCGGTGCACTGGCCAGATTTGCATTTAATTGAGCCACTAGTTGATCTTTAGTCCAGGTTGCCGGATAGCGGAGGCTCGAAAGGATTTGAGGCAGGGCCTGTGTCATGAAAGCGGATGGAACCTGTTTCAACGCCTGCAGTACCTGACCGGCCACGTAACCGCTGGTGACCGCGTCGATGATGCGGCGGATCATGCTGGGCACTGCCAGTTGTGCCAACGTGGCAACGATCAGAAAGATATAAGGGAGCGCTGCTTTGCGTCCGGAATGGGCGAGATATTTAATAGATCTTCCTATTGAGCTGGAGCCTGAGGGGGATTTCCGGCCGGTGCGAGAAAAAGGTCTGGATGCGGTTGCTTGCATAAAGTTCCTTTCGAGATGGATATCAGAAAATTCAATACTGGATAATTAGAGGTGGGGGCAGGTATTCAGAGTTCGTGAGTTGTTGAAGATCGAAGTTTTATCGTCTATTTATCTGTTTCAAGATTGGTTTTAAGTGTACGGTCCGCTTGTGAATTTACTGTGAACGGATGATGGAAATAGGAATGAATTGCTATACAGGCTGCTGAGCATGATCCAGCTTGCGTGCGGCTTCTGTAAGAATGACCAGGGCCTCCGCGATCTTCTGCCGGTCCCTCTCCTCAAGCGTGTCTGCGAGCCTGTCCATCCAGCGGTAGCGTTCGCTCATGCCGCTTTCGATCAAAGCCTTGCCTTTTGCCGAAAGTTGGATCTGTTTGGCGCGGCGGTCGCGAGGATCTTCATCGCGCTCGATCAGACCGGCCTGGAAGAGATTATCGACGTGCTGGCTGGCTGCGGCCGAGGTGATCTCGAACCGCTCACTGATCTCTGAAATACCGCAGTTGCCGCGATAAAACAACTGCATCAGGATGCTGAACTGTGGCATGGATAAGCCGGTTGCTTTTGCATGATGGGCCCAGCCGCGCATGGAATAATGTGTGGATACATCCATCCAGGAACGAAGGGCTTTCGATAAGTGGATACGTTCAGTCATAGTTAAGCCTTCTTTTTAGTTAAGCGGGCTTAACTTTATATGCAAGGGGATTTTATGTCAAGATTTGGGAAATAAGAAAATCGTTAGAAATTCAGTATGCGAAAAACGAGATAAGTGGGATCCCCCAAAAGCGTCTACTTTACTGCAATAGGTCCGGATGCCTCACCTTTTGCGGTTACCCCGGTGTCTTTATCAGGATGAATACATACAAGGTAAAGAAACAAAAAGGAACGAGGAATCATGGGGGGGCCAGGATCCATGCCCACTATTACAGAGTGAACAGAATGATGGCGATCATTGCCGCGATGATCCCAATCCACTGCGTGCGTGATATACGCTCTTTAAGAAAGAACCAAGCCAATATAACGGTCGAGCCGGGGTAAAGCGAGCTGAGCACGGCGGAAATATCCAACCGACCGGTCTGCCCGGCGAGGACGTAGAATAAGTTGCCTCCAATGTCGAGAATGCCATTTAACAGGATCAGCCTCCAGGCACTTTTTTCCACCCCCCATGTTTCGCGGCGGACAGTCATGTAAAGGGTCAGGATAAGGATGCCACCCATGCGGGAAGCGGCCATAGGCCAAAACGTGGCAGTTCGCGTGGCGGAATGGATCAGAACGAAGTACAGACCAAAACCAACTCCTGCCAGCAGAGGCAGGCGCAGGTCCGTGATGTGAGACAGGAGGTCTTTGACACCCTCTTCACTCTGCGAAATCAGCCAGACTGCCGTAAGAGCAAAGCCAAAGCCGATGAAGGTAAGCCAGGTGGCGGGGCTTTCGGTAAATGAGCCGATGACGACAGGCAGGACAGCCGCCAGTAAGGCCGAGACGGGAGTTGCAATGCTCATCAAGCCTTTCGTCATGGAGTGATAGAGCAGCAGCAAACCGGTGGTGCCGAACGCACCGGCAACCATGGAAAGCACCCATATCGACCAGGCAGGAACAGACTGCCGGGATGTCAATGCGACAACCAGGATAATAATGCTACCGATGATTTCGCCATAGATGACGGCCTGATAAGCGCCTGTTTTTCGGCTGGCCAGCCCGCCTGTAAAGTCGCCTGCGCCCCAGATTGCCGCAGAGGCAAGACCGAATAAAATTGAAATCAAATCATTCCCTTTCTTAAAAATTCCCGTTCATTGGGTTTGCTGTTTATATATTTGACGATATCGGAAATTATCAGTACTGCGCCAGCCTGAGGTAGATGACACAGATTTCACGAATGCAGGAAAAAAATCAGGGTTATCTTAGAAATCTGTAATCGAACTCAAGAAACTTTTTTTGCAAATAAAATCATCATGCCTTTCCCGCCGCTCTCGCTCTGTCCAAAACTTTCTGTGCATTCTTGACAAGAGGCATGTCGATCATCTTGCCGTCCAACGCATAGGCACCGGCACCCTTGGACTGGCTGGCTTCGAACATTTCAACGATCCGCTGCGCATGCGCAATCGCTTCCGCATTGGGTGTGAAAGCCGCTTGCACCGGCTCGACTTGCGCGGGATGGATGATCTGCTTGCCGGTGAACCCCAGCTGTGCACCGAATTCAGATTCGGCACGCAGGGATTCGAGATCTTTAAAATCTATCGTAACAATGTCGATCGCCTGCAAACCAAAAGCTGCCGCGGCTGTGAGTGCAGCCTGCCGTGCATACAGCAGTTCGGTTGCGTCTCTCGTACGCGTCGCACCGATGGAAGCGGCAAAATCCTCACCGCCGAAGATAATGGCATCCAGACGTGGGTGCGAGGCGATTTCCTTCAGGTTGAGAATACCTTTGGCGGTCTCCACGTCAACCAGCAGGCGGATCGAATGGATCGGCCAGCCGTATTCCAATTCAGCGGCTTCCATGCTCTCGCTCGCCCACTGGATCTGTTTTAGTTCTTCGAGTTTGGGGATCACAATACCATCGGGCCGGTAGGGCATAACAGCATGAATATCGTCCCGCTCCAGACCGGATCCCACTGCGTTGATCCGTGCCAGTTTTTCCGATTTGCCAAACTCTAATTCCTGTAGAGCCTTTGCGATCGTGGCACGGGCTTCACCCTTTTTATTGAAGGCCACACCATCTTCCATGTCCATGCAGATACAGTCCACGCCAAGCGTGAGGGCCTTCTCAATCTTATGGCGGTCATCGCCCGGCATGTATAACAATGCGCGTCGTGGGTGCATAAGTTCTCCGTTGAAATGCTTAAGATAAGGTATGTTAGCTTGCCAGAGTTCGAACCAGTCAACATTCTAACGCTTAAGGAACATTACTGTCCGCTCCATCTCGATCAC
>JBGQIO010000118.1:0-11000 GCA_041498515.1 Anaerolineae bacterium
CGCTCAAATACTGGGGGTTAGGTGAGCTGCTCATCTACGTGAACTGGGGAATGGTGCTGATCCCCGGCATTTACACCGTGCTTGCCGGAAGCATCCCCTCCAACCTTGTGAACATCGTTCTGGCCGGAATGGCGTTCGGTTTCGGATTCGGCAGTTTCAACTGGGGCAAACACATCGACAAGATCGAAGCGGATAGAAAAAAGGGTGTCGGGACACTCCCCGTACGGCTGGGTGAACCCGCCGCGCGCAGGTTCAATATCTTCACAATCCTTCTATCGTATGCGATTGTGCTTTACCTGGTATTTGTGGCCCACTTCTTTTCACCAACCGTCCTTCTGGTCTTCCTGGCGGCGGGTCGGGGATGGCGGGTCATCCAATTGTTGAGCCAGCCACGTCCTAAGGAAGCGCCCGCCGGTTTTGCGCTGTGGCCCCGCTGGTTCTCCACACCCCAGTTGTTGCATATCCGCTTGTTCAGCGGGCTGTATATCCTGGGTATCATCCTGGATATTCTTCTACGCACGAGCATGCCGGGCTTCTGGCAATAAGAGGATCACGAAGATGAAAATTGCAATTACAGGCGGTACCGGCTTTATCGGGAGGCACCTGGCGCGCGACCTTATCGAGCGTGGGCAGGAGGCGATCCTCATTGCGCGCGGTTTATACCAGCGCAATACCCAGCCCATCGAAGGGGCGACTTTCATGGCGCTGGACATCAACAATACGGACAAACTTCAAGTAGTCTTTAGCGGGTGCGACGCCGTGGCGCATTGTGCAGGCACCAGCGTTGAAGACGGAAAACAGACTTTTCGTCAATTGCATGTGGAGGGAGTCCTCTCGGCTGTGACCGCCGCAGAACGCGCCAGCGTGAAAAAATTCGTGCTGATCAGTTATCTGAACGTTCGCCCAAATGTGGGCTCCGCCTATCATACGACCAAGTGGGAGGGCGAACAGATCGTTCGGAAATCGAAATTGAACTACACGATTCTCAAAGCGGGCCTCGTGTACGGCCCGGGGGATCACCTGCTCCATAACCTGAGCAACCTGTTCAGCAAGATGCCCGTGTTTGCCACGGTTGGTTTCAAAGAGAAGTCCGTACGCCTAGTCGCCGTCGAGGATCTCGTCCGTGTCATCCGCGAATCTTTGTTGGATGAAAACCGCTTCTCGCGTCAGACTATGGCGGTGGTGGGTCCCGAGGAGTTTCCCTTCAGCACAGCCGCGCGGCGGATCGCGAAAGCAACGGGCAGGCCGTTTCTCCTTGTTTTGCCTTTCCCCGTCCTGTTCCAACGGATATTGGCATGGTCCTCGGAAAGGTTTATGCCGAAACCATTAATCACAAAGGCGCAGGTTCAAATGCTGGCAGATGGGATCAGCCAACCCTCGCCAGAAAGTATGCCTTTGCCCGACGACCTGGCTCCAAAGACTTTATTCACTGAAGAGCAAATCCGCAAGGGGTTGGCTGACTTAAGAAATTAGCGGATTGAGGGTTGGGTAATCCTCAATCCGCTAACCGCCCAAATCGGGAAACCGCTGCTCAAAACGATACCGGCAGTGATTTGAGGCCGCGAAAGATGGGGTGTTCCTGCCATTCGATGTTTTCAGCGGCGAGTTCGAGATGGGGGAAACGGTGCAGGAGGGTTGAGAAGGCGATTTCCGCCTCCAGCCTGACCAGCGGCGCACCGATGCAAAAGTGGATGCCAAGCCCAAAACCAAGGTGGCGCCCCTCATTGCGGGTAATATCGAAGCGGTCCGGGTCCGTGAAGCGATCTGGATCGCGATTCGCCGAACCGAGTATTGTGTTGACCAAATCGCCTTCCCGAATCAGCCTGCCATCGATCTCTGCATCCTCCAGCGTGGAACGATAGGTGATTTGTACGGGATTATCATAGCGGAGCATTTCCTCGATGGCCGATGGAAGCAGCGCGGGCTGGTCTTGCAGTTTTTTCTTTTGGTCAGGGTTTTGCATCAATGCCAAAATCCCATTGCCAATGAGATGAGTGGCGGTTTCGTGACCGGTGCTGAGGAGGATGTTGACGTTGGCAGCCAGTTCCTCCTCTGTCAGCGCGGAGGAGGCTTCTGTTTCATGAATCAACTCCCCCACTTCGGGAAGCGCGGCGGAGTGAACCAGGGAATGAGGGCCAGATGGTGATCCATCACTCTCGGAAACGGACAACAATACGCTAATCAAATCGTCTCCAGGATGTTCCCGGCGTTCGTGACTCAGGGCTTTCACATAGTCGGTCATTTCGGCTAAACTTTGTGCCGCGCGCTCCATGAAATGAGAAGTATGGCGCACGGTGCCCAGTATTGCAAAAAGATCATCCGACCATATTTTGAAGCGGGCGCGATCCTTCATAGGAAGCGCAAGCAACCCGGCAATGACCGTTACCGGCAGGGGATATGCCAGATCTTGAATGACGTCCATTTTGCCTTTGGCATGAGCGGCATCCAGCAATTCATTGACG
Source organism: Anaerolineae bacterium (assembly GCA_041498515.1). Taxonomy (GTDB): domain Bacteria; phylum Chloroflexota; class Anaerolineae; order Anaerolineales; family Villigracilaceae; genus Fen-1038. Next base: position 2,463 of record JBGQIO010000118.1, read on the forward strand.
GTTTTTTGGATATAGGGACGTAATTGTTCCACGCGGTGCGGGGTGAAGGCGTGGTTTATCAAGCCGCGCAGGTGTGTGTGATAGGGCGGATCTGCATAGAACATTGTTTTGGAAAATGAGTGATAAACCGGTTCGGCGATGTGTCGCTCGGATTCCGATAAACGCTGAAAGCCACGCATGAGACCCTGTGCGCGGGAAAAGCGTCCGTCGGTGTACAGGGAGGCGATATCGTCGTAGCGGGTGAGCACCCAGAAACCCATTTCTTCATCCCAATGGATGGGATCCTGCCGGCGCAGCTGTTCATAGAAAGGATAGGGGTTGGAGCGAATGTGCGGTTGATGCAGATGCAACAGGCTGAGTGCGTCAATCTCTGGCGACATTGGTAACTCTCTCCTGAATCGTACAGGCGAAATTATACCCAGTAGCTTACGAAAACACAAAACAAGGTGGATGTTGGGTCGCCTCCGCCAGACCGCCGAGACGTTCCACGGCCGGCGCAGGCCTGAGTACCGGACGGCGAAGGGATAGCCGGAATCGCCTGGTCGATTCAAACGAAACCATGGAGGCGGAGGACAAGGTTTCGCGCAAGGCAAGCTACAGGTTGGAAAGACAAATGCCAATTTTTCATCACGATCCGGAATTTAACTTTTGTCACCATTGCTTTATTACATTTATTACGCCGTTTTGAGCAACTCTAACCATTCCTTAATTCAAATCTTTATAAATCTATCTGTGTTTCCCGAGGATTTGCCGATATATTATCGTCTTGGTATTCAATGTGAAAATCCATTGTATCGGTATCAATCATCAAACCGCTCCCTTGAGTCTCCGCGAGAAATTGAATTTTAGCGAAGAGGCCGTGCGTGCCGCGCTGGCCCGTCTGGGTTGCGGGCATGGATTGGAACACGTGACGGAACTTGTGATCCTGTCCACCTGCAATCGTGTTGAACTATACGCCGCCTCCAGTGAATCGGTCGTTGATGAATTGGAAAATTTACTGTCAGAAGCACGCGGTGTACCGGCAGAAGAACTGCATCCATATGCCTACAGGCTGGCGGGCGCAGATGCCATCGATCATTTGCTTCACGTAGCGGCAGGGTTGGATTCGCTTGTCCTGGGCGAGCCGCAAATCCTGGGACAGGTCACGGAGGCTCTCGAACTTGCACGCGGACAAGGCGCCGCGGGACCGCTGCTTAACCGCCTGTTCCAAACAGCGATCCATGCCGGAAAACGAGCCCACGCGGAAACACACATCAGTCGGAATCCCGCTTCGGTTTCATCGTTGGCGGCGAATCTGTGCGAGCGCGCCCACCCCGAACTTAGAACGGCTGAAGTCGCGGTGCTGGGGGCCGGCGAAATGGCGGAACTGGCGGTCGAGGCGCTGCGCAAGCGCGGGGTTGAAAAGATCGTGGTGGTCAATCGTACGCTCGAACGCGCCCAGGCTTTGGCAAAACGTTGGGATGCGGAAACATCCACGTTCGAATCCATCCAAGAAGTCCTGAGCCGCGCCGACATCCTAATCGCATCCACGGGCGCACCGCATACGCTAATCCACACGGAAACGGTAAAGGCAGTAATGCGTGAGCGTTCACATCGTTCGTTAGTCCTGGTGGATATCGCTGTGCCGCGCGATATCGATCCAGAAGTGGGGGAGATCCCCCATGTGCGTCTCTTTGATATCGACCATTTGAACGAACATCTCGAACAGTCGCTGACCGAACGCGCGGCCGAGGTGCCACGTGTAGAAGCGATCCTGGCAGAGGAACAGTCTTCTTTCTTGGAATTCCTGTCTTCGCTCAACATGCTGCCTTTGATCGCGGATCTGCGCCAGCAGGCAGAAGCCATTCGCCTGGCGGAGCTTGAGAAAACCCTGCGCCGCTTACCCGACCTGACCGAGGCCGAACGCATCCGTATCGATGCCTTGACACAGGCCTTGGTAAAGAAGCTGCTTGATCCCCCCACGCGCCGTTTACACGCCGAAGCAACATCCGCTCATGCACCCGAATATGCGGCTTTGACTCGCACTCTATTCGGGCTTGAGAATCGCTCCAACCTGCACGGCGTATCAGACGATCCTTCCACGACGACCACGGCCGCCGATTGATCTAGATGAAACTGATCTTTGCGACCCGTCCTTCCGCTCTGGCGCGCTGGCAAACCCAGTGGGTCATTAACGCGCTGAAAAATATGCATCGCGATCTGGTTTGCGAGGAAAAAGTCATCACTACACAAGGCGACAAAATCCTCGATAGACCTTTGCCTGAAATTGGCGGCAAGGGCCTCTTCACGCAGGAACTGGAATCAGAATTATTAAGCGGACGCGTTGATTGTGCAGTTCATTCGCTCAAGGATTTGCCGGTCGAACCTCCTGCAGGTCTCGCGATCGGAGGTATTCCCATGCGCGCGGAAGCACGGGACGCCTTGATCTCGGCGAAAGGTTACACGGTTCAGACATTACCCAAAGGGGCTTCGGTTGGGACCTCGAGCCTGCGCCGCTCCGCCCAACTGCTTGCCCAGCGGCCAGACCTTCGCACCGAATCTTTGCGCGGCAACGTGGACACGCGCGTCCGCAAGGCCCTGGATGGTCATTACGACGCGATCATTCTCGCCGGCGCAGGACTCACCCGTCTCGGCCTGGAAAAACATGTGACAGAATGGCTCTCGACGGAGGTGATGCTCCCTGCACCAGGGCAAGGCGCGCTAGCTATCCAATGCCGCACGGACGATCCATCCACTCTCAACCTGCTGGCTGTTATCGAAGACGACTCCAGCCGTAGATGCGTCACCGCCGAGCGGGCATTCCTACAGGCTCTGGGCGGGGGCTGCTCCGTCCCCGTGGCCGCCTATGCAACAGTGAACAGCCTACCGTCGTCCGTAATCCGTTTAGCCGGGTTGGTGATCTCGGAAGACGGAAAGAACATCGTAAAGGTTACAGGTCAGGGCACAGACGCTATGCGGCTTGGAAATGCACTCGCAAAACAAGCCATTGAAAATGGCGCGAATGAAATATTGAAACTAGCCACCCTTAACTGATAACCATGAAAGTTCTCATTACCCGTCCACGTTCGCAATCTGACTCCTTCGCCGACGCGCTGAGGAGCGCGGGCTTTGAGCCAATTTATTTTCCCGTTATCGAAATACGCTCCATCGAAGATAATCCCGAACTGGAGCAAGCACTCAAAAATATAAGTAAATATGACTGGATCGTGTTTACCTCTGTAAATGGGGTTGAAGTTGTTTCCAAAAAATTGGGACAATTTTCTCCCCTTCCGCGTGTGGCTGCCATCGGACCGAAAACTGCCGAAGCCCTGAGAGCGCGCGGCGTAACACCCGATTTTGTCCCTGAAGAATATGTAGCCGAAGCGATCCTGCCGGGTCTAGGTGACCTGCGCGGAAAGTGGGTCCTGCTGCCTCGCGCCGAGATCGCGCGCAAAGCTCTACCCGAAGCGATCGTTAAAGCGGGCGGCACGGCACATGAAATTGCCGTTTACAAAACTTTGCCGGCCCAGCCGGATGCCAAAGGCCTGGCTGCGTTGAAATCGGGCGTGGACGCGATCACTTTTACCAGCCCTTCGACAGTGGAGAATTTTTTGGCCGTTGTCAGAAAAAACGGCCTCGACCCGTTGAACCTGCCAAATAATCCCTTGTTCGCCTGTATCGGCCCGATCACCGAGCGAGCCGCACGCGAAGAAGGGTTTGCCAACCTGGCGGTCGCGAAAGAATATACCGCGGAAGGATTGGTTGAGGTCATTAAAAAGTTAATGAACAATTTGGAGGTCTTATGAGTGTGCTGGAACTCAATAAACAGGAACTCATTGCCCGCCGCTCTGCGCGGGTAACGCGCCCAAGACGGCTGCGCGCAACGCCTGCCCTGCGCGCGATGGTACGTGAGACGGAATTGAATGCGAGCGATTTTATTTATCCGCTGTTCGTGCGGCACGGTACGGGTCGAAGCGAGATCCGCTCGATGCCAGGTGTGTATCAACTTTCTGTTGAGGAGAGTGTCCGTGAGGCGGAAGCCGCCGGACGGTCCGGTGTAAAGGCCGTGATCCTGTTCGGCATCCCGGCGGAGAAGGACCCGATCGGGCTGGAAAACTTCGCTCACGATGGAATCGTCCAGCAGACCATCCGCGCGATCAAGAAAGAAATCCCGGAGATGGTTGTCGTGACGGATGTTTGTCTGTGTGAATATACCGATCACGGTCACTGCGGGATTTTGAATACAGGCGAGAATTATCACCCATCGCTGCCCGAAGGTTATGTGCTCAACGATGAAACGCTGGATGTGCTGGCAAAGGTCGCGATCTCACACGCCGAATGCGGCGCGGACATGCTCGCGCCGAGCGGCATGATGGATGGGATGGTCGCAACCATCCGCGGCGCCCTGGATGAAAGCGGATTCGAGAACCTCCCGGTTTTATCCTACGCGGTTAAATATGCCTCGTCGTTTTACGGACCCTTCCGCGAGGCCGCGGAAGGCGCGCCGAAGTTCGGGGATCGCAAGAGCCACCAGATGGATGCCGCCAATGTGCGCGAGGCGCTGCGCGAAGCCGCATTGGACGTGGACGAAGGCGCGGATATGTTGATGGTCAAGCCCGCGCTGGCATACCTGGATGTGATCCGCACGGTGAAGGACGCCTTCCCTGAATTGCCGATGGCAGCCTACAACGTCAGCGGCGAATATGCGATGATCAAAGCCGCTGCGGCCAACGGTTGGATCGATGAAGCCAAAGCCACGCTCGAAACGCTGACATCGATCAAGCGGGCCGGCGCAGATCTGATCATTACTTACCACGCGCTGGATGCCGCCCGATGGTTGGCAGGATAGCAAGTTTCAAATTTCAAACCTTCCAACCTGCCACCAAGATCAATGGAGACCCCCATGACATCCTCGAATCTGAGTGAACGCGCTGCGGCCGATCGTTCCCTACATAACGAACACATGGTGCATGCTGATTTCAACCTGGCGCCTTTCACGATCGCCTGGGAAGTAACGCGTGCCTGCGCGTACGCCTGCGTCCACTGCCGCGCCGACGCCCAGCACCAACGCAACCCGCGTGAACTGTCCACGGAGGAGGCTAAAACATTGATCGAGCGCCTCGCCGCGTTCGGCAACAATCCCATTTTGATTTTCACGGGCGGCGATCCGATGATGCGCCCCGATTTGTTTGAACTTATTTCTTATGCCACACAAAAAGGATTGCGCTGTTCGTTGACTCCGACGGCGACGGCATTACCCACCAAGGCGCGACTCGAAAAAGTGCGAGAGGCAGGCATTCGTCGTATCGCGCTCAGCCTGGATGCGCCGCGCGCCGAAATCCATGACGCGTTCCGTCAGGTGCCCGGCTCTTGGCAGCGTACGATGGATATTTTGCACCGCGCGCAGGACGTTGGCTTGAGCGTGCAGGTCAATACCACCGTATCCAAGCACAATGTGGATATATTGCATGAGATGGTACCGTTCATCCAGGAAGTCAACGCCGTGCAATGGTCGGTGTTTTTTCTTGTGCCCACCGGGCGCGCACAAATCAAGAGCATGATCAGCGCTGAGCAGCATGAAAAAGTTTTCAACTGGCTGTATGACCTGTCGCAAAACGCGCCGTTCGACATCAAGTCCACGGCTGCACCGATGTACCGGCGCGTCGCCATCCAGCGCAAGCGCGCGGAAGGCAACGGCAAGCCGGTCACGTTCCAGGGAGCAGGTTTCCAATATGCGGATGGTCTTAACCGCCCGACCAAGGGCGTCAACGATGGAAACGGATTCCTGTTCATCTCGCATATCGGCGAGATCCAGCCGTCGGGTTTTTTGCCCATCACGGCGGGCGACGTCCGCACCGATGACATCGTGGATGTGTACCGTCATTCAAAATTATTTACCGATCTGCGCGATCCCGACAAGATCAAAGGCCGCTGTGGTATCTGTGAATACCGCGATGTTTGCGGCGGTCAGCGCGGCCGCGCCTTTGGCATGACCGGAGATTATCTGGAAAGCGATCCCGCCTGCGTTTACCTTCCGAAAGCGATTTAATTTTAGAGATATGAGACCTTATGTCAGAACAAACCCCTCGCACACTTAATCATTTTTCGCTGTTCGCCTTTACAGACGGCTACTGGCCAATGGATAGCGATGCGAAAGCCGCTTTTCATAAGGATTGGCTGGCGGGCTTGCAATCTGCCGCGCAAACCGTGGACATATTTCAGAACACCGACAGCAAAGCGGATATGTTGGTGTGGTGTGCCCTCGAAGCAGACGATCCATGCAGCACCGCAACCTTCTTCGAGAAACTGGCGAAAGCAACCACACCTTATCGTCATCTGATCCGCCCCGTGGATTCGCTCTGGGGCTTTACCCGCCCATCGCAATACACCAAAACGCGCTCGGCGCAGGAGATCGACCCGTTCGCCGAGAGGCGCATGCGCTATCTGGTCATGTACCCGTTCGCAAAAACAGCGGAATGGTATCTGATGAGCCGCGAGGCGCGCCAGGGCATGATGAACGAACATATCCGCATCGGCAAACAATACGAAGAAATCAAACAATTGTTGTTGTATTCCTTCGGTTTGCAGGACCAGGAATTCGTCGTCGTTTATGAAACAGAGGACCTGCCGCGCTTCTCAGAGCTGGTCAACGAACTGCGCGATACCGAAGCGCGGCGTTATACCCTGCAGGATACCCCCGTTTACACTGCCATCTATCATCCCGCCCAGGAGACACTAGCTTTATGGAAATGAAGGGCCGCTTCCTGAGCGCCTGTCACCGTGAACCGGTGGATGCGACCCCGGTCTGGTTCATGCGGCAGGCAGGACGCTACATGGCAGAGTACCGCGCCCTGCGTGAGAAATATTCCCTGCTGGAAATTTGCCGGCATCCCGAACTCGCCGCGGAAGTGACGCTTCAACCCGTCCGCGCACTCGGCGTAGATGCGGCAATTCTCTTCGCCGATATTCTGCTTCCGGCAATCCCACTGGGTGTTGGATTGGAATTTGCAAAAGATGAAGGTCCGGTTATACGGAACCCGGTCCGCACGATGGATGAGGTCCGGGCGCTGAATCCCGTCGATGCCAATACGGATTTGGGCTATGTAATGGAAGCGATCCGCATCCTGCGCGGGACTTTGAATGGCATCCCTTTAATCGGCTTTTGCGGAGCGCCTTTCACCCTGGCGTCGTACCTCGTCGAAGGCGGATCGTCGCGCGAATTCATCAAGACCAAAACCATGATGTACACCGCGCCCGAAACCTGGCTGGCATTGATGGATAAACTCTCCAGCGTGCTGACCGATTACCTCCTGGCCCAGATCCACGCCGGCGCGCAAGCCGTGCAGATGTTCGACTCGTGGGTTGGCGCACTCAACCCACAGGATTACGAAAAATTCGTATTGCCTTATTCGCAAAGGATCCTGCAAGCCGCAAAAAAAGAAAACGTGCCTGTGATCCACTTTGGGACGAACACGGCCACTCTCCTGCCGTTGATGAAACGCGCGGGCGGCGACGTCATCGGACTCGACTGGCGCATCCCGCTCGACGATGGCTGGACGCTGCTCGGGGACGAGGTCGCTGTGCAAGGGAACCTTGATCCCGCTCTGCTGTTCGCGCCCCTCCCCGAACTCAAGGAACGCGTCCACGACGTCCTTCGCCGCGCGCAGGGTCGTCCCGGTCATATCTTCAACCTCGGTCACGGCATTCTGAAAAACACACCCGTTGATCATGTGAAGGCTGTGGTCGACATGGTGCACGAGTATTCCCCTTTGCATGCTCCCTTCGGGAACGCTTCGCGAGGGGGGATAGGGGTGAGGGCATGAACCCTCTTGGCTTTTTGGCTGCTACCACCGCCTTCCTTGCCATTTGGCTCGGACATGTCTCGGTCCGCAAGATCGAGTTTGCCTCCGCAACAATTTGGAAACCGGCAACGGTCTTTGCGATATTCGGCATCATTCTCGAAGCCCTGTCACTATCCGGCGTCAACCGTCCGTTGTCCACGGTCTTTGGCATTACCGGTATTACGCTGCTGTGGGACGCCTTCGAGTTTACCCGTCAACAAAAGCGGATCATTATCGGACACGCGCCCGCCAACCCGAATAATCCGCGTCATTTGAAAATAATGGCTGACCATAACTCCGCGACGACATTCGATCTACTCAAGCGCGCTCCCAGCGGAAGGGGCACTTCTCCGGAAGAAGCCGTGAAAGTCGTAGAACACCGTTAACCATTCACCATGAACTATTTCGGCATTCTCATCGGAATTGCTACCCTGCTCATTATCGGGCTCGGCTTTCCCCTCGTTATTCTCGGTGAAAGATATTTTAGCTACTTAATCTGGCCCTACATGATGGCATTTGGCGTCCTAATGATTATTACATCGATATGGATACAGGACGATTGGCTGTGCGCCATCATTGGCGTACTCAGCGCCACTTTCGTCTGGGGCTCGACCGAACTCAAGGAGCAGGCTGTCCGCACGGAAGTCGGATGGTTCCCCTTCCATGAAAACAAGATCAAACTGCCGTTCGAATCAATTATCAAAAACTGGAGTGCACC
>JBGQIO010000119.1:0-10996 GCA_041498515.1 Anaerolineae bacterium
CTGTTGTTCCGGTTGTCAGCACCGCCGCGCCGTTAGAAGGATATTTCTCGCGGAACTTGTCGGCCAGGGCTCGCAAAGTATCTGCATCTGCATTCGGGACCTCGATAACCAGAACCGATGCTCCTTTGACTGTATGAATGTTGGAAAGTTGAAGATTGAAGGTCGAAAGTGCAGATTGAGTCCGCAGACGTGCGAGTTCTTTTTTTAAGTCTGTGACTTCATCTTGCAAACTTTCCACTTTTTGTGGCACCTCTTCAAGGGATGATTTCAGCAGCAAGGCGGTTTGCTTTAGGGTCTGGAATCGCCGTGCGATCAGCTCGTACGCCCCTCGGCCTGTCACCGCCTCGATGCGCCTTACGCCGGCTGCAGCCGAACCTTCACTGACGATGAGAAACGCACCGACATCGGACGTGCGGTCAAGATGCGTGCCCCCGCATAGCTCGTAGGAATATTTTTCTTGCTGTTCAACCGCTGCAGTAGGAGTTACCCCGGCAAAATCGTGGGAGATCCCGGCTCTCCCCGCGATTAGTTCATTGGACACCGGGGTAATTGTGATCGTGCGAACGGTTTCGCCGTATTTCTCGCCGAATAAGGCCATGGCGCCTTCGGCGATCGCGTCCTCGCGGGCTTTCAACTTGGAGATGACTTCCATATCAGCTGCGATGGCATCGTTGACGATCTTCTCGACCCGTTCGATCTGTTCGGCGGTCATGGCTTCAGGATGGTTGAAGTCGAAGCGCAGGCGGTCAGGCGCAACCAGCGATCCGGCTTGCACAGCATGAGGGCCGAGAACCTGATGCAGCGCGGCGTGCATGAGATGCGTGGCAGTGTGGTTGCGCATGATGTCATGGCGGCGAGGCAGGTCTACTTCGGCGATCATCTGGTCTCCCACTTTGGGCTGCCCTGAGATAACTTCGCCGGAGTGGACAATGATACCCGCTGAAGGTTTGCGAACGTCGGTGATCTCGATCTCCCAACCCCCCTCTTGGACGGAAAAAGGTGGGAGAGATCGGATAGTGCCTTCATCGGAAACTTGTCCGCCAGATTCAATGTAGAAACCCGTCTTCGGCAGGATGATTTCGACTTGCTCGCCGAACGAGGCAGATTGAACTGTCACGCCGTTGAGGATCAGTGCCAGGACTTCTCCTTCGACGCGCGTGCTGGTATATGGGTCGTATTCCACGCCGTGCTCATCCAGCCGTCCTTTCCTTTGTAGTTCTTTTAGAATCCCCGCGAAGAACTCTGCATCCTCGCCGCCCATTTTGCCCATGGCTTTGCCTCCCCCCGAGGCGATGCGATGCTCATCCATGGCAGTCCGGAAGCCGGCCTCATCCACGTCGAGGCCTTGTTCGCGAGCGATGTCGCGGGCGATTTCGAATGGCAGGCCGTAAGTGGCATACAGATCAAACGCACGATGGCCGTCTAATGTAGAAGCCGCCGGCGAGTCGGGTTGATTTTTGAGCGCTATTTTCGGAGTCGAAGCGGAACGAATACCATCAAGCAGATTCTGCATTTGTGCGGTACCCGATTCAACCGTACGTGCGAAGCGGATCTCCTCTCTGGTCAAATTGTCCAGGATAGCACCGCGGCTTTTTTCCAGTTCAGGATAAAAAGAGCCGTAAGTCGCGATCACTGCCTCGGCTACATTTGCAAGAAATGGTTTTTTGAGCCCGATCTTGGTGCCGAAGCGCGCCGCGCGTCTGATGATCATGCGGCAGACGTAATTGCGTCCAACGTTGCCGGGCACCACGCCATCTGCAATCAGGAAAGCAGCGGAGCGGGTGTGGTCGGCGATGACGCGGTAGGGTGTAAAGTCGGTCAGCATTTCTTTTTCCGAATGTCCTGTGAGGGCGAGTAGGACATCGAGTGACTGTGCGAAGAGATCGGTCTTATAGTTGGAGTCTACATCCTGCAAAACCGAAACGATTCTCTCGAAACCCATGCCTGTGTCCACATGCGTGGCCGGCAGTGGTTCGAGCTTATCCGGTCCGAGGCGGTTGTATTGAATGAAGACCAGGTTCCAAAGTTCGAGGAAGCGGGTGCAGTCACCGTTGACTTTGCAAACATGTCCGGGTTCGCCCTGCTTGTCGCAATACTTAAGCCCGCGGTCATAATGTACCTCGGAGCACGGACCGCAGGGACCCAATTCGGCCATCTCCCAAAAATTATCTTTTTGACCGAAGTAGAGCACGTTATCCTTAAGGAATCCGGGTTGAGCGCGCCAGAAACCCGCCGCCTCCTCATCGGTGGGGACATTTCCTCTATCGTCCTTGAAGACGGTCGCCCACAGGCGATCCTTATCCAAACCCCAAACTTCAGTCAGCAGCTGCCAGGCCCAGGCGATGGCTTCTTTTTTGTAGTAATCGCCGAAAGACCAATTGCCTAGCATTTCAAAGAACGTGTGATGTGTGTCGTCGCGACCGACATCATCGAGGTCGTTGTGTTTGCCTGCCACGCGCATGCATTTCTGAGAGTCGACGGCGCGTTTATACGGACGCTTGTCCGTGCCGAGGAAAACGTCCTTGAACTGCACCATACCCGAGTTGGTGAACAGGAGGGTTGCATCACCGCCCGGGACGAGCGAAGACGAAGGCACGACCGTGTGTCCGTGCTCGACGAAGAAGTCAATGAAAGTCTGGCGGATTTGTGCGCCGGTGAGGGTTTTCATGAAAACTCCATACTTGGAAGTGGGAGAATTATACCAAGTGAGAAGAAACGTGAATAATGTTGGAATGGGTTTCATCTCTCTTTCCCGTCAGTATTCGCAGAGTGATCCAAATTAATGTGCTTAACATTTTCCCGTGCAATAATGACCAAAATTTTACGCTGGATTTTTCACCGCTGATGCTGACAGATAATCCCCCTCTTCTTCGAAGCAATGAGGCTGTCGGAATAATAACAGAAAAGAAGATTCTTGATCAGGCAACCCTTTCGTTGGGTATCTGGTTGAGAACACAGAGGATAACTGAATAAAACTGGAGGAGCTGTGAAACCGAATAATCCGATCGAGCATATTGTTATCATCGTCAAGGAAAATCACACATTTGACAATTATTTTGGCACCTATCCCGGCGCGAACGGCGATGCGACACTCGCCCATGCGCCTGACCCCCCGCCTAGCGACCCTCCGCACGATCACAAGGCGTGGCTGGGACGTGCAAAAGGGGCAGTCCGCCAGCAGTATCATGAATCGGACATTCCGGGTTATTTTTCTTATGCGCGGAATTTCACTTTATGTGATAACTTTTTTTCCGAAATTGCCAGTCAGTCCGAGCCTAACCATTTGATGCTTATCGCTGCAAGTTCGCCGATCATAGATAACTCTTCCACTCACCGCACCTATCAGCCTCAAGCGCCGTTCAAGATAGTTTCCTTACCCGCCAATCTGGCAAAGGCAGGTTTAACATGGAAGAGCTACGGTGATCCAACTTTTAATTACTTTAGTCATATTACCGATTTAAAAAAGAGCCCTAATATTGTGTCCTGGAACAAGTTTGATACTGATGCTACAGCCGGTAATCTACCAAACGTCTCCTGGGTCTATGCCCCTGGTGGATTCAGCGAACACCCACCTTACGGCAGCAGCGCAGGTAAACCCACTGTTGTCCCGGGAATGCAGTGGACGCTGGATCGCGTCAATCAGGTAGCCAAAAGCAATTTGTGGGCGAAAACAGCCATCTTTATCACTTGGGACGATTGGGGAGGCTGGTACGACCATGTCGATCCGCCTCTCAAAGACAAGTGGACAAAAGGCAGTCCCTCCGGCACGACTTATACGAACACACAATTTAGTTATGGGCCGCGCGTTGGCTGTCTGGTACTTAGTCCCTATGCCAAAAAAGGATTTATCTCCAAAGTGTTCCATTCGCATGTCAGCATTGTCAAGTTTTGCGAAGTAACTTTTGGGATCAAGCCAATAAATGACCGTGATAAAGCCTCCGACGATATGTCAGATTGCTTCGATTTCAAACAAACACCTCTTCCACCTCCGGTAGCCAAATCAAAGCCATAATCAGGCCTGCTTATACGATCGGGCATTGACGCTCGATTAGTGTTCCCAACTGAGGTATTTCGGTCGGTTTTGTCGAATCATGGCCTACCGAAGAATCTACCAGGCGCGACGACCACTAAATGACATACATTTTAAGCTGTCCCTTTACCTTGATATAGGGAGGCGTTTCTCACAGCTTGTCAGATCCGTCCCGACAAGTGATATTAGTCGTTTTTATCACTTTTAATTTATATCTGCCAAATTTGGTCTTGATATTCGGCTGGGTATATTGTAAACTCTTAATTATTTCAGCCTTTTGATACGGACAATTTTCGAGTTCCTCTGGAAGGGAAAAATGAAAACGAAAAAGAAAAAACCAGACCCAGCACAAAACGAGGAAAAGACGGAAATTTGGAAGCAGATCATCATTACTGCCGGTGTAGTGATCGTGGCGCTGATCGGTTCCTGGCAGGCGATCGCGATTGTGCAATTAAATAACCGACCCCCTACGCCTGCACCATCCGCAATACCCGTTGCAGCAACGGACACGTCGCTGCCGGTGGCAGCTACAAATTCTATCTTGCCAACCGTCCCTATAGCAGGGAGTACCCCCACGCAGCCTCCGCCAGCGACAAATACTGCCTCGGCAAAACCCCTCAATCTGAGTCTGGTGAATATTAATCTTTCCAAATGGTATAGGCTGACGAACGAATCTTTAGGTAAAAATTACTCGCTGGATCATTGGGCCGCCACAAAAGACATTGTTATGAATACAACCGGTTTTCTCTCCGGGCAGTATTGGGGTTTTAAAGTTTCCGATCCCGGCTACTATACATTGGCAAGTGAATATTACGGTCTGGATATTTTTCTCAATATATTAACTGACAATAATAATTCCCTGAACTTGAGCTCTTCAATGGATAATCTAAAGAATCAACATTGGAAGGTAACGTCTTTTAATACCGGGAATTGCGTTCGATTTACAAGTCAGGGACTTGGTGATAGTTGGTCGATGGATCTGACGACCAGTAGTAATATTCCCGCCCCAATAATGGCACAAACCACTGAATCAACAACACAATGTTGGCATCTTACCCCGGTAGGGACCATAAAGTAGACGGTTGTCTGATTAGAATTGGCGAATATAACCCCATATAAAATACCGGTTCGTCGAATTTGCATTTTCCATTTCGGTAAAGGAGCTCACCCCACTGCTTGACCTTAGGTTGAAGGCTTAATTCCTTCAAAATGATACGTCGAATCAAATCACATAATATCCTCAACGGGATACTGTTTAGCATTTCTGAATTCACATTCAGGGCCCTGGTAATAGCCCCGTTTGCAGTTATTACGTAACTCATGGAAAACATCTATATGCCCTGATTGCGGTTGGGATAATTTTCAATTCCCTGACGATCGTGGCATATGGTCTGGTTCAGCTCCGGCGCAAGGAGAAGGATACCGGTATTTCGCGCTTATACGAAAAAAGCTTCCGCGAACGGGCTCTCAGAGAGAATCCATATCTCTTAAGAGATACCTTGCTATTGGTGGCAGCAATATTGTTGCCGCTTGTCTTATTCATCGTTACATTGTTTGAGTCGATCTTCAACGACTCGAAACTAGGGAAGTAATCGCCAATTTTTAGGGAGGTCCCAAGATTGCCTTGTTTTACAGATCCGCTAAAAATCCAAATCATTGCCTTGCTCATCTTTAAGGGAATAAATTATTGCCTGATCAAGCGTCATAGATTCCCCTTTCACCCTGGCTGCCTCGTACTGATCCTCGCCTAATTGGTGACGGGCAGCTGCTAGAGATCGTTCAACCCATGCAGATTGATAATTATTTGGAGTGAAAGAATAACTTAACTCCAGGTTAGCAATAAGTAAGTTACTTGCTACAAGCAGGCAAATAGCCCGGCGGGCTTGACCGCGCGCGGCTGCTACTACGCCCAATCCCGCTAAAGCACGCAGTGTCCCGGCTTTTTTCCCAAGTCGGTGACTCCATTTCACTGCTTCCATGAAATGTCGGGCAGCTTCTTCGTTTTTACCGGTGAGTTGGTATGCCCTTCCAAGGTCATAATGCAGCAGTGAAATGGTCGTAGTATCTCCCAATTCGCGATTAATAGCCAAGCTTTGCTCATATAAATCTACCGCACTCCCATATTCTTGTTTCGATTCTGCAATTCCTCCCAGAGCTCGTAAAACTTCATTCTGGAGCATTTTATCTTCAAGAGATCGACTAAGTTGAAGACTCTCTTCTAGCAAACGAGAAGCCTCCGGCAGGTTTTTCCGATAAAGTTCATTTTCTCCGTTAATCCATAATGAAAAAGCAAGGATCCAACTATCATGGGTTTCCTTGGCAAAATTTAAACTCTCCGTGAATAATTCGTTCGCCGTTTGTTGGTCTGATACGCGCAAACTTTGTCCCAGGAAGGCCAGAATGAATGCACACCACCATGGGTTACCAATTTCCTTCCATAGACCAAGGCTTTGATTGAGAAGAGCTTTTGCAGCCGGATAATCGGATTGCAAGAATTTGAATAAGCCCAATGCCATAAGCGCTCTTGCCCTTGCATTCGTTTTCTCATCAGACGAGGCCTGCAAGGAAACCTCTGCCAATCGTTGACCTTCGCTCCATGGACCTCGGAAAAACCATAGCCAGAATGCCGTGCCAATCAAAAGTAAGGCTGAGTCTGGCGCGCTCAAATGAGCGGCATAATCCAACGCAGAACGTAGATTTTCGCGTTCGCTTTCCATTATCCCCAACCATAACAATTGTTCTTTTCCTTTAAACTTCTCCTCAGCTTCCTTGGATAGTTGTGTGTAAAACTCGAGATGATGCTCTCGCATCTGACCTTCATCCCCGGCGTCCATTAACTTTTCACTTGCATATACACGGATCGTTTCTAGGAACCGATAACGCGTATCCCCATTTTTCTCTTCGACAAGGACGAGCGACTTGTCCACTAGATTCAATAGGAGTTCAAAGATATCCTGCCCTTTGACCTTATTTTCTGAGCATACAGTTCTGGCAGCCTCCAATGTCCACCCACCCGCAAAGACGGAGAGCCTTCCTAACAGGATGCGCTCCTTATCCGAAAGCAGGTTGTAGCTCCAATCGATCGTAGCACGTAAGGTTTGCTGGCGAGGGAGTGCGGCACGATTTCCTGTGTTCAACAACCTAAACCGATCATCGAGATGCGCCGCGATTTGCTCAACACTCAACGTCTTAATTCGCGCAGCTGCAAGCTCGATCGCTAGCGGAATTCCGTCGAGCCGCCAACAGATCTGGGCGACTGCAGAGGCGTTCGCCGGGGTCAATTTAAAATTACGCTGCACCGATACAGCCCTGTCCAGGAACACCAGAACCGCTTCAGATTGGTTCAGAGCTTCCAGTGATAACTCTTGCTCTTTGGTTGGAAGTGAAAGGGAAGGTACATGATACTGATTTTCGCCGGCTATTCCGAAAGCTTCACGGCTGGTAACAAAAATTCGTAAATTCGGACAGGTTTGTAATAGGGTATCTGCAACTTCTGCGCACGTAGCGACCAAATGCTCGCAATTATCAAAGAGCAGTAATAAATTTTTTGGACGCAGATAATCAATCAGGGTTTGAATGAGTTTACGGTTCGGCTCTTCGCGAACTCTTAATGCTGTCGCGATCATTTGTTGGACCAAGGCTGGTTCGTGTAGGGATGCAAAATCAATTAACCAAACCCCGTCCGGAAACTGATTCAATACGTTACCGGCAACTTCGATCGCCAGGCGTGTTTTGCCGGTGCCTCCAGCGCCGGTTAATGTTATGAGACGTGAACTGCCCAGGAGCCTTGAAATTTCAGCTATTTCATCATTTCGCCCAATAAAGCTCGTATATTGAACGGGCAGGTTATTTGGCATTACTTCCAACGAATTTAAAGGCGGAAAATCGGAAGGGACGTCTGCCATAACAAGTTGATAGATGTCTTCAGGTTCTTCCAGATCTTTAAGCCAAAACCTTCCTAAACCCCGGAGGCTGGCACCTTCCGGTAAATGCCGTTCGACAAGCACGCGCGTTTCATCGGAAACCAAAATCTGTCCCGGATGTGCTGCAGCACAAATGCGTGATGCGCGATGGACGTCGGCACCTATATAATCTTGATTTGACAACATAGGCTCTCCTGTATGTATTCCCATTTGCACAGGAAGAGATCTACCTTGTTCCCCTTGTCCGGCAACCAAGGCCTGCTGGGACTCAATCGCAGCGGCAATTGCGTCAACCGACCTGATGAACACGACGAAAAACGAATCCCCCTGTCTATCCATTACGTGTCCTTTCCATTTAGTAAATGCATTTTGGAGGATCGATTGATGTTCTTCGAGGACTCGGACATAATCCTCCCCCATTCCCTGTATTTCCTGTATCGAGCCACCGATATTGCAAAAGAGCAGGGTTACGGTGCCTGAAGGCAAACTTCGTTCTGACAGATACGCTTCCCCCCCGGTGGAAGCTCGAGTGGATAAAAATTCAGAAATAAAACCTGCATGATCTGGTGATAGTTCTGCTGGTTCATTCCTGGCGAATCGGACAAAATCAACGCGCTGGTTGAGTGGGATTCCCAATTGCTCACCGATGGAGTCTGCAAGTTGTTTCGAGGGATGCATCTCATCCCCCTCAAGTTTTCTGATGGTGATCGGCGCACAACCAACCTGATGAGCTAGCTCATCCTGCGTCAGGTCAAGCTCCCGGCGTCGATGCCGGAGCCATTTCCCAAAAGACTGCATTTCTCCCATAATTACCTGCCTTTAGATCAGGTATCGGTCTTAGTATCGGTGATTATATCGAAAAAAGCCTTATGCATGAAGTTGTAGTCTGTTTTAATGATTGAAATTTGAAAAGGAGAAATTTGGGGAAACAATTCTAAAGTGCACGTCGTGTACTGTACGAACGTGACCCCTGGCATCGTACCTGGGCTTTTTGCCTGATTTCACACCGGCCGATAAAGATTTAGGCTGAGAAAGGAGGAACTCAGTAGAAGAAATGGATCTAGGAACAAACGTTGCAAAAAAGGCGATTGCAGAATCTCCAAATCGCCCCAGGTTCATCAACCTTGACCGGAAAACATCATCGCAGCGAACATGCAGTTGTGTTCCAAAAGTTCTGACGATAAACAGCTCCCGGATCGAGGCCGTATTAGTGAAATCGACGAAATAAAAAAATTTCAAATTGTGGAGGATGACATGTCTAATAAAATCATTTACATCGTTGGTGGTTTTTTCTTGGTGGTTGCCATCATTGCTGCAGTGGGATTGGGCGTTTGGGGATATCAGTTGAATACCAGGTTAGCGGCGACACAAACGCAATTAGCCTCCTTGCAGGGAGACTACGCGAAACTCAAGGCAGATAACGCGCAATTAAGCACGAATCTCAGCCAAACCAACTCAACCCTCGAACAGACCAAATCTGATCTTACGAAGGCACAATCTGACCTGAAAACGGCCAATAGCGATAAGGCGGCACAGTTGTCAACAATAAACGCGGTCAAGAATCTGATGCCCGTCGTGGATGCAATTTGGGTGACTGGTGAAAATGACAATGCGATTACGGCAAAGGTCAAGGCTACAGGAGATACTAAATTAATCGATTTGTGGGATGCAGTTTTAAAGACCCCAAATGCAACCACAGGCCAGGCCTTCAACGAATATTTATTCGGGGACCTTGACGCCACGGTGAATTGACCGTCGCCAAATGCTCGAACACCCCACCTCTCGTACCCGGTCAGGTGACAGCATTTTAGAAGTGCTTGTCACCTGACAATCATGAGCACAATTTATAGAACCTGTTCATACCTTTTTATTTATCGAGCCAGACTTTGGAGGCTAATATGGTCAATAAAATCTTATTCATCTTGGGCGGGATCGTCTTCATGATTATTCTCGCTGCTGCAGTGGGGTTGGGTGTGTGGGCATACAGTCTCAACATCCAGCTGACCCAGGCGCGAACCGATTATCAGACCCTGAAGAGCGGTAACGAGAAGCTCAATAGCTCCTATAACGATCTAAACACCGAATCTTCAAAGACCCAGGCCGATCTGACGGACGCACAAGCTCAGATCGAAAATCTGCAAGGCCAATTAAAGAAGGCGCCGGAGGATAACGACTCGCTCAACGCCAGGATCGCTGCCATACAGGGCAAGGTCTCGATCCTTTACACATGGGAGTTTGGCACCCAATCGGCATTTGACGCAAAAATCAATGCCTCAGGCGATGATCAGTTGAAGCAGCTTTGGACGACCTGGCAGAAAACCAAATCTCAAGACGACAATATCAAATTTTGGGACTATATAATTCAATCCATCGCCGATACGGCGGGTCTAAGCTTGTCTCCCAATCTGGTGCTGAATGGGGCATTGATCGGACTGGTAGTTTGAAGATGACTTCGATCAATTCGATATTTCGATTTGATCGGAGCCTGCTTATTGGACGATATTTCTACCGGCAGTTCTCGGTTGCGTTCCAAATTCGATGGAGTGAAAAGGATGATCGAGGATGAAACCAAGTCTGTCGGGGAATATAAAGGAAAGACCTCTATGAATAAAATATCAATCGTCATACCGGCTCTTAATGAAGAGAAATTCCTGCCAAACCTCCTATTGTCTCTTACCCGGCAGACAAACATGGATTTCGAAGTCGTTGTCGTCGATGGTTCTTCGAAGGATGCAACTAGAGAGGTAGCCCAAAGTTTTAGCTCGAAACTTCCAAAGCTTAAAGTAATTGTCAGCGAAAAGGCAGGCATTTCACTCCAGCGCAATATAGGAGAAAAAGCTGCGGGTGGAGAATGGTTGATATTCATTGATGCAGACAGCACGGTGCTCCCATATTTTATCGAACGCATTGATTGGTTTATCAATGATCAGAAACCTATGTTTTTCACTACCTGGTTACGTCCTGACAGTGAGTTGCCGTTCGATGCGCTGTTTACTCTCGTTGTGAATTCGGTTGTGGAGGGCAGTGTTGTTGTACATCGTTC
>JBGQIO010000120.1:0-10935 GCA_041498515.1 Anaerolineae bacterium
AGGACGACCGCTGGGCCGAAACGTCGAAGAGTGGAATCAAAACAAAAGCCAACCCGGACGGTTAAAGATTCAGATCTTCGTTACCGTAGCCTGTTCGAGAACATGCTGAATGGATTTGCCTACTGCAAGATGATCTTTGATCAAGGCCGCCCGCACGATTTCATTTACCTTGACGTGAACAAAGCCTTCGAGTCCCTAACTGGGCTGAAGAATGTGGTCGGTAAAAAAGTCTCTGAGGTCATTCCGGGTATTAGAGAAACCGATCCGGAGTTGTTCGAGATCTATGGCAGGGTTTCTCTGACGGGTAAGCCCGAACGGTTTGAGACTTATGTGGAAGCCTTGAAGATGTGGTTTTTGATCTCGGTCTACTCCCCCGGGAAAGAATACTTCGTCGCCGTATTTGATGTGATCACCGACCGCAAGCAGGCGGAAGATGAACTGCGAAAGGCGCATGAGGAATTGGAACTCCAAGTACAACAGCGAACAGCTGCTCTGTCCCAGGCCAATATGTTGCTTCAAACCCTGTTGGATTACATGCCTGATCATATCTTTTTCAAGGATGCCGAAAGCCGCTTTATCAAAAACAGCAGATCCCAGACCAAAGCCCTTGGGTTGAGCGATCCGTCCCAGGTGGTAGGTAAGACTGACTTTGACTTTTTCCCACATGCTCACCGGTCTTATGCGGAGGAACAGGAAATAATACATTCCGGTAAGCCATTAGTAGACTTCGAAGAGTGGGTGGTCTGGCCGGACAGTCACGAGACCTGGCTTTCGACCACAAAAGTGCCGCTGCGTGACCGGGAAGAAAAGATCATCGGCACGTTGGGTATCGCCAGAGACATCACGGACCGTAAGCGGAATGAGGAAGCGCTGCGGAAAGCCAGGGATGAACTGGAAGCCTTCTCCTATTCGGTCTCACACGACCTGCGCGCACCGCTGCGCGGCATAGACGGTTGGAGCCTGGCCTTATTGGAAGATTACGGCGGCCAACTTGACGAACAAGGAAAAGAATATATCGAACGGGTGCGCTCCGAAACCCAGCACATGGGAGAATTGATAGATGCGCTGCTCCAGCTTTCGCGCATCACGCGCGCCGAGATGCATTCAGAGCAGGTGGACTTGAGCGCTCTCGCCCGGTCTATTGCTTCCCGACTGGGGGAAAATGAACCGCAGCGACGGGTGAAATTCATCATTCAAAAAGGGCTGAGCGTCACAGGCGATGCGCAACTGTTGCAAGTTGCGCTCACCAACCTGTTGACCAATGCTTTCAAGTTCACCAGCAAGGTCCCCAATGCAATAATTGAGTTTGGACAAAACAAAATAGACAGGCAGCGCGTCTTCTTCGTACGCGACAACGGCGCGGGTTTCGACATGGCCTTTGCAAAAAAACTTTTCGGAGCGTTCCAGCGTATGCACAAGGCTTCTGAATTTCCCGGTACGGGCATTGGGCTGGCTACTGTCCAGCGCATTATCCACCGTCACGGCGGGAGTGTATGGGCTGAGTCGGTTGTGAACGAAGGGGCGACCTTCTTCTTTACTCTCGAGGAGAGGATATGAAACCTAGGATCATTCTATTGGTGGAGGATAATCCCAGTGACGTTGGACTGACCCAACGGGCGCTTACCCGGAGCCATCTTGCCAACGAATTGGTAGTGACGGAAGATGGACAGGAAGCATTGGATTATTTATTCGGAAGTGGAAAGTACGCAGACCGGGATGCAAGCGAGCTACCCGCCTTGGTCCTGCTGGACCTCAAACTTCCGCGCGTGGATGGCCTGGAAGTCCTGCGACGGATCCGTGCCGATGAACGCTCCAGGCGCTTGCCGGTTGTTATTATGACCACCTCTAAAGAAGAACAGGACGTGGCGCAAAGTTACGACCTGGGCGCCAACAGCTATATCCGCAAACCGGTGGATTTCAAGCAATTCATAGAGTCTGTGGAGCACCTGGGCTTGTACTGGTTGGTTTTGAACGAGCCGCCCCCGCCCAAAGTGAGGTGAGCATGGCCATACCGCTCGCAGTTTTGATCGTCGAGGATTCGGATAGCGACGCAAAGTTGATCATCCGCCTGCTTGACAAGGCGGGCTATAAGGTTGCATACCAGCAGGTGGAAACTGCCGGACAGTTGCGCGCCGCACTGGAGAAGCAAGCCTGGGATATTGTGATCTCGGATTACCATCTGCCGCAGTTCGATGGCTCCGCCGCCCTCAGGCTCCTCCAGGAAATGGGACTGGATATTCCTTTCATCGCGGTGTCGGGGACCATTGGCGAAGAGACTGCTGTGACTATGATGAAAGCCGGTGCGCATGACTATCTGATGAAGGACAATCTGACACGCCTCGCCCCAGCGGTGGAACGCGAGCTCGCTCAAGCGGAAGAAAGGCGCGAACGTAAACAGGCGGAGCAAGCGCTGCGTGAGAGCGAGAGCGTTTTCCGGGGTTTCCTGGAGCAATCGGTAGATGCAATTATGCTGACGAATGAGCAGGGTGTGGTGATCCAGTGGAGTAAAGGCGCGGAAAGTCTTACCGGTTATTCCCGGGATGAATCAATCGGTAAACCCCTATGGGATGTTCAATTTCGATCGGCGCCGGATGAGTTTAAGTCCACGGAACACTTCGAGCGGATTAAAGCTAGTTTGCAGGTGGTTCTGCTAACCGGTCAGGGGACAATTTTGAATCAATTAACCGAAGCCGCGATCCAACGCCCGGACGGGATCCGTTTAACAACGCAAGCCCTGGCTTTTCCGATTCAAACAAACAAAGGCTTTATGCTGGGCAGCATTCTCCGGGACATCACCGAACGCAAGCAGGCGGAGGAAGCGCTTCGAAAGAGCGAGCAGGTTCTGCGAGAGGCGGAATCTCTTGGTCACACCGGTAGTTGGGAGCACGATCTGGTAACAAGCAAAATCTTCAACACCGGGGAAAACCTGCGCCTCTTTTTCGGTGACGATCTTAGCAAGGGTGAGCCCTTCGAGGATTACTCTCATGCCGTGCATCCCGACGACCGCGAATTCGTGCTGCGGAGCCACGCACTGCTTCTCGAAGGGGGTCCAGGCGACATCGAGTTTCGCGTTGTGTGGCCTGATGGCAGCGTCCATATGCTCTTCGGCCGCGCCACTGTCGTTCGCGAAGAGTCGGGCCGGGCCATCCGCGTTTACGGAACTAACGTGGACATCACCGAGCGCAAACAGGCGGAGGAATCCATCAAATTAAGCGAGGAACGTTTCCGCACTCTATACGAGAATAACACTCTCGGCCTATATAGAACGACGCCGGGCGGCCGCATCCTTCTTGCCAACCCTTCGGTGGTTAGAATGCTGGGCTACACTTCCTTCGATGAGTTACGCGACAGAAACCTTGAGCAGGAAGGGTTCGAACCCTCTTACTCCCGTTCTCAATTTCTGGATTTAATGGAGAAACAAGGTGAGATACAGGGATTAGAGTCCGCCTGGGAACGACGGGATGGAAGCATTATCTTCGTCAGGGAAAGCGCGCGAGCGACCCGGGATGCTGAAGGAAAAATTCTCTACTATGATGGGACAGTTGAGGACATCACTGAGCGCAAGCGCGCAGAAGAAGCGCTGCGCGAAAGTCAGGAACACTATCGCCAAATCATCGAGACCGCCCATGAAGGCGTATGGACGCTTGATACCTCCGACCGGACGACTTTGGCAAATCAGCACCTGGCGGATATGCTTGGATACACAGTCGAAGAAATGATGGGTAAATCCGTTTACGATTTTATAGATGAAGAAGGGAAAGTCATCGCAGCGAGGAGTCTTGATAACCGGCGACGAGGGATCAATGAGCGGATCGATTTCAAATTCACAAGAAAAGACGGCAAGGTTGTCTGGGCGCTCATGGAGACAAGCCCCCTCTTGGATCACAATCACCAGTATCTGGGGGCGCTCGCTATGCTGACCGACATCACCGAACGCAAACGTGCAGAAGAAGCGCTTCAAGCGAGTGAAGCCCGTTATAGAGGCATGTTTGAGGATTCGCCCATCTCGCTCTGGGAAGAGGATTTCTCCCTCGTTAAACAGCGGCTGGATTCGTTGCGGGAGGATGGCATAACGGATTTTGAGGGTTATTTCATCTCTCACCCTGAGGCGGTAGCCGAATGTGCAGCCCTGATCAAAGTCCTGGACATCAACAAGGCAACGATGAAAATGTTCGGCGCAAATCGAAAAGAAGACATATTCAAAAACCTGGAAGAAATATTCGAGGGTGAGCCCACCGAAGTTCTCCGGGATGAGCTGATCAATATTGCCGAGGGTAAAACCAGGTTCGATTGGGAAGGGATCAATAAAACTGTGGACGGCAGGCAGATCAATGTCGATTTGAGCTGGTCAATCGCTCCTGGTTATGAGAATTCCTTGTCCAATGTGATCGTTTCGGTGATCGATATCACCGAGCGCAAGCAGGCAGAAGCGGCGCTGGCTAAATCAGAACAGGAATATCGGACCTTGTTTGAAAATATGCCCATCGGCCTGTATCGGACCGCAGCCGATGGACGTATTCTGGATGCCAATCAATCGTTGGTCAAAATGTTGGGCTATAAAGACCGCGAAGCTTTGCTGGCGGCGAATATAGTAGATCTCTATGTTGACCCCGCCTCTGATCAGAAGTTCAAGAGCGAAATAGAGAAGTACGATTTTGTCTCTAACTTCGAAGCGGAATTCAAGCGCCCGGATGGAACCTCGTTTTGGACGGAGGATCATAACCGGATCATTCGCGATGAAGCAAGAAAACCCTTGTTTTATGAGGGCAGCCTGATCGATATCACCGAGCGTAGACGGGCGGAAAAAAGGATAAAACAACAATTGGAGCACCTTGCCGCTTTGAGAACGATTGACCAGGTGGTCACCTCCAGCTTTGACCTGCATATCAGCCTGTCCATGATCCTTAATCAGGTAGCCAGGGAATTGGGTGTGGATGCTGCCGACATCCTATTGTTGAACAGCGCGAACCTATTTCTGGAATACGGCGCGGGAGTTGGTTTCCGTACCAAAGCAGCCGAGAAAGCCAGCGTGCGGCTGGGTCAGAACTATGCCGGACGTGTCGCACTGGAACGTCAACTGATACAGATCTCGGACCTTAGAGATCAACCGGATGATTCGCCTTTAAAAACTCACTTGGCGGGGGAGAATTTTGTATGCTACTTCGGTATCCCGCTGGTTGCCAAGGGAATTGTCAAAGGTGTGCTGGAGGTCTACCATCGCACCCCGCTGGAACCGGATCAGGAGTGGCTCGACTTCCTCAACACCCTGGCGAATCAGGCCGCCATCGCGATTGACAATGCGAATCTGTTTGATAACCTGCAGCGCTCCAATATCGACCTAACCATGGCATACGATGCCACTATAGAAGGCTGGTCCCGGGCGATGGATCTGCGCGATAAGGAGACCGAAGGTCACACTCTGCGCGTTACCGAAATGACCTTGGAATTGGCAGGCTTATTTGGGATAAAGGATGAGGATCTGGTCAGCATCCGCCGCGGCGCATTGTTACACGATATCGGCAAGATGGGCGTCCCCGACGCGATCTTGCTCAAACCAGCTGCGTTGACAGACGAAGAATGGGTCATCATGAGAAAGCATCCGGTGCTTGCCTTCGAGATGCTCTCCTCCATACGCTACCTGAAATCTGCGATCGACATCCCTTATTGCCACCATGAGAAGTGGGACGGCACGGGCTACCCGCGCGGCTTGAAAGGCGAACTGATTCCGCTCCCGGCGCGTATCTTTGCCATTGTGGATGTATGGGACGCCGTTACCTCCGATCGTCCCTATCGCAAAGCCTGGTCGAAGGAAAAAGCGATCGAATATTTAAAAGCCCAGGCCGGAATGCACTTCGACCCGCAGATCTTGGAGGTTTGCCTTCAGTCAGGAGTGTTTGAACGGAAAGCCCGGAAGCAATCGGCGAGTTATAGGTGATTTACAATCCACCTCATTAAGACTGGCTTATCCAAGCCAGTCTTTTTGTTTCCCGCGGTAAAATTCCTTCAATTTATTCTCACCGGCTATTTCAAGATTGTCATACTAGAATTATTTTGTAACTCAGGCTTTTTTGATTCGGTACCCATTTAGAACGCGGATGACCTTAATTTGACAATTTCTCGCGGATTTTTATGTTTTCCGATCCGCGGAATCCGTATTCTACATCCACATAGGTGAGTTGTTGCAATATTTTATACGTGCGATCCGTGTCCGCAGAACAGGCTATAAAATGAAACCCGGCAACCCCATGCGAAACTTCGATCCGCGCAAAATTGCGCACTACGAGAAAGAGAATTACGTCGCCTATTACCAAAAAGACTGGCTGAAACTACTGCGCGTTTCGGTGGTTCTTGTAAAAGAGACCTTTGGCCTCTCATGGCTTCAGGCAGCTTATGGTGCCTATCTTGTGGCGCGCGCCGAGATCGCCTTTGCACCCTTCCCGGATAATAATATCCAAAGGGCTGAAGCTTATATAACTCGTTTTTATCAGTTCATTAAGAACGTCCACCGCGAGGATTTCGACGTGTCCCGCGCAGCCAAGTTGGAAGTTAACTGGTGGAGTGTACACCGTAAGTTGTTCGGGAACCCTGAGAATCAGGAACTGGTTGAGGCCCTGACCAACCTTTATGCCGAGGCGTATGGCGTTAAACCGGCGAAAGTGCAGGCTGCCGCCGAACAGCGCGCACAGGGGATGCTGTATTCCGATCTGTGGGTGAACGCCGGCAAGCCGGCAGGCAGTCCGCTGCTGTCTCAGGAAGAGGAAGTACTGCTTCAGTCATACACGAACTTAAAGGAAGCAATTCAAAGCTGAATTAGCTGATTCATTCCGCCTTCCTCAACCCCTAATTTATTGCAGGATTGGTTTAGCGCTACCAGTCCTGTTTATTTTCCGATACAATGGGGCTCTACCCAACCCTTTGCCAGTGGAGCAAGAGCTCCTTGACCCTCGAACAAATGTTCTTTATAATAGCTGCATCTACTCTCAGGATTGCACTTAATAACAGCACATATGGCATTTCTGGTGCAATTTTTGCAAAAATGGTCAGATTTGGCGCAACCACATATGGCAAAGATCATAGAATTTTGAAGGCAGGCCCAAAATATGGGACTTTTCGAAACGGATGCGGGTAGCCTGACAAAAGCCGCATTCGGAAGGATAACCAATTTTTGGGATAGGGGAATTTCTTCCCCACCCCAAAAATCAGACTCCTCCAAATGATCTGACATTTTTGAAGTAGATAATAACAATTCATCTTAGAAGGAATTTTCACGATCAGGGGCATCCCTTATTTGCCCTCGTTTCGGAAGTATTCGTTCCTCTTGGTTCATTTGGACTTGACGCTTTTCCAGGTGTCGGCACCGACCAAAGGAAAACCCAACTACCTGATTTAGATACCCCGACTAATTACAGAACTCTGAGGTCAAAAGATAGAGTATGTACTTATACACCAGACCAACTCCCGGTTTGCCGCCCTTTCAGCAGGGCGGTCTTGATTCGCTGTGCGGCCTGTACAGCATCGTGAATGCTGAACGGTTCATTAATCGCTCTTCCAATGAACAGGCCCAGCAATTATTTAATGATGTCGTCCATTTCCTCTCACGCAAGAGGCTCTTATCGAAGCTCTTGATCGGCGGGGTTATTCACAGACAGATGTTGTTGATCTTCGAACAAGTGGTGGGCGAGCGCATTTCGAGCGTGGAGATCCCCTGGCGCGGCGTCCCCACACCCGACCTGGTTACCTTCTGGAAATCCATGCAAAATTTTCTGGATGGAACGGCGGGTCGAGCGGTGATCCTTGGGCTCAACGGCTACCACGACCATTGGACGGTCATCGAGACCATCACGGATAGATCCATCTTATTGTACGATTCGGCTTCCATTAAACGCCTGCCGCGATCCTCCTGTACGACTTTCTATATAAACGGGCGTCGTAAACATTTACTGCTGCCCGCTCAGACTTATTTTCTATCAAGCACGGTAGGCATACAGAACTAGGAACCGCATCTGTTTTTCAGGGAGGAACTTTAATGCACCCGTACGTCAAATCCATCCATGTTCTTTTCACTGGACATGCCGATCCCCAAAAAGCCGCGCCCATGAAGCGCTACATGCGCGACCAGTTCGAATACCTGGGTATCAAAGTTCCAGAAATTGGAAAATTGCTCAAACAGGTTATCCAGGAGCGTGGACTCCCGCCTTTAGCCGACCTCGATCCGATCCTGCGTGACCTATGGGCTTTACCTCAGCGTGAATTCCAATATGTCGCCAACGGCCTGTTGGAAAGGTTCGAAGGGCAGCTCCCGCCGGAGTTTATCGAAACGCTGGAATATCTGCTCGTCACCAAATCGTGGTGGGATACCGTGGATACGATTGCCACCGGTACCCTGGGCGTACATTTCAAGCGCTATCCAAAAGTGCGGAAAAAATATCTGGCAAAGTGGCGCAAGTCCGATATCTTCTGGTTACGCCGCGCGAGCATTCTTTTCCAGCTAGGCTATAAAGAGGACACCGATTTCGAGCTGCTGTGCGACATCATCCGCGAGAACCTGGGTTCGCAAGAATTCTTCATCAACAAGGCCATTGGCTGGGCGCTGCGCCAGTACACCCGTGTCGATCCTCGAGGCGTCCGGAATTTTGTGGCACGAACCCCGCTGCACCCGCTCAGTGCCCGCGAGGCGTTGAAGTGGCTGGAAAAGAGGCAGCCGCGATAGATTGGACGACGCAAAGCGGTTGGACCACAAGGACTATCCTTAAATCATAATTGGACCTGTGTCCCGGGGTTTGTTTTCGGCTAAAATTACGCCATCGTTTAAAGGAGAGAGTCCATGGGCGTCATGCTGCAATCTTTTTACTGGGACTGTCCGCGTGCAGAAAATAGAGAATTCCAATGGTGGAACACCATTCGTCAGGAAATCCCTGCGTTGGCGCAAACCGGGTTTACCGCGTTGTGGCTGCCGCCTGTCCATAAAGCCGCGAATCTGATGGGTCCCTCCATGGGGTATGACCCGTACGATTATTACGACCTCGGCGAGTTCGATCAGAAAGGCACGATCCCGACCTGGTTTGGGAGCAGGAAAGAACTGTTGGCGCTAATCAAAGAAGCACACCAGAAGGGCATGGAGGTCATCGCCGACATCGTCATTAATCACAACTCTGGCGCGGATGCGCAGGAAGTCAACCCGATCACCGGTCAGACGCGCTGGACTCACTTTGACCCCAAGAGTAGGAAATTCCCGCGCACCTGGCAATGTTTTCATCCGAATATGTATGAGTCATGGGACGAGATGACCTTCGGCGACATGCCCGATCTCTCGCATCGCGATCCCTACGTCTACGCTGAACTGCTGAAGCTGGCACGCTGGCTGATCGAGAGGGTCGGCTTCGACGGTTTCCGTTATGACTTTGTCAAAGGCTACGGCGCCAACACCATCACGGCTATTCAGGAATATCGCTACCTGCGTACGGGCCAGCCTTTCACGATCTACGGAGTGGCAGAATTCTGGGACAACGCCCGCGCGATCGAGAACTGGGTGGATCTCGCCAACTTCTCGAACAGCAACCCGGTGGACGCCTTCGACTTCCCCCTGCGCGAAATGCTGAAAGCGCTCTGCGATCAATACGGTTTCAGCCTGCGCAACCTCGCCACATGGGAGACCGTCTTGCAAAAACAGCCGCAATCCGTTGTCACCTTCGTCGAGAACCACGATCTGCGTGACGAAGGTCGTCCCATCGTCAACGACAAGCTGCTGGCTTATAGTTATATCCTCACGCACGAGGGTTATCCCTGCGTATTCTGGCATGACTATTTCAATTACAACCTCGCCCTCGCAAGTACACCTAACGGTATTGCGGCACTCGTACAAGCCCACGAGAAATACGCGGGCGGCGCGGCGCATACCCTGTATCTCGACGACGATCTTTATATCATGCAGCGTATCGGCTTCGGGGATAAGGCGGGACTAATCTACGTGCTCAATAACCGTGGCGACGACTGGCACGGCACAGGGGTGAACACGCAATGGCAAAACGCCGCCTTCGAACCGGTAGCCTGGTGGGGTAAAAATGATCGCTCGCGTCCCAATGATCAATCTACGGACTCCGATGGACGTGGGGAATTCTTTGCCCCGGCCCGCGGATACAGCGTCTATGCACGCAAATAATTCAAGGAGAACGAATGATCAAGATCAAGCTTTCTGAACCGGATCCCACCATCCTGGTATTTGACGGTGAGATATTGGAATGCTTTTTTATCGATGGCAGCAAGCGATTTCATCTCACGCATATCAAGGGATTCCAACTCGAATCCAACAACAAGGGGAAATACTTGCTGACGATCAAGCTGAAATACGATCCGGTGTTGCAAAAGTGAACGAGTTGATCGCCGAAGTGCAAAAAGCTTCGGCTTCCTTCAAGATATGAGCAGCAGCCCCTTGGATGTCCATGAACGCCTGCGCGGATTGTTGGATGGTAAGGGTGCACTTTATCGCGTGATCGAACACGAGCCGGAAGGCCACACCGAAGTCATAAGCCGGGTGCGGGGCAATCGCCTCCAACAGGCCATCAAGTCCATTGTGGTGCAGGTCAGGCTGAACAAAAAAGAAAACACGTATTGTCTCGCCAATGTCCCCGGCGATTGCCGCATCGATTTGGATGGGATCAAGGCTCATTTCAATGCTGCCGGCGTCGCCATTGCAGGGCGTGAAAAAGCGGAGCAGTTGACCGGCTGTGCGATCGGCTCGATCCCGCCCTTTTCATTTAATGACCAGCTTATCGTCCTGGCCGACCCTTTGATCCGGGAGAATGAGGAAGTGGTTTTCAACGCCGGCCGCCTGGACCGTTCCATCTTCATGAAAATGGAAGATTACTTCAGAATTGCCGAGCCCCGGTTGGTAAATATCGCCAAACGAATGACTTAAGTAGGGTAAAGGCTGTCCAC
>JBGQIO010000121.1:0-10916 GCA_041498515.1 Anaerolineae bacterium
GCCCGGCACGATCGTGATCCCGGAAGAGACATTTATTGACTATCTGCGGGCGGTGATCGCTGGATATTGGAATGCTGGCTTTCGAAAAATGATCTTATTGAACGGGCACGGTCAGGATTATGCAATACCTGTTGCAATGCACCAGTTTGGCAAAAAATACCAGGTCCCGGCCCTGCTGATCAACGTCAACTGGTGGTTCGTCATCAAGGAACATATACGCGATAAGGCACATGGGGGACCTTTCGACACGCCGTTCATACATGCCGATGAATGTGAAACATCCTTTTCCCTGGGGTTATTTCCAGAAATGATCAGGATGGAAGACGCGGTGGATACCCAGATTCAATCCTTAATGCCGCCAGGCCATATCGATGGGTCCGGCTCGGCCTATAACCGGCCAATCCCTTTTTGGCAACACGTGGGTGCATCGACCATCGAGGTCATTGCAACACCCGAAGGGGTGGTGGGCACTGCTACATTGGCGGATGTAGAGAAAGCCAAGCCCGGTTTGAATGCCATCCTTGACTATCTGGAATTACTGGTTACTGACATTATGAACCGCTATCCGGCAGGCGTTCTTCCGCCCGCAGACCGTCTATCACAACGAGGTAAGGAAGAAATAGAAGCGCTTTTGAAGGGACCTCTGGTCGAGGGTGGCAAACACCTCTATACAATAGCTTACCCCCCTTAGATTAAGTTGAAAATGCTGAATTTTTGCAAATCGATTGTTCTTTTTTCAAAACAGAGGAGCCAGGATAACCATGAATAAAGTAATTGCATCTCCAGTGAAAGAAAGAAGGACTGAAGGCAAGAGTCAGGATACACGTGCAGTAAAGGCCGCGGTCATGACGGCTCCAGGAAAGATGGAAACGCAGATGCTTCCTTATCCGGACCATCTTGAGCCTGGTGCCTTAATTGTCAAAATGGAAATGTCCGGAATATGCGGGACAGATAAACATGCCTATAAAGGCGAAGTTACATTGTACGGGGGGACTGAATCAGAACAGGATATGGTTTTCCCTTCCGTGCATGGACATGAAAACTCCGGCATTATTGTCGAGATGAACGGCAAGGGGCATCAGATCGAATATAGCGGAAAAGAGTTGAGAGTCGGAGATCGGGTGACCAACTGCCCAAACGTTATTTGTGGGGAATGCTGGTATTGCCGGAATGTTCATGGCTACCCGTACTGCGCCAAGCATCAAGGTATAGGGATGACTTATTACGCGGATCGATATCCATACATCGTTGGCGGCTGGTCAGAGTATATGTACTTGCCGCCGAAAGCCTGGGTATATAAGGTTCCGGAATACTTGCCCATCGAGTTCGCCTGCATGTCGGAGTTGTTTGTGGTTTCAGCCTTGCTTGACCGGGCCAAAGAATTTGCAGCCTATGGCGGGAAGGGGTTTCATTTTGGCGACACCGTTGTTATTCAGGGTGCAGGGCCCATCGGCATGATGATGATGGTGAAAGCGCGAATGCTCGGTGCAGGGAAAGTCATCGCTCTGGATGCCATGGATATGAAACTCGAATTAGCCAAAGAGTTTGGCGCTGATCTGGGTATCAACATAGGCAGTATGTCTGATAGCGAGGTCGTTGAAGCGATCCGTGGCGAGACCGAGGGCCGCGGTGCCGATGTGGTTGTTGAGACGGTTGGCATGCCTAGTGTAGTTCGAGTCGGCCTGGAGATGCTGCGTCGAGGAGGCACCTATCTTGAGACGGGCAATTTTGCCGATACAGGCGAGGTTTCGCTTAATGTTCACAGGCATATCGCAGCCAAAAATGTGCTGATCTATGGCAATACCAACCATCCTCACGACGGTTACGACCGCGCTTTTGAGATGATGTATCGTTACCGGAACACTTTCCCATTCGAGAAACTTATTACACATCGTTTTAGCCTTGACCAGGCGCAGGACGCGTTGGTTAAGTCTTTCCAACCCGACGCACTCAAGGTGGTCTTTGTACCCTAAAAGGAGCTCTTATCATGGAGATTGGATGCAATACGGTTGCCTTTCGGAAGGAAAGCCTGGATTTTGCCCTCCAAAAGATTGCTGCTGCAGGATACAAGTATGTAGAAGTGGAGGCTAACCTTTCCTGGTGCCCCCACGCTGATCCATGGAAAGATGACCCGATTAAATTTCGAGATAAGGTCAAGGGGTACGGATTTGTTGGAGTCTCTGCTCTCGGCAGCCACCGGGAGTTAATCACCTCCGAAGAAGGTGAAAGAGATATTGCTCGAGCATTAGAGTGGTGCCATGAGGCTAGTGTTCCAGTCGTCCTGACCGGAGAGGGAAGGCTGCCTGCTGATATGACCAAAGCAGACGGACTCTCCATATTGAAAGAGCGAATCGAACACCTGGCCTCGGTTGCCAAAGAAAACAAGGTTGTATTGGCCTTAGAAGATCACGGTAGCATCAGCCTAACCCCGGATGGCCTTCCTCAGATTCTGGCATTAGTTACAAGTAGTTGGATAGGCGTGAATTTCGATACCGCCAATATTCACCGCGGCGATTATGTTGGAACCAACCGGGGCGGCTTTGAATGGAAACTTGGCGCTGCCACCAGCTTTAGTGAGACTGAACTATTAAGCAAGGTAGTGAACAAAGTGAGACATACACACATCAAGGATGTTGTAGGAAGAGATGCTGTCACCCTGGGCAAAGGCGATATTGACCTTCCGGGCTGCATCAAAATCCTGAAAGATGCTAAGTTCGACGGCGTCTTATCCTATGAGACAGAAGGCATGCAAGATCCTGAAGAGTCTCAGGCAATGATCCTAGCTAGCAAGCAATTTCTAATCGATGCGCTGAAAGTCTGATGCACTAATAGGTTCTAAAACAAGAAATGTCTGTCATGGCTGAGAGAATTCCAATCGTCCGATTACAAGGGATTACAAAAAAGTTTGCCGGAACTACAGCGGTAAAAAGCGTTGACTTCGACATCTATCCTGGCACTGTTCACGGCCTGGTTGGAGAGAACGGTGCAGGAAAATCGACACTTATGCGTGTCCTAGCGGGTCTATTACCAGATTATGAAGGGCAGATATTTATCAACGGCAGACTGGAGCACATGACCAGCCCCAAAAGTGCGATCAGCCTCGGAATTGCGCTCGTTTACCAGGAACTTAACCTCGTTCCCGAATTGTCGGTTGCGGAAAACATATTCTTGGGCCGGGAATTTCGTTCGTGGGTTCCTGGATTTATCAACCCCAACACGGCAGAAGAACAAGCCAAACAGATTCTCTCCGAGGTAGAGGTCGAGATTTCCCCCAAAGCGAAGATCAGTAACCTGAGTATTGCAAAGCAGCAATTAGTGGAAATTTCAAAGGGCATCTCGATGGATTCGAAAGTCTTGATTCTTGATGAACCCACATCCTCTCTGACCGCTCCGGAGATTAAAGACCTGTTCAAGATCATTCAGAATTTGCGTGATCGGGGAACAGCCGTTGTTTACATTTCGCACAAGCTGGCAGAAGTGTTCGAAATCGCGGATCAGATCACTGTGTTGCGCGATGGCGTGAAGTTAGAGACGCGCCCAACTGCCGAATGGGATGAGACCAGCTTGGTCAAAGCGATGGTGGGACGGGAGCTGTCGAAATTCTTCATAAACGATCATCACTATGATCCAGTGGATGTCGCTATGGAAGTCAGCCACTTGACGCGCAGGCCTCATTTTGAAGATATCAGTTTTAAGGTTTACAAGGGAGAGATCCTGGGGATTTATGGACTGATTGGTGCCGGCCGGACGGAATTGGCCGAAACGATTGTTGGTCTGAAAAGCAAGGACTCAGGCGAAGTTAGGATCGATGACCGTCTTGTGGAGATCCACTCTCCTCAGGATTCTATCGCTCACGAAATTGCCTTGGTACCTGAAGACCGCCGGACACTTGGCCTGTTAGCCAATATGGATGTAAAAAGCAATCTGTCGCTGCCCATCTTAAACAAGTTGACCCGTTTTGGCTTTGTAAATCACGAAAAAGAGATGGCAGTGGTGGAGAACAGCATCCAATCATTCGAAATCAGCGTTCCTTCCATAAAATCTTTGGTCACCACTTTAAGCGGCGGAAACCAACAAAAAATTGTGCTGGGCAAATGGCTGAATGCCGACCCGAAAGTGTTGATTTTAGATGACCCCACGCGCGGGATCGATGTGGGTACAAAAGCCGAAATCAGAAAGATTATCGATCGTCTGGCGGGCGAGGGCCGGGGAATCATACTGATTTCATCTGAGCTGCCCGAAATCCTTGGCATGAGCGATCGAGTGCTGGTGATGAGATTGGGACGAATTGCGGGTGAATTCTCGCGCGAACAGTGTCGTGATGATCTTCTGGGGGCTTGCGCTGCCGGTGTGAAATTGGTCACATCCACCCAACCTAATTCCAACGCGCAAATCTCTCAATAAGAAATGGGATCGAAGCATGGCTAATCTAACTCTAACCACCAAACAAATCTCCAAGCCAAACAACCTGGGCACGACAATGAGGGAATATGGGATTTATTTTGCGCTTGTTTTGCTTTTGATCTCATTCTCCATAACAAACCCCCGATTTGCCACTTCGAATAATATCATACTGATCTTGCTCCAGGTTTCCGTGACCGGAATCATTTCCATCGGAATGCTGTTCGTAATACTATCAGCAGGTATTGACCTCTCCGTTGGGTCTACATTGGCAGTTGCGGGAATGATCTCAGGAATTTACGCTCAGAAAGATACCACCCCAACGAACATTTTTATAGCCCTTGCCATCCCCCTGGGCATCGGTTTGTTGTGTGGGATGTTCAACGGAGCTCTTGTCGCCTGGGCCAAGGTGCCCGCGCTTATTGTCACCCTGGGAACTTTATATGCTTACCGTGGTTTTATCGTCTGGTATCGGGTGAACCCGATCTATGACCTGCAGCCTTGGTACCGAACGATTGGCCAAAACTCACTTGGACCAATCCCAATTCCGGTCGTTGTCTTTATATTGGTAGCGTTCATTGCAGCCATCGTACTCAAATTTACTAAGTTTGGCCGTTATATCTACGCGGTGGGAGGCAATGAGCAAGCTGCACGAGCAGCTGGGATCAATGTCAACCTTGTTAAGCTCGGTGTGTTCACAATCAGTGGATTGCTGTGCGGCCTGGCCGGGCTTGTATTTACCTCAAGACTTGGAGCTGCCCAGGCTATATCAGGACAAGGTTTCGAGCTGATTGCGATTGCCTCTGTTGTCGTTGGAGGTGCAAGTCTCTTTGGAGGTCGCGGCACTGTAGAAAAAACGATCGTTGGAGCATTGATCATTCAGGTGCTACAAAATGGCCTGGTGATGCTAAACATTCCTTCCCCTATCCAGCAAATTATTATCGGTATGATCATCATCGCGGCTGTTGGACTAGATAACCTGCTGCGGAAAAACCCCTAATCATTGAGAGGGTGAAGGTCAAAGGAGGTCATACTAGGCAAAATAATGACCCTTGTTCCTTTTCCAGATAGTATCGATGTCGGAGGATTGTCCATTGATCATCCTCACCAAAAATAACCAAGGAGAAAAAGATGAAAAAGACCCTGCTCGTATTAATTAACTTGATTCTGATTTTGTTCCTGGCTGGCTGCTCTGCTGCAACTACGCCTGCGCCTGTGCCAACCACAGCCCCAGCTGGAGCGCCTGCTGCTGGAAAGTTCGATTTCAGCGGCGAATTCTGGAATTCACCATTCAAGGCCCAAAAACAATGGGTGATTGCCGTTTCCTATCAGAATCTGGCCTTCCCGTATGTGGCCGCCATGCAGAAAGCAATCCAAAACCGGGCCGCAGCAATGGGCGTCAAGTTGATCGAGGCCGATGCGGTCAATGACACCAGCAAAGAATTAGCCAACGTGGAAAATATGCTGGCCCAGAAACCCGATCTGCTGTTGTTTGAAGCGGCCAGCCTGGATGCTTCGGTCGCATCGATCGATGCAGCCAACAAGGCAGGCGTCCCCGTGGTGCAGTTCAATGGTAAAGCGAGCGGTGGGGATTATGTCTCCTTCGTCGGTTCGAACCAGATCGACTCAGGCCTGCTGCTGGGCAAGTGGTTGATTGACTTACGGACATCATCTGGGAAGGACAAACTCAATGGTATTTATCTGCGCGGTGTTGCTGGGCAGGTCACCGATATTGCCCGCAGCGATGGTGTCAAGAAAGCGCTTGCAGATGCCGGCCTGACAGATAAGTTCACATTTGTTGAGCAGTATGCGAATTACGATCGCGCCACGGCCCAGACAGTTACTGAAAGCCTGTTGAGCAAGTCGACCAGCTACGATTTCGCCGTTGCCAACAACGACGATATGATCCTGGGCGCACTGGCGGCTATAGAGCAGGCCGGTTTGTCTGGCAAAATGCCGACGTGCGGTGTAGACGGTTTGCCTGAAACATTGGCTGATATCAAAGCTGGCAAGGTTTCGGCCACAGTCTTCCAGAATCCTGAAGGCCAAGCTGCCGGCGGTCTCACAGCTGCCGTAGCTTACCTGGAAGGCTCAACTCCTCCCAAAGAGATCTTAATCCCCTTCCAGCTTGCCACGACGGCCAATGTGGATCAGATTGCTGCAATCGCTACCCGCGTTTACGGTAAGTAATCGATAAACATGGTCGAGGGCCTGTGCTTTGTCGGCCACAGTGCAGTTAGTTCAATTCAATGACAGCCGGTTCCTCGCTTTTGAGATCGGAACCTAACTCCGAGATCATAACCTGAGGAACCGGCTACCCACAAAAGTTACCCACAATAGGAGAACGACAATGGACGTGCGATCGATCGAACAAAAGCCTCCCAGTGAAGAACATGCCGGAACTGTGCCGGTGTGGTGGTTGGTCAATCCGCGGGAAATGTTTGATGAAACTAGCGGCGGTCATCTCGAACTGGTTAGTGAATTCGAGATCAAAGGCGGAGGTAAGGTTAATCCTCACAACCACCCAACCTTCGAGTTCTACTATGTGACGTATGGACGTGGCTTTATGGAAATCGATGGTGAGGTTGTAAAGGTTGCTCAAGGCGACCTGATCAAAATCCCCCCGATGGCGGTCCACAGTATGTGGCCGGAAAGCGCGAATGCACCGATCCATTGTTTTTGTTTTGCGATCGGTATCAAAGGAGCACCTCCAATCGATTACGAAACACATTGAGCAACAAGAATGATGCCCTGCACAACTTGCCTGGAAAGGAATTCTTTGCGCCTTAGTTGGTATGTTCTGAAGTTGAAAGGAGTCAAAAATGGCTAGCAAATGGTCGTCTCTCGAAGAAGAGTCTTTTAAGTCCCCTTGGCGTGAAAGGGCAAAGCTGAGTTACCACACCGTAGAAGAGTTCGGCGCAAAGGGGAATATCAGCGAAGAGCAGGTAATGAGTATCCTGCAGGACGGAATTGACATCCACGTGCATGGGTACCCGGATGCGCTCGTCGATACCGGCTGGGACTTTGCATGGGAAGCGAAGCAAGCCTATGATGCAGGCATGCGCGCAATGGTTTTCAAGAGCATGCTCTCTGATACGGCGCCCATGATGTACTTTGTTCAGCAGATCGTGGATCGTCACGCCCAAGAAAAAGAAGAGAAAGGAGAAATGCACCGTCATCCATTCAATGTATATGGCGGTGTGGTTCTCAACTGGTCGGTCGGTGGGCTCAACCCGGAAGCAGTGAAGGTAAGCGCAAAGCTCGGCGCCAAGATCGTTTGGCTGCCAAGCCACGATTCCGCACACCATATGAAGACACTGGAAGAGGATGGAAAGGGTGTGGAAGTGTTGGATGAGCACGATAAGCCGCTGCCAGAGCTCATCGAAATCTTCAAGACCGTTGCCAAATATAATATCATCCTGGACCTCTGCCATACAGGCACGAAGGAACGGTTCATTATGACAGAGGAGGCTCAGAAGTATGGTGTAAAGAAGATCCTCCTGACGCATCCGCAATGGAGCGTAAACCGAATGTCCATTGACGAAATGGCTGAGATCAGCAAGATGGGTGCCTACATTGGACTCTTCATGTACAGTGCTGTTCCACACTTCAATAACCCCGTGGCTGACCGCACAGAGGTGCTCAAAATCATCGAGAAAGTTGGGCCAGAAAAATGTGCCATTGCCACCGACTATGGCTCCATGCTGAATCCGCCGCCTCTTGAAGGAATGAAGTTGTACGTGCGGCTCCTCCTGGCAATGGGCGTTCCCGAGACGGATGTGTGCACGATGTTGAGTAAGAATAACGCGTTCCTACTCGGCATTCAAGATCGCGCGTAAATATGGTTCCGGCCCCGCCTAGGCCGGGCGATCCTAAACGAGTAAATTGGTCAAGAATGCATTTTGTGTCCTGACAGACCTCCTAGGCAAGGTCTGACATTCCTGATTTGAGCATTTGGTGCATCGCGACGCGACGCGGCCGGATTATGGCATTGTTCCGCTTCGCTGATTCAAATTGCCAAAGGATCAAAACCTAAGCTACTCGATTCATGCAGGCAAGCGGCAAGAAGACTTCGAGATGTAATGCCTGATGAACAAGATAATGCTGATATGCTCAATAACCCGTAGTTGCACTCTTGATCGTTAATTGGAGGCTAAATGATGGACACAGGATTCAAGAGCCGCCTTCACCAGATGACTCAGACCACGCCTACCGTGCTGTGGAACGACTCGTGCTCGATTCAGGAGCTGTCCTCTTCGATCGAGACTAACGGCGCAGTCGGTGCAACTTGCAATCCGGTGATTGTATTGACTGTGCTTAAGCAGGAATGGAATTTGTGGAAGGAAAGACTTCCACAAATCGTCCGCGAGATGCCGACGGCTACGGAGGAAGACATTGCCTGGAAGCTGACGGAGGAGATGTCGCAGAAGGCGGCCGCGCTTCTACTCCCGATCCTAGAGCGCGACAGGGCCAAGAATGGGCGCCTCTCCATCCAAACCAATCCAAAGTTTTATCGTAACGCCCAGGCCATTGTCGAGCAGGCCGAGCATTTCGCACGCTTGGCGCCAAATATGATTGTGAAGATACCGGCTACAGCTGCCGGCATCGATGCAATTGAGGAAGCGACTTACCGGGGGATAAGCATCAATGCGACGGTCAGCTTTACGCTCCCACAGGCTATTGCGGTCGCGGAAAGTGTTGAGCGTGGATTAACGCGGCGAGAGAGAGAAAGGAAGGATGTCAGCCAAATGGGTCCAGTGTGCACCCTGATGGTCGGTCGGCTGGACGACTGGCTGAAAGTAGTGGCCCAAAAAGAAGGAATCATTGCGGATCCGTGGATCTTGGACTGGGCCGGGATCGCGGTGATGAAGAAGGCATATCAAATCTATCAAGAAAGGGGCTACCGGCTGCGGCTTCTGAGTGCCGCTTTTCGCACTCACCTTCACTGGAGCGAGTTCATCGGAGGCAATGTCGTGATCTCGCCTCCTTATGAATGGCAGAAGAACATCAATGCCTCAGATGTGACTGTAGAAAACCGAATTGATCGGCCCGTGGAAGACAGAATTGTTAAGCAACTCGAAGCCAAATTCGTGGACTTCAGAAAGGCCTATGATGAAAACGGCATGGGGGTCGCTGAATTCGACCAATTCGGCGCAACTCGGCGAACACTGCGTCAGTTCTGCAAGGGTGTAGATGATTTGGGCGCGCAGATTCGGGATGTGATGATGCCGAGTCCGGATGTCTAATCGAGGACCAAGGTGAGGTGCGGTTTACAATGATCACGAAGAGACTCTGCGAGTACTTTGATGGACTAATTCGCATACGCTCGGAGTCGATTGCACCATCGGAGTGTTGGGAGCTCACCTACTGTGTCTCGTTAGGATTTCATGCGCAAGTGAGAGGTATTAGGAAGAGCATCTTTAATTACGTCAAAGGCGAGTGGATCGGGCCGAACGTCCAAAAAAAATCTATGATGTTATCAATCCCGCAATGGGCCTAACCTTCACGATTGCCGACTGTGCACAGCGCCTGGTGGATTCTCTTCGATAGCCTATGAGCCGTGACCATTCAACAAGGGAGTAATCATGACCGAAGCAAAACCTTTGACGTTGGCAGAGCTTGAAGCCGGGTTGGACACAATCCGTCAGTCGCCCAAATTTGAAGGTGTCCTGGCCCTGATTGTTCGTCGACCGCAAATCGACCTGCGCGAAGTCTTAGAAGTTGGAGAATTGGATCAGGTCGAAGGGCTCGTCGGGGACACCTGGAGTACACGCGGCAGTTCTCGGACTTCAGATGGGTCGTCGCATCCTGACATGCAACTGACCATCATCAATGCCCGCCTGGTTGCCTTAGTCGCTCAGGTGAAAGAGCGCTGGCCATTGGCTGGGGATCAACTTGTCGTTGACCTGGACCTGAGCGTGGAAAATCTGCCGCCCGGATCGCGATTAGCACTCGGCTCGGCTACGATCGAAATCACTTCTCAACCGCACACAGGCTGTGAAAAATTTGCGTCCCGCTTTGGGCGGGAGGCGCTGCAGTGGGTGAACTCACCCGTCGGGAAACAACTTCGACTACGAGGCCTCAATGCGAAAGTTGTACAGGGTAGCGTGATTCAAGTGGGGGATATGGTGAGGAAAGTTTGAGACACTAGTCTTTCGATTAGTTGCCCGCTTCCTTGCTCGGCGTGGGACGGAGTTTACCTCGCACAGTCGGAGACCCCGCGCTTTTCGGGGTCGAAGATGCCGAGTGTATTTCTCGGCGCGAAGATGCCAAGCGTTCGCCTGCACTGCCTGCACTGCGTTCTTCAGTGTGTTCTTCAGTGTCTTGGCGCGGGGTCCCCGCCGAGACGTGACCGTAGGTCTCCTATTTATTATTATAGGCGCGTTGTTGAAGGATTATTAAACTGATTTTCTTTGCGTCTGCATCTTTGCGTTATTTTATTACTTCACTACAATAATCTTTTCAAGGGCTTGAAACCCTCCCCGAGAGCCTCATGTGCCTGGCCGATTACAATA